>NZ_JAIMIA010000055.1 GCF_019966495.1 Tateyamaria pelophila | reverse complement strand
CCCCACTTCAGAATCCATCTCGCCCTCACAGGCAAGAGTGACCGTTCACGCCTTCAGTTCCAAACGCGATTCCCCTGACGTGCGACGACGGCAATTCCAACATCAAAGGCGATGATCTCAACCCCTGATGCAATTCGACTGATTGCACCAAAGAACCGCAAAGCTAATCGCATCACATCCGTACAGACCCATGCAATATTCAGCTCTGTCGAGCAACGCATTTGCTGTATTTGACGCGACTTCGCCCAACTGAGGGACCAAATATTTTTAGCATAAAAATATCGTCCCGCGCAAAATACAGAGCGCTCGCGTTGCCCACTCAATCAATGATACCTAGGTTTACCAGAGTATCACCGAACAGGAGCGCACAATGCAATTGAATTCCGATTTCGCTCAAAAGATATGCATCCACGACAGGGACAACCAGTGGCGGGCTTCGCCAAGCGCCGGGGTTGAACGCAAAATGCTCGATCGTGTCGGTGATGAGGTTGCACGTGCCACGACAATCGTGCGGTTTGCACCCGGCAGCGCGTTTGCGCCTCACACTCATGACGGGGGCGAAGAATACATTGTGCTCGACGGAGTCTTTCAAGACGAGTCTGGCGATTTCCCGGTCGGCACGTACGTGCGCAACCCCCCGACTTCTCGGCACACACCAAGCTCTGCGCCCGGAGCAACGATCTTTGTGAAGCTCTGGCAGTTCACCCCCGAAGACAGGAAACATGTTCGTATTGACATGAACACTGTAGATCTGGTGCCCGATCCGAAACGCGATGGAGTCGAGACGTTCGCCTTGTTCAAAGACGCGCAGGAACAGGTTGTCGTTGAAGCCTGGAACAAGACCACGGCACATCCTTTTCAGGCGCCGGATGGTGCAGAAATTCTGGTACTGGAAGGCAGTTTGATCGAAGATGGACAGACCTTGCAGGCAAGGGACTGGCTACGCCTCCCACCTGACAGCGCAACCATACTGACCGCAGGGCCCACGGGCGCCCGTATCTGGGTCAAAACAGGACATCTGCGGCAAATGGTCGAGGCGTGAGCGGCTCTAAAGTCGTTGTAATCGGCGCGGGCCTCGCGGGTCTCGTCGCCGCCCGAAACCTGATTGCGCGCGGCCATGAGGTCGCCGTGCTCGAAGCGCGTGCGCGCGTTGGCGGTCGCGCTGTCAGTTTGCCGGCAGGTCAAGGCGCCGTTGATCTCGGGCCCGCGTGGATCTGGCCCGGCGCTCAGCCGAATGTTTGCACTTTACTCAATGATCTTGGATTGATGACGCTGCCCCAGTTCGAAGACGGCATATTTGTCTATGAAACAGCACAAGGCCTTCAGCGCGGCAATGTCCCAAAGCGATATGGCGATGCCGCGCGCATCAGAGGCGGTGTCGGTGCCTTGGCGAATGCGTTGTACGCGGCACTCCCGCCAGGCAGTCTGCACTTTGACCAAGCCGTTTCCGCGTTGGACCTCACTGGCAATCCGCAGATCACAACCGCGAACGGCATCACATGGAGTGGTGACGTCATCATAAATACCGCTCCACCCCCGATCGCCGCTACATGGGATGTGATACCGGCTTGGACAGCGCCTCTGCAAATGGCCATGACGCGCTGGCCCACCTGGATGGCGGCGCATGCCAAGGTTGTTGCTCTGTATGACAGTCCGTTCTGGCGTGAGGCCGAACTGTCCGGTAGTGCAGTCAGCCAGATCGGCCCATTGGTCGAGATTGCCGACCAAAGTGATCCCGATCTGGGCCAATTTGGTTTGTTCGGGTTCGTTGGTTGGCCCTTTACCCAGCGGCAGGATCAAGTCGCATTGCGCGACGCCACGCTGGCCCAACTGGCGCGCCTGTTCGGACCGCAAGCGGCCAATCCGAAAACACTGCGGATCATGGACTGGGCGGCAGAGCCGTTTACCGCAACGAAGGCCGATCAAACGCCACCAATGGGCCATCCCCCATACGGCGCGCCAGAACTGTCACACGTAATATGTGATCGTCTGCTCTTCGCTGGCGCCGAGGTGTCCCAAAGACATGGAGGCCTTATTGAAGGCGCGATTGAGACCGGCCTCGACGCCGCGCGCAAGGCTGCGACTTTGCTAAACTAGCCCTTGAGGCAAATCTATTGGCCCGCTCGCGCCTCAGAGACGTAAATCGCTGTCATCTTGATCAAAAACGGCCTTCATATCAAAGAACACACCTTGCCCTGTCAGATAGGCACGCATCCCGTCTGCGCCAATTTCAACCAGAGTGTCATGGGAAACAGCAAGAACGATTGCATCATAACGCCCTTCAGGTGTAGGCATCTCTGGCAGCATTTCCACGTCATACTCAGACCGCAGTTCTGATGGATCGGCCCAAGGGTCGAACATATCGATACTCAGTCCGTAGCTCGCCAACTCATCCAGCATATCGACAACCTTGGTGTTGCGGATATCGGCGCAGTTCTGCTTGAAGGTCAGCCCCAAGAGCAAGACCCGCCCGCCATTCACGCGCGCTTGCTTTTGGATCATCTTCTTGATCAACAGCGTCACCGCATGACGCGCCATGCCATCGTTGATCTCTCGCGCCATTCGAATGATGTCGGGGATATGTCCCGCCGTTATGGATTTATGAACGAGGTAATAGGGATCGACGCCGATACAGTGCCCACCCACCAGACCCGGCGACAGTCGGTTGAAGTTCCACTTGGTCGCCGCCGCATCAAGCACGGCGCTGGTGTCGATATCCAGATGCGAAAAGATGATCGATAATTCGTTGATCAGAGCGATGGACACGTCACGCTGCGTGTTCTCAATCACCTTTGATGCCTCGGCCACCCGGATCGAGGCCGCCTTGAACGTACCAGCCGTGATGATGGTGCCGTAAAGCGCATCAATCAGGTCCGCTGCCTCAGGCGTCGAGCCCGACGTGACTTTGACGATCTTGGGCAGCGGGCGTGTCTTGTCGCCCGGATTGATCCGCTCGGGGCTGTAGCCGGCGAAAAAATCTGTATTGAGGATCAGACCGGACCCTTCCGAGACCAATGGCAAACAGTCTTCCTCGGTGGCACCAGGATAAACCGTACTTTCGAACACCACGATATCGCCGCGCTTTATCACCGAACCGATCATGCGCGAGGCGGACAAGAGCGGCCCCAGATTGGGCTGGCGGTGTTGATCGATGGGCGTGGGCACGGCGACGATATAGACGTTGCAATCGGCAATCTCGGCCAGATCGCTTGAATATCTCAGGTGATGCGCCATTGACATGTCCTCGGGGTCGACCTCGCCCGTGCTGTCACGCCCGGTTTGCAAAGCCGACACCCGATCGGCGTTCAAATCGAAGCCGATTGTGGGGCGCTGTTTGCCGAACTCAACAGCCAGCGGCAGGCCCACATATCCCAACCCGATCACAGCGACGCGGAGGTCTTGCAAAGCGGGCAATTCAGCGATGTTCGTCATGGGCCGTCCTTACACTCCGTACGGCCCCTGCCTATCCAGCGTGGCCGCCAAGCGCAATATGAGCGCGCACGTCCGAAATGATAGCGGACACGCGCATTGATACCTTTCAGGGGCCAAAGATCGCCTTGAAGTGATCGATGGAGGCCCGAAACCCCGCTTCGAAATCGCCATTGCCGGGGTGATAGACACTTTCGAACGAAATCACGCCATCGTATCCGTCCATCCGCAAGGCATCGGCCATCGGTTGAAACAAGGGGCCAAGCTGACCTTTGCCCATCCGGCGAACCTCAAGCGTGGCGCGCGGTGTGTCCACCTGTACGTCCTTGATATGGATGTGACCCAGATACCCGTCTTTGACTTCGCCGTAGCCATCCGGAAAGGCCAACTCGTGGCACCAGCAGTTGTTGGCCGGGTCCCACAAGACCTTGAGTGCGTCCGTCGCATCCAATTCGTCAATCAAACGACGGGCGGTATAGTTGGAATTTACCATCGTACCGTTTCCGGTTTCGACCACCAGCGTCACCCCTTCGGCCCGGGCCAGATCGACGGCAGGCGCAATCATCGGGGCCATGGCATCCCACGCACCATGGGCGACATTCCACCGTTCGGCCCCGTTTTTACCCCACAGGATCTGCTCTTTCTTCTGAGTCATGATGCGGACCAGCGGACTGCCCACGACATGCGCCATGTGGATCACCCGCTTGAGCGCGTCCATGTGTTGGATGTGCAGCGCATCGCCGGGACGGTTCGCAGACGTGGTTCCGGCAAAGACATGGCGGCTGAGGCAGCTGACAGGCTTGCCCCGGTCCCGCAACAAGGTGTCAATCTCCCGGATTTCCGCCTTGGAGTGGTCTCCGACCTCCGTGTCTCCGACGAATTGCAACTCGGCATAGTCGAGATCAAATTCGTCCATGACGTCTACCGCATGTGCCAGATCGCGGCTTATCCCGTCACAAATGACACCCAGTTTCATCGCGTCACCTTGGCCGTATCGCGGTGCAACTCGGCCCCCACAATCTCTTCGATCACCTTTGTGCAAATCCAGTTGTCGCCATCTGGATGCCGTGTGCGGCCCGCATGGAAAATCTGCATCGCGGCGGCCGCGGTGTGCAAGGGCACGCCCAATTCCTCGCCCAGGGCCATCGAAATGGTCAGGTCCTTGTGCATCGTGTTAATATGACTGCCGGTGCCTTCAAATTGCCGGTCGATGATCTTTTGCAACGCGTTGTTGGTGATGCCGGACCCCGCGGAAGAGGTCGAGAATACATCCAGAATGACCTGACCCGGCGCACCCGCCTTGGCTGCAAGGGCCGCCGCCTCGAAGGTCGCAGAAAAGATCGATCCGATCAGCGACTGCAAGCACGCCTTGACCACCTGTCCTTCACCCGGCTCCGTGCCGACCCGGTGAATTGCCGCCGACACGGCCTCCATCACGGGCTTGGCTTGCGCCAGTGCCGCGTCCGTCCCCGCTGCCATCAAGGTCAGCGTGCCGCCTTGCGCACCCGGATACCCCCCGGACACAGGGCTGTCGATCAGATGCAACCCTGAGCCTTGCAGCCCGGCCCCAATCGCGCGCGCCTCTGACGGTTTGATCGTGGACGTCAAAAGGATGATCCCGCCCGGCGCCATGGTCGCGGCCAGACCGTCTTTACCCAGAATCACCTCATGCGCCTGAACCCCTTGCATGACCATCACGAAAACGGCCTGCGCGTTGCGTCCGACTTCGGCAACAGACAGTGCCGTATGTCCGCCCATATCGACAAGGGCCTGATTGCGCGATGGGATCAGATCGATCCCCCATGTTTCAAACCCGTTTGCGATGAGGTTCTTGGCAATCCCGCTGCCCATATCCCCCAATCCAACAACACCAACCGACATCATCAGCTGCTCCTTTTCGTGCTACGGTTTCTGGTGGGGTTTCACGCCATGCGCGGGCGCCGGGCAGGTCCAAAAGACACCCCCTGCCCTATCGCGGCGCACCGTTGTCAGTGCGCCCTCCAACGCTAACACAGGATATGCAAGCCGCGAGAAAAATCTAACATGCGATGGTGACGAATGCGCCGGTTTGAGCCGCCTGCTTGATCGCCTCGACAACCTGAACCGCGCGCAATCCATCCGCCCCGCTCACCAGCGGTGTTGCAGCGCCACGGATGACGTCGGCAAAATGCGCGATCTGCGCCTCCAGCGGATTGGCGGCCTCGAGCGGCATCCGCGTGGCAGATATCGGCGCCCACCAATCCGGTCCGTCGCTCTGGTTCCACAGCGTCAGGTTTGGCAAGGCGAGCGACCCCTTGCGCCCGCCAATCACATAGCTGGATTGGTCCGTGGCGGGATAGGCCGGGTTCTCGCCCGCAGTCAGCTCCCAACTCCACGGCCCAAGCGAAACATCACTCAGGTTGACCGTTCCCAGGGCGCCGCTGGCAAAGCGCAGAATGGCAACACTGACTTCCTCTGCCTCTGCGCCACGGATGGCGTTGCTTTCAAACGCCTGAACACGCGTGATCGGACCACACAGATACATCAACACATCCACGTCATGGATGAGATTGATAAACAACGGTCCCGCGCCGGAGCTTTGCCGCCATTCAGTATCATAATAACTGTCCGGTTTGGGCAGCCAGCAGTGGCCATGCACGGCTGTTATCTGACCCAGATCTCCACGTTCAATGATCTCTTTCGCTTTTGCGATCAGTGGGTTATGGCGGCGATGATGACCGACCAGCAGCGGCACATTCGTGCGTTCTGCGGTCGCCACAATCTTGGCCCCTTCTGCCGCAGTCCCTGCCAATGGCTTTTCAACCAGAACCGGGCAGTTCGCCTCCAGCAGTTCAATTGCCATCGGCGCGTGCAACGCATTTGGCACTGCGAGAATAACTCCGTCCGAACACGCAGCCAGCGCCGCCAAGTCTGTTACCATTGGCAAACTCTCAGCGCCCTGCAATCCGGGATCAAGCACGCCGCCCAGTTCTACGCCTGGTGTCCGAGCAATTGCGTCGATATGGCGCTTGCCGATCAGGCCCGCACCCGCAACACCTATGCGCGTCATCCACGCGCCTCGACTGCCGCCATGATCCCGCGCAACTCGGCCAAACCGCGCATCCGCCCGATCAGTGGATATCCGGGCAGGCTGTCGCGTTCCCGATCACTCAATAATTCCTGCCCATGATCCGGACGCATCGGAATTGCGTGATCACTGCGCCCTTCGGCGCGCCTGCGCGCTTGCTCATCCATCAATGCCGTGATCGTGGCGACCATATCCGTGTCGCCTTCCAGATGCGCAGCCTCGAAAAAGCCCGGCCTGCTCGGGTCAGGTGACGGTAGCCGCTTGGTGTTGCGCAAATGGGCGAAATGGATGCGTGGGCCGAAGCGACGCACGAACTCCGGCGCATCAAAGTCCGCACCCACACCCAATGACCCAGTACAGAGCGTCGCGCCATTCGCCTGCGTATCTACTGCGTCCAAAACTCTGCCGTAGTCATCAGCCGACGACATCACCCGCGGCAGCCCCAGCAGCGGAAAGGGTGGATCATCTGGATGGCAGCACAGTCGCAAGCCCAAGCGTTCAGCCGTTGGTACCACCTCGGACAGAAAGTCGATCAGGTTCTGCCTGAGACGGTCTGCGGTGATCCCGTCATAGGTTTCCAGACGCGCGCGCACATCTTCCAATGTCCAGCCGTCATTGGCGCCGGGCAGCCCGGCAATGACTGTACGGGTCAATCGCTTCCTACTGACATCATCCATCGCTTCAAATGCAACCGAAGCCGCGTCTTGCACAGCCTCTGAATAATCATCGACGGCGCTTGACCGCTCCAGGATGTGCAGGTCAAAGGCTGCGAAATCCACCAGATCAAATAACATCGCTGTACCGCCGTGGGGTTGAGGCGCATGCGTGTTGGTTCGTGTCCAGTCCAGGATTGGCATGAAGTTGTAACAGATTGTCTGAACACCCTGCCGTGCCAATGCCTCCAAGCTGCCCAAGTAATGCGCGAGATGAGACGCGATATCAGGCCCTTGGGTCTTGATTGCTTCGGACACCGGGAGGCTTTCGACTACCGCCCAAGTCAGCCCGGCGCCTTCGATCATCCTCTTGCGGGTTGCGATGTCAGCCTCCGGCCACGGCATGCCTGGTGCAAATTGATGCAACGCCGTGACGACACCCGTTGCACCCACTTGCGGCAGGTCCGAAAGGGTCGTGGGATCGTCCGGTCCAAACCAGCGCCAACATTCGATCATGGTTGCCATCCTTGCCAAAGAGAGTGATTCGTCGCCAAAGGCAATTCCACCCGTGCACCGCTGCGGTGCGCCTCGTAAATTGCGGTCACCAAAGCGATGGAGGCCGCGCCGTCGTCAAATGTCACCGCTCGGTTCGGCTGCCCCGCAATCGCGTTGGCCACCTCTGATAAGAACCCACAGAAGCCCGACAAATCGGGTGTCGTGTTGTCAATGGCAGTATCGATAGCGCTCTGCTGATCAGCATCGCGCGCTAGGAATTGCCAAACCCCTTCGCTTGGCGCATACGGAGTCGTATCCGACGTCACTGTCATATGCTCATAGACAAATCTCAGCCGCGTTTCGTCACGCGCAGCCCCGAGCGTCACGGAACTCGTAACCAACCCACCACCTTCCAACTCGAAAATCAACGCCGCCGTATCCTCCGTCTCGATCGGGTTGATGAGCGTGCCGAGGCGGGCGCTCACCGCGACAACAGGCGCCATGAAATGTGCGACCAAATCGTGCGCATGGATGGCATGACCCAGGATTGCACCACCCTGCTCCCCGGCCCAGGTGCCACGCCACGGAATGGCGTAGTAGTCAGACCCACGGTTCCAATGCGTTTCAATCGCCGCGGCCCGTGGCGCACCGGTGAATCTGGCGGCGCGCAATGTCTGCAACCGGGAAAAGCCGGGCCCAAACCGGTATTGAAACACCGGGAAAATCTGGCGGCCTGATACTTGCACCGCCTCCCTGAGGGCATCGATCTGGGCCAGCGACGTCGCAAGCGGCTTCTCGCAGATCACGTGTTTGCCAGCCTGCAACGCCTCTTGCGCAATTGGCGCGTGCAGGCGGGGCGGCAAGCAAATGTCGATAACATCCACGTCCGCATCCAATGCGGCCTGTATATCGGTCGCACGGCGGATATCCCCCGTTGCCAGCGCTTCGAGCCGAGCTTGATCCTGATCCACAAGCATATCCACTTGAAACTCCGGCAAAGCCCGGTAGGCCTCAAGGTGTTGCGCTCCAATCCCGCCACCAAGAACAGCGACCCGGATCACGGCGCATGCCCTTCGGCCATGGCTTGGGCATGCAAAGCAAGTTCCATCACCTCAAAACAGTGGTCTTGCCGCATCGCCGTTTCTGTTCGGTGCGCGATATCATGCGCCAAACGGTCGAAGTAAGGCAATCCCGCTTCGCGGGCATCAATCGTTTCGCAATGCGTGCCATTTACCAAAACAAGGTGATCCGTTCCGTCACGCCCCCCCACATCGACATATTTGCGTAATTCGATATAGCCATCCGTGCCCAACAGCGTCAGTCGCCCGTCGCCCCAATTCGGCAAGGCATCCGGCGTGTACCAATCGACGCGAATGTAACCGGATGCGTGATCTGACCGCAGGGCCATCTCTCCGAAATCCTGCAAACCGGGGTCGTCGGGATTGGCATGATTGGCCACATGCGCCATCGTGATCTGCGCCGTCTTCGACCCGGTAAAGTGCAGAAACTGGTCGATCTGATGCACACCGATGTCCGTCAAAATACCCCCGTACTTGGAGCGGTCAAAGAACCAATCCGGCCGGGTTGACCGGTTCAACCGATGTGGTCCCAACCCGGTTGTGTGCACGACCTTGCCGATTGCGCCCTCTTGCACCAGTTGATCGGCCAACGTCACACAAGGTACCTCGAAACGCTCGGAAAAGTTGATCGACCAGATGCGGCCCGTCTCGGCCACTGCCCCCTTGATCGCGGCCAACTGCGCCAGATCGGTACAACCGGGTTTGTCCGTCATGACGTCGTGACCGGATTGAATGGCACGGATGGTCAAACCCGCCCGATCCGCCGGAATTGCAGACACCAAAGCCAAGTCAGCCCCGGCATTCAGGGCCTCATCCATAGTCGTAAAGCGATGTAAGTCAGGAAAGCGTTTCACGTAACCCTCAAGAGGTTGCGGCGCACCTTCCGTCCAAAACCCGAGGCATCGCGCCCCGATGCGCATCATGTTTTCGGTCATGCCGTAGATGTGCCTGTGATCGAGACCAAGTGCGACAAATGCCAGCGTCACAGCGAGACCTCCGCAAGGGTTCCGGACCGGGCCGCCTGCTCCATCGCGTGGATCACCGCGTGAACATGCAACGCTTCGCGCCCCGGTGCCAAAGGCAGTCTGCGAACCTGCACAGACCGTGCAAAATCCTCGATCACCGCTTGATGCCACGCATGTGTGAACGCCATCGGATCCGCACCGCCCCCTGTCCCTCCAGCGTCATCAGGAGCCGTGGTTTCGGTGCGTCCGTCATGCCAATGAATGCTCAAATGATCGCCCTGCAACGTGACCTGCGCGTTGGCCGTTGTGATGGCGATGCTCTCTGCATCCCCGGGGTATGTTGCAGTTGTTGCACTCAAAACGCCCGTTGCGCCGGATGCAAATTCCATCAAAGCCGCCGCAATGTCCTCCGCCTCCATCCGGTGCAACGGACTGGTGCGCATCATCGCCTGCACCCGCGTCACCGGCCCCAGCAGCCAGAGCGCAAGATCCAGCGTATGGATCGCCTGATTGATCATCACGCCGCCACCGTCGCGCGCGTAACTGCCCCGTCCCGGCGCGTCGTAATAATCCTGACCCCGCCACCAGGGTACCCGCATTTCCACATGAACGACATCGCCCAGATCGCCCCGGCCGAGGCGTTCCTTCAAATTAACGGCCGCCGCCCGTGTCCGGTGCTGAAAACACAGGCCCAGCGGCACCTTCGCGCGCTCGAAAATCTCGACAATCGCCCGAGCATCCTCCAACGTGCGCTCGACCGGTTTTTCCATAAGGGTCGGAATGCCTGCTTGGGCCAGATCTTGCGCATAGGTCAAACGAGCATTTGGGGGCGTCAAAACGATGGCCATGTCCGGTTGCGTCGCCGCTGCATCGGACAGTGTCGTAAAGCCGGAAACAGGGTATCCAAGAATGCCTTGGGCCACATCGCAAAACGCCGCGACCCGATCCATGTCGCGACCAAGAACCACCCCCAGTCGCAAACTGACCGCAGAGTCGCGCAAGGCCAGAAGATGGGTTTGGGCCACCATGCCCATTCCGATCATCAACACATTCATTTTCGTCCTCCCGAGGGCCAGCTTGGCGGTATTTACCGGGTGCGCCAAGACCCATTCGTGGTAGGTTCGCCCGAAATCGGAGGAATGGACATGGCGAGGCAACTTTCAGGACTGGCGGGCACGCTTTACGAGGGCATTAAGGACGCACCCATCGTCTCTCCCCATGGGCATTGTGACCCCGCATGGTTTGCCACGAACGCAGCCTTTGCGAACCCCGCAGAGCTGTTGGTAATCCCGGATCACTACGTGTTCCGGATGCTGTATTCCCAGGGCGTCCCCCTGACCGATCTTGGGATTGGCGTTGCTCCCGAGCGCCGCGACCCACGCCGCATCTTCCAAATCCTCGCGGATCACTGGCATCTGTTTCTGGGCACACCCAGCGCGACCTGGATGACCTACGTGCTGGAAGAAACAATCGGATCCGACACTCCTCTTGGTCCGGAAACGGCGAATGATCTCTATGACCAGATTGCCGAATGGGTCGGAAATCCGGCCAATACACCCCGCGCCTTGTTTGACCGCTTTGATATCGAAGTGCTGGCGACGACGGATGGTGCGCTGGACCCGCTGGACGACCATGCCACCATCCAGCAGTCGGACTGGGCTGGCCGGGTGGTTCCCACCTTCCGGCCGGACGCCGTGCTTGATCCACATATGCAAGGATGGGCGGATGCGGTCATGCGCCTTGGCCGCCTGACCCAGCAGGATACACAAACATTCCCCGGTTACGTTGAGGCGCTGCGCACGCGCCGCGCGTTCTTTAAGGCGATGGGAGCGACGGCCACAGATCACGCCATCGAGATGCCTAACCTGTGCTGGCTGGATGCCCCCGGCGCGGTTTTTGATCAGCTGATGGCGGGCGATATGACACATGCAGCGGCCTTTCACGGGCATATGCTGGTGGAAATGGCGCAAATGTCGATCGAGGACGGCCTCGTGATGCAGTTGCATGCAGGCAGTCGCCGCAACACAAATCACGCGATCAAGGATGCGTTTGGGCGCGATATGGGGGCCGATATCCCTGTGCCCACCGATTGGGTGCGCGGACTGGAGCCTTTGCTCAATCGCGTTGGCAACAATCCGGACCTGACGCTGATCCTGTTCACTCTGGACGAAACCACGTACGCGCGCGAACTGGCCCCGATGGCCGGGCATTGGCCCTGTCTGCGGATCGGGCCACCGTGGTGGTTTCACGACAGTGCGGCAGGCATCGCGCGCTATTTCGATCAGGTCGTCGAAACGGCCGGATACTGGAACCTCGCAGGCTTCAATGATGATACACGGGCATTCCTGTCGATCCCGGCGCGTCATGATTTGTGGCGCCGTTCGGTTAGCCTGCATCTGGCGGAGCAGGTTGACCGGGGGTATTTTTCAAAATCCAGCGCCGAAATGCTCGCGGGACTTCTGGCGACGGATCTGGCGCGCAACACCTATAAACTGGGATAAACATGCCACGTATTCTGCACCTTGGGGTCGGCAACTTTTTTCGCGCCCATCAGGCTTGGTACACGCAACGTTGCCCCGATTGGCGGGTCACCGGTGTCAGCTTTCGCTCCGGTGCGGTCCGGGATCGCCTAGCTGCGCAGGATTACACCTATTCGCTTGTGATCAAGGACGCCGCCGGGACAAAAATCGAAAGGATCACCTGTCTCGATGGCATGTTGGTGATGACCGAGGACCCGATGGCGGTCATTTCCGCCATTTCCGACCCCGCGGTCGACGTCATCACCCTGACGGTGACAGAGAAAGCGTACTGCCTCGCCTCCGATGGGGCTTTGGACAAGAATAACCCGGCCATTCGCGCCGACATTGATGGCGGCAGCCTGACGCCGATCGGTGCTCTGGTGCGCGGGCTGGCGGGTCGCACAACACCTGTCACCGTGCTGTCTTGTGATAACCTGCCGGACAACGGGCGCAAACTTGGTGATGCAATAAAAGCCTTTGCCAAAGCGGCCAACCTGACGATCCGTGCCACTGTCACCTACCCGTCCTGCATGGTCGATCGGATCACACCTGCAACGACAGACGCAATCCGGGGCGAAGCCGGTGATGACATGGCCGTGCCCACCGAAGGGTTCACCGAATGGGTCATCGACGACGATTTTGCCGCACCCCGCCCCGACTGGCCCGGCGTCCAATGGGTATCGGACGTCGCTCCCCACGAGATGCGCAAATTGCGGATGCTCAACGGCGCACATTCCTATCTGGCCTATGCCGGGGTACTGCGCGGCCACACATTCGTACATGAGGCCATCGCCGATCCGGTCCTGCGCGCAGGCGCGTCGGGAATCATGACAGAGGCCGCTGCTACTTTGCCCGCCGATGTCCAGCGCCAAGCCAAGGACTATGCCGCGGCCCTGATCGCAAGGTTCGAGAACCCGAACCTCCATCACCGTCTGCGCCAGATCGCCATGGACGGCAGCCAAAAATTGCCGATCCGCATCTTGGCCACGCTGACCGACAGATCCGGAGTAGACAGCCCTGCCCTGACCGCGGCGGTCACGGCGTGGATAGCCTTCGTGCAACAAGAGGTCGCGGAGGGCCGCACGCTAGACGACCCAAGGGCCGATGAGATCCTCAAAGCCTGCACATCAAGCGACCCTGACGCCGCGTTGCGCGCTCTGATCGGGGCAAGCTAAGCGGGCAGGATCGCCCCTTTATGGCCCACAACGCGGGCGGCCAGATCATGGCCCGCCTGCAAGGCCGCCGCCTGATCCAAACCGCTCAGCACGGCACCCAGATAAGCGCCATTGAAACTGTCGCCCGCTGCGGTTGTATCGACGACACGGAGCGCGGGGACATAATCGCCGAAGGTCCCCGTCGCGAGACAGAGTGGCCCGGACGGCCCACGTTTTAACGCGCCGGTCTTGCCCATCGCCACAAAGCGGGCGGCAACTGCATCGGCGCTTTCGCCCGTGATCGCCTGTTCGTCATCAATCGACGGCAGGGCAATGTCCGACAACGCCCACATCGCGGCGTTCACCGCTTGCGCCGTCGCTTTGTCCTGCCAAAGGCGCGGGCGGTAATTGCTGTCATAGACGACCCGCCCACCACCTTCCCGAAATCCACCCAGCCAATTCATCAGCGCGCCCCGCGTCTGTTCGGGCAAAATGGCGAGCGAAATGCCGGACAAGTAGACAACGTCATACCCCTCCAACACGGAAAAATCCGGCCCGCCCGGTCCCGTGAAAACGGAACGCGCGGCCGCACGGTCTCGCCAATAAGTGAAAGAGCGTTCGCCGCTTGCATCCGTGGTGATCGCGTAAAGGCCCGGCGTGCCATCCGGGTCAGTCTCAATCGCGCCTGTCCCGACGTCTTGTGCCGCGATAAAATCATGGATCTTGCGGGAAAACGGCTCTGCTCCAAGTCGGGTGACGTAATCCACCTGAATATCCGGCGCGGACCGCTTGAGGTAGATCGCAGAATTCAGCGTATCGCCCGCCACGCCGACCGCCGCCGTATCGCCATCCATCGACAGCTCGATCATCGCCTCGCCAATCGCAGCAACTTTCATGCGATGTCCTTTCTGGCGGTGCGCCGCCAAATAATCAGCCCGGACATCACGATGATCGACGCCCCCAGCATCGTCCATTGATCCGGCACATCGTCAAAAACAAAATAGCTGGCAACCGCGAGGTACAGCAGAAAGCTGTATGTGTAGGGCATCAGCGTATTCGCAGGTGCATAGAGATGCGCGCGCGAAAAAATCTCGTGCCCGGCCCAGCCCCATAGGCCAAGTGCCACCATCACACCCCACTCCAATCCGTTTGCCGGTGGCGTCCAGACCCACCATGCGAACGGAAAGAGCGTAATCGCCCCGAATGCGCCCATGTAGAATTGCATCGTCTCGGGGGCGACGATCCCTGATATCTTTCGCGTAATGATCGAATAAAGCGCCAGCGAAAATGCGTTGTAGACATTGAGCAGCGCGATCCAGTGAAAGGCCGCATCAAAGGGCCGGATGACCACCAGCACCCCCATGAACCCGAGGATAATGGCAAACCATCGCCACGGGCCGACCCGCTCTCCGAGCAATGGCCAGGACAGGGCGCACACGACCACCGGCGCCGAAAACATGATCGATCCGGTCACGGTCAGCGACAGGTAATTGAGCGTGATGAAGTTGAACAACGTCGCCGATGCCAAAAGAAACGCCCGCAAGAAAACCAGGCCCATATGGGCGGATTGAAAGCTGTTCCACCCATCGCCCTTGCGCAGCAAAAGCACGGTCGAGATCACAAAATGCGGCAAATACCGCATGAATGCCAGTTGAAACGCCGGCAGACCCGCCAACACAAGCCACTTCACCGACGTGTCGATCATGGCGAAAAATACATACGCCCCCAGGGTCATCACAATCCCAAGTGTCGCGCGGTCTTGTGTGGCCTGGGCGGCGATGGCCAATGGCTTAGCCTTTGAACTTGTCGGCGTAGAAATCGACCATTTGCGAAACCATATCATCGGCACGGCCGCTGTCGCGTGCTTCGCTCAAAGCCGCCAACGCGCCTTTTGACATGACCGACTCGACGCCAGCATCTGATGCCATTTGCGCGTAATACCCGACGTCTTTGGCCGCATTCTTGATCGCAAAGGCCAGTTGGTTGGGGTCACCGTCCACGCCGTAGCCCTTCACAAAATCCATCATGCCGGACTTGAGCGGACCCGCAGCCATCACATCATAAAGGTCCTGCCGGGGCACACCCGCCACATCGGCCATCGCAAAGGCTTCGGCCATGGCATTGGCCACGGTCATCCCGAAGAAGTTGTTGATCAGTTTGATGGTGTGCCCTGATCCCAGTGCGCCTAGGTGAAAGACGTTCTCACCCAGATCATCCAGCACGGGGCGCACCTTGGCAAAGGCAGCCTCGTCGCCCGCGCACATGATGTTGAGCAAACCGTCTTTGGCGTGGCTGGGCGTGCGGCCCAGCGGCGCGTCCAGATAATGCCCCCCGGCGGCGGCCACTTCATCGCCCAATGCGCGGGTTGAACCGGGCAAGGACGTCCCGAAGTCGATCACCACAGCACCCGGTTTGAGGCCAGCGATCACGCCGTCTTCTCCGTGCATCCGGGCTTCGACATTGGCGGATGTATCCATGCAGAGCATGATGATATCGGACGCTTCGGCAACGGCCTTGGCCGTTTTTACTTCGGTTGCACCGCGTGCAACCGCCTGATCCACATATGTCCGTGTCCGGTTGGCGATTACTGTCAGGGCATAGCCCTGATCCTGCAAACGGCCGACCATTGCTCCGCCCATCAGGCCAAGCCCGATAAATCCGATTGTAGGTTTGCTCATCTCATGTCTCCTTGGACGGAATTGTATCGAAAGCCCGCGATTTCAGGCCCTTTTGAATTTCATAGATCGATATCGGCACATCCGGTTGCGGTTGTGGAATGCGGATGGGTATATCCTTGAGCCGCGGCGTCAAGGTCGCCTCACCACACAGCATCCGCGTGTTGTAATCCTCGATGCCATCCCATTTCGTCATGCTGCCCATGATCGGAAAAGCATCCGCGGCCATCATCTCGTAAAACAAAATGCGCCGCGCACGATCAGAACGGTTGAGGGCAGACCCATGGACAATCCGCCCGTGATGAATGCTGATCGACCCGGCCGGGCCGGTCAGTTGCACCGCGTCCGCCGAGTTCAGGCCGTTTTCCTGGGGCAGCATCGCACCTGCAAAAACGCCGTCGACGTGATGGTCATAGACCGGCCCTTTGTGCGAGCCGGGATAGACCATCAGCGGCCCGTTTTCAGCGGCCATGTCATCAATGCAAATGCCAATGGCAAGGATGTCATCATTGGTGTGGGGATAGAACGCATAGTCCTGATGCCACTCAACGGCCGCCCCGTAACCGGCTGATTTCATGTTCAGCTTGGTTGTATGCAAGCGCAGGTTCGGGCCGATCAGATCACGGGCGGGGGCCAGTACATGATCGGAATACATTAGCTCCCGCATCACGTCCGAAATTGTATGCGGCAGTTTGATCCGGCGCAGGCGCGGCTCGTCAGTCGTATGACTGTCTTCGAGATCAAGCCGCTCGTTGCTCTCGGTCATCGTGGCGGCTTCGGCCTCGAATCG
Organism: Tateyamaria pelophila; assembly: GCF_019966495.1. Taxonomy (GTDB): domain Bacteria; phylum Pseudomonadota; class Alphaproteobacteria; order Rhodobacterales; family Rhodobacteraceae; genus Tateyamaria; species Tateyamaria pelophila. The sequence continues at coordinate 15,221 of NZ_JAIMIA010000055.1, read as the reverse complement.
TGAGATTTCGTCGCGGATTTTCGTCAGCCAGTCGGGCGGAACCTGGTTTTCGACCAGCAAATACCCGTGTTCTTCGAAATGCGCTTTCTGTACGGCGCTCAGGCATTCCATTACATCACCGCACCAATCTGCCATGGGACGAACTCATAGTCGCCAAGGCCCTGCGCTTCGGACTTGGACATTTCGCCAGACGCCACGCGCAAGAACAACTCGTAAATCTCGCGGCCCTTGTCTTCGAGAGAGACGCCGTCGGTCATCATGGCGCCTGCGTTTACGTCCATGTCTTCGGTCATCCGGTTGAACATCTCTGTGTTCGTGGCAACCTTGATCGTCGGGGCAGGTTTGGATCCAAAGGCCGATCCGCGCCCGGTCGTGAAGCACACCAGATTGCATCCGCCCGCGATCTGACCGGTAACCGAGGCCGGGTCGTAGCCGGGGCTGTCCATAAAGGTGAAGCCCTTGGCCCGTACAATCTCTGCGTATTTGTAGACGCCGGTCAGCGGTGTCGTTCCGCCCTTGGCTGCCGCCCCCAGAGACTTTTCAAGGATCGTGGTCAGACCACCGGTCTTGTTTCCGGGGCTTGGGTTGTTGTCCATCGAGCCCTTGTTGCGGGCGGTGTAATCCTCCCACCAATGGATCAGGTCAATCAGCCGGTCGCCAGTCGCACGGTCCACGGCGCGAGCGGTCAACAGATGCTCCGCCCCGTAAATTTCCGGCGTTTCGGCCAGCACACCGGTGCCGCCCTGCGCCACCAACAGGTCCGTGGCATAGCCCAATGCCGGGTTTGCCGTAATCCCGGACCACGCGTCCGAGCCGCCGCATTGAAGCGCCACCTTCAGGTCCGACGCCGGGCATTCCGTCCGCTGCGCCGCATTTGCGATCGGCAGCATTGCGGCCACTTTCTCGATGCCCTTTTCGATTGTCTGGCGCAGGCCTGCAACAGACTGTATGTTCATTGTCTGAAATGTCGGCCCCTGTTTCAGTCCCCAGGCCTCAAGCAGCCAGTCGATCTGGTTCATCTCGCACCCCAGGCCGACCATCAAAACGCCCGCGTGGTTGGGATGCGCCGCATAGCCCCACATGACCCGTTGCAGCGCCTCGAACCCATCACCATCACCGGCCATGCCACAACCGGTTCCGTGGACAAACGCAGCAACACCGTCAACATTGGGGTAGTCCGCCAGAACTTCGGGCGTGAAATTCGACGCAATCATGCGTGCCGCCGTCGCCGAACAGTTGACCGAGGTGACAATCGCGATGTAGTTCCGCGTGCCCACCTGCCCGTTCTCGCGGCGATAACCCATGAACGTGTCGCCTGTTGCCCGAGTGGCAGGGCGTAGGTTCGTCCCATATTCATAGGCCACGTCGGTGCCGCGAAATTCCACGTTATGCGTATGCACATGATCACCCGCCACAATGGGCTGCGCCGCATATCCAATGACCTGCGCGTACTTACGAATGACATCGCCAACAGCCATATCGCGGGTTGCGATCTTGTGCCCGGATGGGATCAACGCACGTGTGGATGCCCCGTCGATCGGAACGCCAACCTCAAGCGCACGGGTAGCAGTCACAACGGTATCGGTCGGGTCTAGTCGGATGAAATCCATGGGGGCTCACGCACAATAAGGGGCGTCAGACGCCCAACGGTGAATCGGAATATGCGGGGACACGGCCAGTTTGTCACGTGCCGAAAACCACGCGTCACGCCAGACGCGCCAGTCGCGCAACTCGGTTTCGGGCGCGGCCCTGCTGCGGGCGACAAAGCTGGGGAAATGATCGCGTCCGGTGCTTTGCCCGGTCACGTTATAACGCAGATCAAAGGACCAGCGAAAATCATCAGATGTGTTCGGCAGCGACGCATGCGGCACCAGCGGATGAAACAGCACGACACCCCCGGCCTTCACCGGCAAAGGCACGGCGCGGGTCGTATCCAGATGCCGTGGCGCAATCGCCGTTTGCACCTGCGGACAATGGGGCAGCAGCCCATCGTCAATGCCGGGCACCACTTGCAAGCACCCGTTTGCGACGGTGGCGTCGGTGATGGCGACCCAGGCCGTGATCATGTCCGTGGCATCTGCATCTTCGTGACCCACGCCGCGATCCTGATGCCAGTCGGTGCTGGTGATGTGCGCGCGCACCTCGTTTGCGGCCAATTGCGGGCTGGGCGGCTTGATGCGCACATGCTGGATCGGGTTTGACGTGATCTCTGGCCCGATCAGATCCTGAATGATGTCCAACAGGCGCTCCTGCACCACCAGATCAAAGATCGCAGGGCCAAAATGCATCGGGCAATCGGCCGCGATCTCACCGCCGGGCAGGCTGATATCCATCGGCTGGAACCAGTCGCACCCGGCTGCATAGGACGCACTCAGCTTGCCCCAAAAATCCAGGGGGTCACCATCCGGCACCCGCCCCTCTGCCTGCCAGCCCGCATAGAGCCCGTCCATCAGCGCCGCGTACTCTGCGCGTATGGCATCCAGCACCGAACCGGGTATGACGTCTTCCATGGCGAAATACCCTTGGGTGCGAAACTCGGTGATCTGCGTGTCGCTTAACATGATGCGCCTCGTTTACAGCAGCAGCGTGACGATCGGCGGCCAGATCAGAAGAACCGACAGCGCAACCAACTGGATGCCTATGAAGGGCAAGAAGCCCTTGAAGATATCGGTCAGCGTGATGTGTGGCGGGGCCACGGATTTCAGATAGAAGGCAGCCGGACCGAAGGGCGGCGACAAAAAGCTGACCTGCATATTCATACAGAATACCACACCGAACCAGATCGCAACATGGCGGCGTTCCAACTCGCCAAACACACCAATCTCTTCCAGCGGCAACTTGAGCACGATGGGCAGGAACACCGGAATGATCAGCAACACAATGCCGACCCAGTCCATGAAGGCCCCCATAAACAGCAGGATCAACATCATCAGCAAGATCACCAACATCGTCGGCAACTCGGACCCAACGATAAAGTCGGCCACATAGGTTGGCCCGCCCGCGATGGTGTACGCCCCCGCAAGGGTCGCCGCACCGATAGTGACCCAGATGATGGTCCCGGTCGACTTCAGGGTCCGCATCAACGAATCCCACACAAGTTCCGTTGAGGCCTCGCCGCGCAAGAGCGCGATGACAAAGACGGCCATCGCCCCCATGCCAGCGGCCTCGGTAATCCCGGTGATGCCACCATAGATCGAGCCCATAACGACGCCAATCACGACGATGGGTGGCACGAGACCCTTGCCCAAAGACCAGCCCCGCGCCGTTAACTCCTTACCAAAGTAAAAGAAGATCAGCGCGAGGCTCACGGCCACCATGATGCCGAACCTCCAGATGTACTCTGCCGTGCCCCAGAACGCGGGTGCGCCGGTATTGGCCGCGTTCGAGCCAGAGAATTCAAAGAAGCTTGCGCGCAGGAACAACGCCGTTCCGAACCCGGCAAACAGAACCGTCATGAACGCCAGAAACAATTTTCCCTTTTCGCGGCCCACAGGTTCCCCGGGCACAGGGTCAGGCAGCGGTGCGTCTTCGGGACGGAGTTGTGTGCGGATGATGATATAGATGATGATGAAGGAGGCGAGCATGAAGCCCGGCACGAAGGACGCGGTAAACAGAGCCTTGATCGACGTTTCGGTGATCAGGCCATAGATGATCAGAACGATCGACGGAGGGATCATGGTCCCCAGCGAACCACTGGCACAAATCACACCGATCGCGAGGTTCTGGTTATAGCCCAGCCGCAACATCTGCGGCAGCGCGATCAGGCCCAGCAAGACAACCTCGCCCCCGATGATCCCGGACATCGCCGCCATGATCACGGCCATGATCGAAGTAACGATGGCGATGCCGCCACGGGTCCGGTTCAGCCAGACACTCAGCGAGGAGTACATTTCCTTGGCGATGCCCGAGCGTTCCAGCAAGGCCGCCATGAAGATAAAGAGCGGAATGGATATGAGGACGTAGTCCGTTAAGAGCCCGTATATTTTCTGGGCCAGAATGTTGAGCGGCCCCGATCCGGGCCTGCCGGTCAAAATGCCGTCACCAAAGGTCCAGGGGGCCAGCAGCAATTCCGGCTCGAACTTCATCACCAGCACCAGCACGGCGAGGATTGCAGAGGCAAGTCCCAACGGCATCCCGATGGCCAGGAGCAAGATCAGCCCCAGCATCAGGACAAGCGAAATGGTTCCGATATCCATGGGGTCAGTCCTTTGCCGAAACGTGTTGGCCGGTTACATCGATGTCGCTGACGCCACCCACACCGACCTGGGCCTTGATGCGCTCGATCTCTTCTTCGTCCAGATCGTCGCCACCGTAGTGAACCTCTTCCTTGTTCCAGTCAGAGATCAGGTTCACGACCGCCTGCAACGCAACCAGGCCGACAACCAACAACACCATGGGCTTCAGGGTTGCGGGAATCGGCGGGTCAAAAGCCGTGCCAAACGTTTCCCAACGATAGAATTTGTCGAAGGCTTCGCCGTATCCGCCATAGATCAGGAAAAAGGCGAAGGTTACGATCAGGAGTGTCGAGATACAGTCAAATATCCGCTGCACCCAGCGAGGGACGGCATCATAGAGCAAAACGATACGGATGTGGCTGCGCTGTTGCATGGCGTAAAGACCGGCACACAGAAACACGAACCCGGCCAGCCACAGCGACATTTCGTTTGCCCACAAGGTCGGAGCCTCGAACACATAGCGCAAGATGACTTCGTAGAGCATGACGCCGGTCAACAACACGATCAACATCATGGTGACACGGCCGATGAATACAGCCAGACGGTCGGCTGCGCGCCAGCTTTCAAACTCCATGCCCGCACGCCGCACGGTGCGGACGCCAATGTAGCCAAAAATCGGAAGACAGATCAGAGCGGCCCAATCAAAGATATCGGCAAACCCGCCAAACAGTCCGCCCATGCCGGAACTGACGTCAATGCGTCCAAACAAAGCGGAGAGCTTGTCAAATTCTGACGGATCCGAAGGCGGATAAAAGTCGAGGGTAAAGGCAGGCATATGCCAGATCACCCACCCCGCGCAGAAAATAAAAGCCAATGGCACAAGCCATTCAACCGGAGTGCCGGAGCGCGCCTGCATCAGAAATACCCCCTGTAGTGGACATGCCCTTGCGCGACAAAGGCGCGTTTTACGGCAAAAAAGGGGCTCCAACACAATGGTCGGAGCCCCGGATCGGTTCGCTTACTGAGATACGAAACCAAGCTGGGTCAAGTAGGCCATATGCGATTCGACCAATGCCTTGGCTTCTGGCGTATCGGCGAACTCAGGCCATGTAGACTGCGCTGCGTCACGGAACTTTTGCAGTTCTTCGGCTTCCCACTGCGACAGGACAACGCCCTGCTCGCGCAACATTGCAGCCGCTTCCGCATTGGCCTTTTCGAAGGTCAGGGCGGTGCGCAGCGCCAGTGCTTCCATGGCAACCTTCATGATGCGTTGATGCGCTTCGGGCATCGCGTCAAACACTTCCTTGTTGCACGCCAGGTGATCGGAAGGCATCGAATGGAAGCCTGGGAAATTCGCGTAGCCGACGATGTCATAGAGGCCGAGACCGACATTGTTGGCCAGGCCTGATGCGTCCGCACCGTCGATGATACCGGTTTCCAGGGCGGTGAAGATTTCGGTAAAGTCCATCACGATGGGCGAGGCGCCCAATTTCTCGAATATCTTGGTTTCCATGCCGGGGGGCGACCGGAATTTCCAACCTTCGAAGTCTGCAACTTTAGCGATTGGCTTGGAGGAGGCAAAGCTTTCCTGCCCATAGACCCACCAACCGATCAATTCCATGCCGTATTTGTTGTACAAGGGTGCCGCCGCTTCGAGGCCGCCGCCGTAGTAGAGCCAGCTGAGCTGCTGATAGGGAGTCTCATAGCCGCCCATGATGTCGCCCACGAACTGAAACGCCGAGTTCTTGCCGGTCTGATAGGCACCGCCTGTCATGTCACAATCAAGGATACCCGTGGCCGCCGCGTCGAATGTTTCGACCGACTTCACGACTGACGAACTGTAGAACATCTCTACTTCGATTTCGCCGCCGGACATCAACTGAATATCTTCGATATATTGGGCCGCCAACCGTCCCGAGACCGTCTCGGGTGCGTAATGCGTCTGAATACGCAGCTTGGTTTGCTGTGCACTGGCGGACATCGCCGTGCCTGCCACAAGTGCCGTTGCAACGGCGATGGACGCCGCCTTCTTAATGAATGTCATGATCATCCTCCCAGACATTTTTTACGTGCAAATTAGAGGGTCTCTTGCCCGCCTTCCGCACAAAGTAACCAAAGGCTAGTCGGAGACGCCCCCTTACGACAACAAAAAAATGAAATTTCGGCGAATTTCGTGATTTGTGTGGAATTTCGTGATTTTGCGCTTTACACATTTACGATCAACGAAATTTCTGAATGCTCAAATGCCCTACGAAACAGATATATTTGAAACCTTGCGCCATCGCTTGATGACCAACGGATTTGAGCATGGAGAGAAGGTCAGGGCAGAACATCTGCGGCAGGAATTTGACTGCTCCGCCAGCACGATCCGCGAGGCTCTGTTCCGCCTGTCCACCCTTGGCCTGGTCCAGTTTCAGGAGCAGCGCGGTTTCCGTGTCCCGGAAAAATCTGCGCGCCTGTTGCATGAGCTCACGCATTTGCGCGTCCTGCTCGAAGCCGAAGGCACGGCGATGTCGATCAAGCGCGGCGGCGTTGCATGGGAGGCGCAATTGACCGCCGCGCACCACCAGCTCAGCCACCTTGAAATGCGACTGCACACTTCCAAGGATTCGGAACCCTTCATCGATCTGTGGTTCGCAGCCGAACGACAGTTTCATGAGACCCTCATCTCGGCTTGCGGGTCGGACGTACTGATCACGACGCATCGACAGATCTATGGTCGTTTCCGCCAGCAATTGATGGTCGAAGACCGCGCCTTTGATTTCATTTCAGGCAATATCAAACACCATCAGCAAATCCTGGATGCCGCCATGGCCGGGGACGAAGCGTTGACCCGCGCCAAAATACACGACCATCTGGCCCGGCACCTCATCGACGGACCGGCGTTGCAACCAAGTTAGGGGACGGCAGGGCATCTCCCACCGTGGCGCCCGGAGTTTATCACCGTTCCGGCAGATCATCCTCAATGTACACGTCAATGATCTCCCGGAACGTCGACTCTGCCACAAATCCCAGCGCTTTGGCGCGTTCAGGTGCAAAATTGCGCGGCCACCCTTCGACGATCTTGGCGATCGCCTGGTCGGGTTGGGGCTTGATCAAAGCGACCACGTTGTTGCCCGCGACATCCCGCAGTGCCTCGATCTGTTCGGCCACGGTGCAACTGATTCCCGGAAGGTTCAGCGCACGCCGACCCTCCAACAGCGCTGTATCCAACCCAGCCGCATGGGCAAGAAACCCGGCCGCTGACCGGGGTGACGCATGCCAGTGCCGCACGGTATCGGGCACGGGTAAAATGGCTTCGACTCCGTTTAACGGTTCGCGGATGATCCCGGAAAAGAACGACGAGGCCGCAAGATTTGCCTTGCCGGGCCGCACGCAGATCGTCGGCAGACGCAGGGACATGCCATCGATGAACCCCTTGCGGCTGAAGTCCTGGATCATCAATTCGCACGCTGCCTTTTGCGCGCCGTAACTCGTTTGTGGGGATTGCAGGAATTCATCCGAAATCTTGTCCGGATAAGGCCCGCCAAACACGGCAATCGACGAGGTGAAGATCACACGGGGCACATAGGCCCCGTCCATCGCCCGATGCTGCGCACGCAACGCTTCAAGGAAATGCCACATCGGCCACAGGTTCGTCTGCCAGCCTTTGTCAAAATCCGTTTCCGCCTCTCCCGAGACGATCGAGGCAAGAAAAAAGATCAGGTCAAACCGTTCCGCAGCAAGTGCTGCGCCCTCCGCCGCTACCGCGAGATTGCCGACAAGATGGCGTCGGTTATCCTCTGCCGTGACGTCGCTTGGCGGTGCGATGTCGTGCAGCGTCAACTCAAAGGCCTCGCCACTCGCCAAACCCTGCGTTTCCAGATGGTTGGCCAGTTTCTGACCCACCATTCCACGCCCGCCCAAGATCAAAATTCGTTTCATGTCAGCATCCCGTTTCGCGCCTTGAGTTCCAGATACAGGCCCGAATGGTCCTGATCGGCACCATCCATGTTTTCAACAAAATGGGCAAACCGGTCGCGCACATCCTGTGTCAGAGGCAACGAAAGGTTCACCGCTGCGGCTTCGGCCAGCACATTATTCAGGTCTTTCAACTGGAATTTCGACAATCCGCCGGGTACGAAATTTCCTTCGGTCATCCGCGCGCCATGCTGTTGCAGGATGACGCTATCTGCAAATCCGCCCTGTAGTGCAGCGCGCAATGCTGCGGGGTCCGCGCCCCCTTCCGAGGCCAGCAGCATCGCCTCGGCGACCGCGCCAATGGTCACCGCGACGATGGTCTGATTGCAAAGCTTGGACAACTGGCCGGTGCCGGACGGCCCCACATGCACAGGCCGACCCATTGATTTCAGGATTGGCGTGGCACGGGCGAAATCTTTCGCATCGCCACCGACCATTATCGCAAGGCTGGCCGCATCCGCGCCTTTGGTCCCCCCCGATACGGGCCCGTCCAGATGTGCCACGTCATGCCCTTTCAGCATGGCGGCCTGCGCGCGCGCTTCTTCAGGCTTGGTGGACGACATATCGATCCACAGCGATCCGGGTTTGAGACGCGCCGCCACATCCTCGACCACCGACAGGACGGTTGGCCCGTCGCTCATCATCGAGATGATGATATCCGCGCCCTCAATCGCATCAGCGACCGTAGACGTTACTGTCGCCCCCTCTGCCGCCAGCGGCTCGGCTTTGGCCCGTGTCCGGTTCCACACCGTCAGCGGGATGCCTGCCCGCGCCAGATTTCGAGCCATGGGAAACCCCATCAACCCAGTCCCCAACAAAGCTACCTTTTCCATCGCCATTCTCAAACTCCCGAAATTTTGCATGCCGTCTGGTCAAGCCGAACGCCTTGTCTTACGTTGCCAACAAAACGCAGCGCGCGATGTTGCGCAACACCTGATCAGAAAAGAGGGAGAAGATGCCATGGGCCGTTTGGACGGAAAGCGCGCACTTGTGACTGCCGCAGGGCAGGGAATTGGACGGGCCAGCGTATTGGCCATGGCCGCCGAAGGCGCTCACGTCTTCGCCACCGACATCAACGCCAGCGCGCTTGGCGATCTGGCAGGCGACAACATCGAAACCTTCACCTTGAACGCGATGGACGCCGACAGCATCGCGGCAGGCGTCGAACGCGCCGCCCCGGACGTTTTGTTCAACTGCGCGGGCTTTGTGCATCACGGCACGGTACTGGATGCGACCGAAGATGAATGGGACTTTGCCTTTGACCTCAATGTCCGGTCGATGTCGCGCACCATGCGCGCCGCTCTGCCGGGTATGATTGAACGCGGTGGCGGATCGATCATCAACATGTCGTCTGCCGCTTCGTCCATCATCGGTGCGCCCAACCGCTTTATCTATGGGGCCACGAAGGCCGCCGTGATTGGCATGACCAAGGCGGTCGCAGTGGATTTCGTCAAAGACGGCATTCGCTGCAACTGTATCTGCCCCGGAACTGTCGAAAGCCCGAGCTTGCAGGACCGGATCAAGGTCCTCGGCGAACAGGTCGGCGGCTACGAAGAAGCGCATCGGCAGTTTGTGGCACGCCAGCCGATGGGCCGGGTCGCAAAGGCAGAAGAGATCGCAAATCTGGTCGTCTATCTGGCCAGCGACGACAGCGGATTTACCACGGGGCATCCGCACATCATCGACGGAGGCTGGTCAGGCCAATGAGAAAGCATATCGGTATCGAAGATCTGCGGTCACGCAAATGGTTCATGAACCCCGACAATCCGGAAATGACGGCGCTCTATCTTGAGCGTTACCTGAACTATGGGCTGACCCGCGCGGAGTTGCAATCTGGCAAGCCGATTATCGGCATCGCACAAACCGGAAGTGACCTCAGCCCGTGCAACCGCCACCATCTTGAGCTGTCCAAGCGCGTGCGCGACGGGATCATCGCGGCGGGCGGCACCTGCATCGAAGTGCCTGTGCACCCGATTCAGGAAACCGGCAAGCGACCTACCGCGATGCTGGACCGGAACCTGGCCTATCTGAGCCTTGTCGAAACCTTGTTCGGATATCCGCTGGACGGTGTCGTATTGAATATCGGCTGTGACAAGACGACCCCGGCTCTTTTGATGGCTGCAGCGACTGTCAATATCCCCGGCGTTGCGTTGTCCGTTGGCCCCATGCTGAACGGCTGGTTCAAGGGCGAACGCACAGGCTCGGGCACCGTCGTCTGGAAAGCCCGCGAGATGCTGGCCGCAGGCGAAATTGACGCTGATGGATTCATGGAACTGGTGGCCTCCTCAGCACCGTCCGTAGGCTATTGCAATACGATGGGAACCGCGACGACGATGAATTCGCTGGCCGAGGCTCTGGGAATGCAACTGCCAGGTGCCGCCGCCATTCCCGCGCCCTACCGCGAACGGGGCCAGATGGCCTACGAAACCGGCAAGCGCATCGTCGAAATGGTCTGGGAAGACCTGCGCCCCTCCGAAATCATGACGCGGGAAGCCTTTGAAAACACGATCGTCATCAACTCTGCCATCGGCGGATCGACCAACGCGCCGATCCACCTGAACGGCATTGCCAAACATCTCGGCGTACCGCTGGATAACGACGACTGGCAAAGCGTCGGGCACGAGATCCCGCTGTTGGTCAACATGCAGCCCGCAGGCGAATACCTCGGCGAGGATTACCAGCATGCTGGCGGTGTGCCTGCCGTGATCGGCGAACTGATTGCCGCAGATCTGTTGCCGCATCCCGACGTCATCACCGCCAATGGCAAGACGATGCGCGAGAACTGTGGTCATGTGCGCAGTGCGGACACACGGGTGATCCGCTCCGCCTCCGAGCCGATCAAGGAGCATGCCGGGTTCATCAACCTCAAGGGCAACCTCTTTGACAGCGCGATGATGAAAACCTCTGTTATTTCGGAGAAATTCCGCGCGCGTTACTTGTCGAATCCCGACGACCCCGAAGCCTTCGAAGGACGTGCCGTGGTATTTGACGGGCCAGAGGATTTCCACCACCGGATCGATGACCCTGCGGAGGATATCGATGACAATTGCATCCTGTTCATGCGCGGCGCGGGCCCCAAAGGGTATCCCGGCGGCGCCGAGGTCGTGAACATGCGTGCACCTGCGTATCTGCTGAAAAAGGGTATCGACGAATTGCCCTGCGTGGGTGACGGACGCCAGTCCGGCACGTCAGGTTCGCCCTCGATCCTGAACGCGTCACCGGAGGCGGCGGATGGCGGTGGGCTGGCGTTGCTCCGAAATGGTGACCGCGTGCGGATCGACCTGAGGAAATGTACTGCCGACATGCTGATTGACGCATCTGAACTGGCGGCACGCGCGGTCGCTCTGGCGGATTCCGGCGGGTATGCGTCGCCCGAAAACCAAAGCCCTTGGCAAGAGATCTTCCGCGACCGCGTAGGTCGTTTTGATGAAGGCATGACCCTGCGAGGCGCAGCCGAGTATCAGGACATTTCACGCAAACATATGCCCCGTGATAATCACTAGCGCCTCCCGCGCAAAAAAACCGACACGAACAAGGATATCCGAAAATGAAACTAGTACGATACGGCGACGTAGGTTCCGAACGGCCCGGCCTGATGGACGGCGACACCCTGCGTGATCTGTCCGGCGTGATTGACGACATCACGGGCGATACGCTTGACGACGAAACGCTGGACCGGTTGCGCAGCATCGACCCCACAACGCTTCCCGCTGTGGATGGCAATCCGCGCCTCGGGGCCTGCGTCGGCCACTTCGGCAAATTCCTGTGCATCGGTCTGAACTATTCCGACCATGCCGCCGAACAGGGCCTGCCCATCCCCGCGCATCCCATCCTGTTCTTCAAGGCGAATTCGGCCATCGTCGGCGCCAATGATGATGTGGTCATGCCCCGTGGATCGACCCGCAGCGACTGGGAAGTTGAACTTGGGGTCGTGATCGGCAAGACCTGCAAATACGTCTCGAAAGAAGACGCCCTCGACTATGTGGCGGGCTACTGCATCGTGAACGATGTGTCCGAACGGGAGTATCAGCAAAACCTCACCGGTCAGTGGACCAAGGGCAAATCCTGCGACACCTTTGGCCCCACGGGTCCGTATCTTGTCACCCGCGATGAAATTCCTGATCCGCAGGCCCTCGCCATGTCGCTGGATGTGAATGGCAAGCGGATGCAGACAGGGAACACCGCCACCATGATCTTTACCGTGGCGGAAATCATCGAACACCTGAGTGGCCTGATGACCCTTCACCCCGGCGACATCATCACCACAGGCACGCCGCCGGGCGTTGGCGACGGCATGAAGCCACAGACCTATCTCAAAGTCGGCGACGTCATGGAGCTTGAAATCGAAGGTTTGGGCAAGCAGCGCCAAGAGGTGCGCATAGATGCATGATCTGTTGCAAATCGGGGGCATCACCGACGCCATGCGCGAGCGTCTGGAAGCCGTCTTTACGATCCATAGACTCAGCGACGGCGATTACCCGGCGGACAAGATCACGCATGTGGCGACCAATGGACATGACGGGATTCCAGCAGATGTGATGGCCGCCTTGCCGAACCTAAAGATGATCAGCTGTTACGGTGTGGGTTATGACGCCATCGACACCAAGGCGGCGGCCGAGCGCGGTATTCTGGTCACTCATACGCCTGATGTTTTGAACGCCGAAGTGGCCAGCACCACGATCCTGCTGATGCTCGCCAGTTACCGCAACTTTCTGGCGGATGAAGCTCATGCGCGTTCGGGCGCGTGGGAAAACGGCGGCGCACCGTTGTCGCGCAGCGCCGACAATCGCAAAGTGGGTATCCTGGGTCTTGGCCGCATAGGACAGGCCATCGCAAGCAAGCTCAAAGCCTTTGACGCTGAAATTCATTACCACACCCGCAACAAAAGAGACGTGCCGTACACCTATCACGCCTCGCTGACAGACATGGCGCAGGCGGTCGAGGTTCTGATCTGCATCACCCCCGGTGGCCCGTCGACGCACCATATCGTCAACACGGAGGTGATGGACGCGTTGGGCCCGGAGGGTCGCTTGATCAACGTATCGCGTGGTTCTGTCGTGGACGAGCCAGCGATGGTATCTGCGCTACAGGACGGGCGCTTGGGCTATGCAGCTTTGGATGTCTTCGAGGCGGAGCCAAAGATCCCCGATGCGCTCAAAACCATGCCAAACGTCGTTCTGCTGCCACATGTGGGAAGTGCCACGCATGAAACCCGCGCCGCGATGGGAGGGCTGGTGGTGGACAACCTGCTTGAGCACCTCGGAAAAGGCAAAGTGTTGACCCCGGTTCCGGAGACAGCTCACCTGAACGCCTGAACACAGTGGTCGGGCGACATTGCCCGGCCGTTGCCTCTTGGAATCACAGTCATTGAGTTTTTCACGGAGTGCGACGGCGCCATGAGCATCTTTGTGGTCTTTGAAATACACAGTTTGACGAACATCATCGCGCCCGAAAGGTTGACGGGCCGCCCCCCCGCACCCTACGACAGACAAAACCAGGTATAACGAACAAGGCAGGCAGCCATGAAAATTGCGATGATCGGGACGGGCTATGTCGGCCTCGTCTCAGGGGTGTGTTTTTCCGATTTCGGGCACGACGTGGTCTGCGTCGACAAGGACCCTGCAAAGATCGCCAAGCTGGAACGGGGCGAAGTCCCTATCTATGAGCCGGGGCTGGACGCCTTGATGGCCAAGAATGTCGAGGCGGGACGTCTGTCATTCACACTTGATCTGGCCAAGGCCATCGACGGCGCCGAAGCGATCTTTATCGCTGTGGGCACACCGACGCGACGCGGCGATGGTCATGCCGATCTGACCTATGTGATGGCCGCCGCGGCGGAGATCGCGCAACTTGCCAGAAACTATGTCGTCATCGTGACCAAATCCACCGTCCCGGTCGGGACCAACCGGCAGGTGAAAAAAACGATCCGGAAAGCCAATCCCGCACTCGACTTTGATGTCGCGTCCAATCCGGAATTCCTGCGCGAAGGCGCTGCAATTGACGATTTCATGAAACCCGACCGGGTCGTTGTCGGTGTACAATCCGACCGGGCGGCAGACGTCATGAACGCAATTTACCGGCCTCTCTTCCTGCGCGATTTTCCCATCGTGACCACCGATCTGGAAAGCGCCGAGATGATCAAATACGCCGCAAACGCGTTTCTGGCGACCAAGATTACCTTCATAAACGAAATTGCTGCCCTGTGCGAGCGCACAGGAGCGGATATCAAACAGGTCTCCAAGGGCATGGGGCTGGACGGGCGGATCGGAAACAAGTTCCTGCATGCGGGTCCCGGCTATGGCGGGTCATGTTTCCCCAAGGATACCAAAGCCTTGGCGCGGATCGGCCAAGACCATGCCGTTCCGATGCAGATCACCGAAACCGTAATCAAAGTGAACGAGGAAACCAAACGCCGCATGATCGACAAGATCTTTGATCTGTACGACGGGGCGCTGAACGGCAAGACCGTGGCTGTACTTGGGGTCACGTTCAAACCCAATACTGACGACATGCGTGACGCGCCCGCGCTGACGATCGTCCCTGCATTGGTCGGCGCAGGCGCCAAGGTTCGCGTGACGGATCCGCAAGGGCGCCATGAAGGCGAGGCGTTGCTGCCTGGCGTGCAGTGGATGGATGATGCCTATAAGGCAGCGCAGAACGCGGACCTGATTGTGATCCTCACGGAATGGAACGAGTTTCGCGCCCTCGATCTCAAGAAACTGGCACGGCGCATGGCGTCACCGCGGATGGCAGACTTGCGCAATATCTACACTGTCAAAGATGCGAAACGTGCGGGGTTTGTCGCCTATGACAGCATCGGTCGCGCTGCATTTCGCGCCGAGGAAAGCTAGCGCGGCCTGATCCAGTCAATAGCGCTGCAATTGCAGGAAGCACGATTTTCCGGGCGTTCATTTCGTTTGACGCACGGCTTTTTCTTCTTTGATCGGCTTGTTGTTCCAAACATCGTTGTTCAGACCAAATTCTTCTTTCATTGGCCTGGTTTTACTGAAGTGAAGGACCACCGGCTGACGCCGGAGGCATCATTTGTCGGAATGTAATTCCAGGTACTGCTTGATGACATCGTCT
>NZ_JAIMIA010000054.1 GCF_019966495.1 Tateyamaria pelophila | reverse complement strand
GAGGTAAAAGATACTTGATCCGCAGGCCTGATCAGGCGATCTTCGCGTCAGATGGCAGGCCACTTGGGGAATGTCGGATAGAATCGCTTTCGTTATGAATCGCTCCAGGTTTTCCCTAGGCTCCAAGTCAAGGAAATATTGGAGGCACGAAAAGAGACAAAGGAGCGAACCGCTATTCACCTTCGACACGTGCGGGGGCGATCCCTCCTACGTTTGCTTCCAATGGGCTGGGTCAACTTGTGCTGGCGGCTCAGGTTTCAGATATATTAAACTACCGTTATAACGCCACAGAAATGGAGGAGTTGGACATGACGGGCGCCGAAGATTCTTACGACGATGAGACTCCCATGGAGGAAACCCCGGGCTATGTCGGCCATATATTTGATGATTTCATAGATTTCGACGAAGGACTCAAGCCGCTGGAAGGATTTGATTTCAGTCTTTACGGAATAATGGCAGATGAATTGGGCGCTTCGCAAAGACCGCTTGAGTTGGATTTTGGCAATGGACCGACTTCGGTCAGTTTTGAAGCGTACTCACTGAATGAAATCGTGGAAATTATTCCGGCCGTAGAGGCTATCTACGACTGTCCGCCAAACCAGGGGCCTGCAGGTGGATCCGGATATATATTCGTGCTTCGCGAGGGCTTCACCATTGAACAGAGCGTAGCTGCCGCAAAGTCGCTGCGTTCGGCGCTAGATAGTGATTTCAGTGTTGTCGAAGCGGCGTACGAGAAGATTTAAACCGCGGCTAAGCACGGGAAGGTTCGCACCTCGATCGCCTAATTGCAATTCAATGAGGGCGATTGGTTCAAGGTCAAGGGGCGAGGGAGCTTTGTCGCCATTGTAGGCCAATTGCCATGTTGCAGAGATGTTGCAGAAACCAAAAGCCGCCCCTAGGGGCGGCTTGTTACGCACTTGTAAACTAAGTGAAAAATTGGCTCCGGCGGTAGGGATCGAGCCTACGACCAATTGATTAACAGTGCGTTAGTGGGAATTGTGCTGTTCAAGAGGGACTCGAGCCGTGAAACGCGCGAAAGTTAGTGATGCCCTGTGGGGCGGCATATCATGGTGGTGTTCAGGGTACTTGGTGACCAGCGGCAATTCTGGGGGGCATTGTTGAAAAAAAACAAACGCGGGGGCTGGCAGATTGTGGGCATGGAAAGTTCACACCTCAGAGGTGGGGCCATTAGAGTGGAATTGCCTGATTGGTTGAGACTAAAAGTAGCGGCCTATCTAACGCGCTAGTGTTCACCACCTGACACAAGATTCCCAGTCTGCCTCTGGTTCACCCCAATTGCTCGGATTAAGGCCCAATGGGCTGACTGTCCGGACCTTCCAGCCGTTCGCCGTGACCGCGAAATCTCAGGGTTCGCGACCGCAGCATTCGACACGAAGGACGGACACCGGCCATTCGCTGCGGACCGAAAAACGGTATCAAACAGCCAGCAAAGCGGCCATTCAAAATTTTTGCTGCCGCGCGGATAGTCAGGGACCTTCATTCTTATGAGTGCAGTGTTTTCAGGCCCCGCAGTTGAGGCCCGGCCACCGCGATGATTAGCGTTCTTTCAGCCACGTTTCGAGATCACGTTGGGTGGTTTCAAGCGTTTCGATGTTGATCGTGCGGGTTACGAGAGCACGGTTGAGCGCCCGAACACGTTTGTTGAGCATCACCTCGTCGTCAAGTTCTGAGATGACGCCGAGCTTCTCGTAGAGAGACAGGAGTCGGTTTTGTACAGTGCGCAAGGACATGCCGCGCCGTTCTGCGATCAGTTTGTCCTGTAGCCCGAGCGCCAGATCTATGAGCACGTCGAATTCACTATCGTCCAGTCGGGTACGAGGGGAGGAACCGCGCTTTTGCAAGCGGTGGATTTCGCGGTCCACCATAATCTGACCTTCCACAAGCACGGCGCGCAGGGCCAGCTTCAACCGCTCACGCGACGCGGTTTTTAGGACATATCCGTACGCGCTGTCCTCGGGTACGATGTGAGCGATTCCGCGAAGATAGGCGTCATCGGCGTAATTCGACCAGAACAGGATGCGGCTTTGTGGTCTTTCGGCCCATATGGTGCGGGCTGCCTCGATTCCATTGCGCTGTTCCATTTGCAAATCCATGACGATGGCCTCGATCTCGCCTCGCCGGGCTTCGTCTTCGCCAATCGCACCGTTGGCGGCATGAACGATTTCCGTCACTTCAGGCACCGCCTCGACCAGCGCGTCCTGTAAAAAAGTAGAATGGAACTGGTCATCCTCGACGATAAGTACCTTCATCTTCGATCCTCCAGCATGACTCGCACTACGCAGCCATATTCGTTCAAGATGTCGATCCCAGCCGAGATCAACCGGGCACGTGTGCGCATATGCGCCAGCCCGGAATTGCGCTGCAGATCGGTAGGAATGCCGCGTCCATCGTCACGCACGGTCATGACCAGCCCGGACTCGCCCAGCGGTTCGATCCGAACGGTGATGCGACCGGCTCCGGAATGGCGCGCGGCGTTGTTGATGGCCTCCTGCGCAATGCGAAACAGTGCTGTCCGCACGGTGGGGTCAAGCCGATCCGGCGCGCCGCCCGTGTCATCGAAAACATCTACTTCAATAAACTCCGAACAGGTCGCGCGTTCCAGATGTACCTGAACCGCATGGGTGAATCCGAACAGGTCCAACAAGGTCGGGACCGCTGTGTCGATGGTCCGCCGCAGATCGTCGATGATCTCGGTGATCCGCTGCGCCATCTCATCGCGGACCAGGGCGCCGTCTCCGGTGATGGTGCGAAGCAGGCGGGTCAAGTCGGCGAGCGTCTGATCGTGCAGATCCATGCCGATCCGCTGTCGCTCCTGTTCCAGTGTTTGGGTTAGTTCCAGCGCGCCACGCCGCAGCCCTTCTTCGCGCGCCTGTGCCTCTTGGCCGACCTGCGCGGCGCGGCGGGCCTGCTCGGCGGTATGCAGCGCGTGAAAATAGGGCGACAGGACATCGGCAACATTTTGAGCGCCTTGCACGGTTTCCTGTGTGTACAGACCGGGGGTGGAATGAGAGATATTCAGCGTTCCTATGGGCTGGCCCATGACCTTCATCAGAACATGCACGCGCGAGCGCAGCTGGTGATTGAAGATCGGTTCAGAACAGGCGCCTTCGAAGGTCTGCCGCGGATCTTGCATCGCATCCTGGCACAGCATGTAATCGCAATTGCCGGTGATCAGGTCCCGGATCGGCGATGCAGCGACCCGCGTGCGCGCCCGCGACCAGCGGGTCTGTATCCCGACTTCGTAGCTGGACAGCCAGCCGGGGCGGTCTTTCAGACACAGATCCGCATGGGTGTATGGGATGACTTCTGATATCTCGTTCGCCACCGCCTGCAGCGCCGAGGTAATGTCCGTGCGTTCGGCCAAATGCGCCGATATGCGCAAAAAGACGTTCCGCCTGGCGGGGGCCTGCAGCGCCTTGTTCATGTCTCCTCCCATTGCGCGATGCGTTTATCCGCAAGTGTTGCAGGCAAATGGGCCAAAGGAAACACCCCGAACTGCAAGACTATTGCGGGAATCCGCAACATCTCTGCGGGAAGATGACTTTACAGGGCCAGTTCGGACCCACATTATCGCGCCATTCGGGCCATTTTCGGGCCAGATGCTGCGCAAGTTAACTGCGCGACAGGGAGGAAAAAAATGATGATTTCAAAAATGCTGCTGGGCGCGGCAAGCGTTGCGATGGTTGCCGGATTGGCTCAGGCCGAGTCCCACATGGCCGATACCTCTGGCAAGCGCATTGCGCTGTCCAACAACTACGCGGGCAATTCGTGGCGTCAGGCGATGCTGCAGACCTGGGAAGAGGTCGGCGGACAAGCGGTGGCCGATGGTGTGCTCGCGGCAGCCGATGCCTATACTACGTCGGAAAATCAGGCGACCGAACAGGCCGCCCAGATTCAGAATATGATCTTGCAGGGCTACGACGCGATCGTGATGAACGCGGCATCGCCCACCGCCTTGAACGGCGCGGTAAAAGAAGCCTGCGACGCAGGCGTGACGGTGGTCAGCTTTGACGGCATCGTAACCGAGCCCTGCGCCTGGCGGATCGCGGTAGATTTCGCCGCCATGGGCCGCGAAGAGGTGGATTATCTCGCCACGCGACTGCCCGATGGCGGCAACCTGCTGGAAATTCGCGGTCTCGCCGGTGTGTTCGTGGACGATGAGATTTCCAAGGGCATTCACGAAGGTGTTGCCGAACATGACCAGTTCGAAATCGTCGGGTCGGTGCATGGTGACTGGGCGCAGGATGTGGCGCAAAAGGCCGTGGCGGGCGTCTTGCCGTCGCTGCCGGAAATCGTCGGTGTTGTGACCCAAGGGGGCGATGGCTACGGGGCCGCGCAGGCGTTTAAGGCGGCGGGCCGCCCGACACCGCTAATCGTGCTTGGCAATCGCCAGGACGAACTGCAGTGGTGGGCCGAACAACGCGCCGCCAACAACTACGAGACACTCTCGCTGTCCATCGCGCCGGGGGTGGCCTCGCTGGCGCTTTGGGTGGCGCAACAGGTTCTTGCGGGCAATGAAGTGCCCAAGGATCTGACCGTACCCTTCCTGAAAATCACGCAAGACACCCTGGACGAGTCGCTGGCCAGCACGCCCGAAGGGTCTGTGGCTAACGTGACCTATACGCTCGGCGACGCGAAGCAGGTCATCGCGGATGCCCAGTGATCCGTACCAAACGGGCCACCGACACAGGTGGTCCGCATTTTAACAAATTCAGAATGGAGCGCTCATGACCGATCATAAGAGCGCCCCGGTCGTGACGTTGCTGGACGCGGCCAAGCATTTTGGCCCCGTCCGCGCGCTTGACGGGGTCAGCTTGGCCGTGAAACCGGGCGATTGCATCGGGCTTGTCGGCCACAACGGCGCGGGCAAATCGACGCTCGTCAATTTGATCAACGGTGGCCTGTCGCCTTCTTCCGGCGAAATTCGTTTCTCGGATGGGACGGCGGCCTTGGAGGCCGGGGTAAGGTCCGTCTTTCAGGAACTGTCGCTGTGTCCCAACCTGACCGTGGCAGAGAATCTGCGGATCTCGCACAAGGCGCTGAAAGGGCCGGGCTGGCGCAGGCCCGCGCGGGTCGAGATCCTTCAAAGCCTCGACAGGATCTTTCCAGCCCATGGCATCGACCCGAATGCCGAGGTCGATACATTGTCCATCGCGGAACGCCAGATGGTCGAGATCGCCATCGGCTTTGCCCCGCGCGGCACGGCGGCGCGTCTGGTTATTCTTGATGAGCCGACGTCCTCTTTAGACGCGGGCATCGCCGATCAGCTCTTGGCGCATATCAAGCGTTTCTGCGCGGATGGCGGCGCCGTTGTCTTTATCTCGCACATGATGGGCGAGGTCTTCGAGGTCGCCAACCGGATCATAGTTCTGAAGGATGGCCGCATCGTCGCCGAACGCGCAACAGCCGACTTCACCCGACAGGGCCTTGTGGATGCCATGGGCCATGTTACCGCCGAAACGGCGGACGCCGAAGGCATTCGGCAGGATCTCGGCCCCGAGATCGTCCGAACAGACCAAGGGCTTTCGGCGCGCAAAGGCGAAATCGTTGGGCTTTCGGGGTTGGCCGGACACGGGCAGGCGGCAGCGCTCGCGCGGCTTTACCTGTCGCGGTCGTCGTCGTGGCGGTACGGGAGAACGCCCGACGTGGCGTTTGTCGCGGGCGACAGGCCGCGTGATGGCGTTTTGCCGCTTTGGTCGATCCTGCGGAATATCTCAATTTCCGCGCTGCGGCAGGGAGCAAGGCGCGGTCTGGTGGACCGCCATGCCGAAGCCGACGTCGCCGCACAATGGAAAGACCGGATTGGCATCCGCACCGACGACGTCCGAAACCAGATCCTGTCCCTTTCTGGCGGCAACCAACAAAAAGTACTGTTTGCCCGGGCGCTGGCCTCGCCCGCGTCGGTGGTGATCATGGATGACCCGATGCGCGGGGTAGACGTGGGCACAAAGCAAGACGTCTACGCCATGATCCGCGCCGAAGCCGCCCGCGGGCGCACGTTCCTTTGGTATTCGACGGAAACCGAAGAGGTCTGCCAATGCGATCGGGTCTTTGTATTCCGCAACCATGAAATTAGCGCCGAACTGACCGGCGCGGACATCACCGAGGAAAACATCCTCGCGGCGTCCTTCGAACTTCAGGAGGCGTCTTGAGCTTTCTTGCCCGCCACAGGATCATCCTGCCGGTCGTGTCGCTGGCGGTTTTGCTGGCGGCGACGTTCTACATGCAGCCGCGCGCCATGAGCTATTTCGGCCTGAATCTGCTGTTCAATCTGGCTGTCCCGATCGCTTTGGCGACGATTGCGCAAATGATGATCATCATGGTCAACGACATCGACCTGTCGCTTGGCGCCTTCGTCAGCTTGGTGGCCTGTGTCACCGCGACATTTCTGCACGATACGCCCATGCTGGGGCTGCTGATCCTGATGGCGCTGATCCTTGCCTATGCGGCACTTGGGGCGTTGATACACACGCTTGACCTGCCGGCTATCGTCGTGACGCTGGGCATGTCGTTCGTCTGGGGTGGGCTGGCGCTGTTTATCCTGCCGTCGCCGGGCGGGGCAAGCCCGGATTGGCTGCGTTCTCTGATGACGGTCAAGCCGCCCTTTGCACCGATGGCGGTTGTTGCGTCGATCATCATCGCGGTCGTGACGCATCTGCTGATCATGCGGTCCGGGATCGGCACCGTGCTGCGCGGGGTCGGCGGCAATGCCCGGTCGGTCGAACGGGCCGGTTGGTCCGTAATCCGGCTCAAGGCGTTGGCCTATGGGCTTGCCGGGCTGTTCGGCGTTCTGGCGGGCATGGCACTTGTTGGGCTGACCACGGCCGCCGATGCCAATATCGCGCTGCGTTACACGCTACTGTCCATCGCCGGGGTGATCCTTGGCGGGGGAGAGTTTATCGGCGGCAAGGTCAGTCCGACTGGTGCGGTCATTGGCGCGCTGACACTGACGCTGGCTGCGAGCTTTCTCAGTTTCATGCGGCTTTCGCCGGATTGGCAAATAGGTGCGCAGGGTGCAATCCTGATACTGGTCCTGACGGCTCGTCTGATCTTCAGACAAAAAGGGGCCGAGGCATGACTGTTCTGACGAAACCCTGGATCTGGTCTTGCGTGGCTGCGGCCGTGGCCTACGCCCTGATCCTCGGTCTAACCTCGGGGCGCGGTGCCGGAGAGCTGGCCTATGCCGCGCTGTCCTTCGGCGCGTTTGCCGCCATCGTTGGGCTGGGTCAGATGCTGGTCATTACGCTGGGACCCGGCAATGTCGACCTGTCGGTCCCCGCAACGATGACGCTGGCGGCAACTTTGGCGCTGAAGGCTATGGGGACTGATCCGGGCACGGCGATGCTCGGTCTTGTCATTGCGCTGTTTGTCGGCTTTGGCGTGGGCATCGCCAACTATGCGCTGATCTATTTTTTGCGGTTGCCGCCCATCATCGCCACGCTTGCCGCTTCTTTAGTCTATCAGTCGCTGGCGATCTGGTCGAACCGTGGCCTGCGGATCAAGCCACCGTCGGGGTTGGCCGATTTTGCCACGGGGCGGTTTCTGGGCCTGCCGAACGTAGCCTGGGTGGGGCTTTTCCTGGCCATTGTCGTCTGGGTCGTCCTGGAAAGGTCGGTCTGGGGCCGCTGGCTACTCGCCACCGGACAGAACATGCGCGCTGCGCGCCTTGCCGGTGTGCCGGTCGAACTCGTACGGGCCTTGACGTATATTTCAGTAGCGGTGTTCTCGGCCCTGACGGGATACCTGCTTGCCAGCTTTTCGGGGGGCGCGGCACTCAACATGGGGGCGGAATATCTGCTTATGTCTATCGCAGTCGTGGTCGTCGGCGGCAGTTCCATCGCCGGGGGCAATTCCAACGTGCCCGGTGTCTGGGGGGCTGCGCTTTTCATGTTTCTCGTCGTTTCGATGCTGAACAGCTACGGCGCGGGGGCCGGTGTTCGCAATGTCCTGACCGGGACCATCATCATAGGCATCGTTATCGCCGCCAGCACAAGGAGGGTACGCGCATGATCTCCCTGCCGCCGCATCTAGAAATGCATGATAACCGCTTTGCTGCCATGGTCCATCCAATGTCCACGCTGGACGTGATTGCCGAAGGCTTCACCTGGACGGAGGGGCCGGTCTGGTTCGGCGATCACGATTGTCTTTTGTTCTCGGATATTCCAAGCCAACGGATTTTGCGCTGGTCTGAACGAGAGGGTGTGTCAGTCTATCGTGAGCGATCGGGGTTCAACAATGGCAATACACGCGATGTGCAGGGGCGGCTGATCGGGTGTCGGCACGGGGAGCGCGACGTGGTGCGCACCGAGATCGACGGGTCGCTGACGGTCCTCGCAGACAGCTTTGATGGCAAGCGCCTGAATTCGCCCAACGACGTCGTGGTGAGCTCGGACAACGCGATCTGGTTTACCGATCCGACTTATGGAATCATCTCGAATTTCGAAGGGTATCGCAGCGATCCAGAGCAAAGTGCCCGGAATGTTTACCGTCTGTCCCCTGATGGCGAATTGAAAGTGGTCGCCAGCGATTTCAGCCAGCCAAACGGGCTATGTTTTTCGCCGGATGAAACGACGCTGTACATTGCGGAAAGCGGGTCGAGCCACGACGACAGCGTCCCGGCGGTCATTCGCAAGTTAGCCGTTGACGGCGCGAATTTGCGCGATAAAGGGGTCTTCGCGGAAATTGACCGGGGCCTGCCGGACGGAATGCGGTGTGACACGTTCGGCAATCTTTGGTCATCAGCTGCCGACGGCGTGCACTGCTTCGATTCCGAAGGCACGCGATTGGGTAAGATCCTTGTACCTCAGGTGGTCTCGAACCTGTGTTTTGGCGGTGCGGATGGCCATCGCATATTCATCACTGCGACGACATCGGTGTATCGCGTTTTTGTCGATGTCCGCGGCGCCGAGGCGTGGGTGCGCGGGCGGGGTTAGAGTATCTGGGCGCGTGATGACATGCCGATGCGTTCTCGAGAGCTGTAGACCTATCCCAAGTCTCGATTATTGAGACCGACTGCAATGAAAACGCGGTTCGGAAGCGACGTCTATTGGCAGGATTTGACGACTGCTTGGGCACCATAAGTTCCGCCGCAGCGGCAGGAATTCTGAAATCGCGCGGATTTTCTGCAAGTGGCGTAGCTGTCCCAACAAAAGTCCGGATTGTCCGAGACGCCAATCTTGTCCTGAGGTATGATCATGCACGAGCAGCGAACGGCAAGTTTGGCGGGCCGCATCGCAGCATACAACATGTCCGGCGAGCGGCTGCAAAGGGCCGGTCATGCACGCGCGTTGGCCAAGTCAAAATCGACGGATTGCAGTTACTTCAATCCATAAACCAGTGGGGTTCCGCATTCCCGCCACAGACAAGAACAGCAATCCGTTCATCTTTGCCCGGCTTGTAGGCACCCGATGTCAACGCCGCCAATGCAGTCGCAGCGCCCGGTTCGCCGACTAGCCGTGTGCCTTCCCACAGCTTCTTCGCGGCGTCGAATACCGCCACGTCGGGCAGCACGATGGCGTCTGTGACCCTTTCCTTAATGATAGTGTAGGACAATTCGCCCAACCGCGGCCCGCCAAGTGAGCCTGCGGAAATTCCGCTGGCGGCAACGTCTATTTCCGAACCTTCCTTCAAAGATCGGGCTAGAGTGTTGGTGCCTTCGGTTTCGACCGACACCACGCGCACCCGGTCGCCGATCCCAGCGGCAATGCCGCCGATCAACCCTCCACCGCCGGTAGCAACCATGATGGTGTCGAACCCATCGGTCTGTTTTTCCATCTCTAACGCAACGGTGCCCTGACCCGCCAATGTGGGAGCAGTGTCATAGGGGTGGACCGATAGCGCACCGGTGGTTTCTGCATGCGCGGCGTACTCCGCCATACAATCGGCGACGCTGCCTTCGGTCAGGATGACCTCAGCACCGAAATCGCGCATCCGGCGAAGCTTTTCTTCCTTGGCAATCGCACGGGGCACGAAGACAACTGACTTATGTCCCAGCTTGGTGGCCGCATATGCTACGGCGGCGCCATGGTTCCCGCCCGAGGCTGCGACAATGCCTGCATCGGGCACATCCCGGCTGAGCAGGTTGTTGAACGCACCCCGCACCTTGAAGGAGCCTGTGACCTGCGTGTGCTCCAGTTTCAGCGTGACGGGGTAATGCAGACCAAGCGCGCCCGACTCCAACTGCAAGACAGGCGTTAGACGGATATGGCCCGCAATGCGATCGGCGGCGGCGGTGATGTCGGCGGAGGTAAGCTGTTTCATGCGCTGACGATGGACCGTGCGCGGTCGGCCGTCAATTGCACTGTCAAAAGGCTCACCAGTTTTCGCAGTTGCAGCAAATGTTGGTATGAAGGGCCGCACTTTAGCGGCATTAGATGATGGTTAAGGTCAGGAATGGGCCGTCAGTGACGACCGACGGGATTGGTCAAACTGCAGATGTTGCGCCGCATCCGAGGTCTGCTTGGAATCCGCTCTGACATTGGCTGGCGAACGGGACGGTCGACGTGATATAGCGTGAAATCCAATCATTGAGCGGGGAAAGTGTTCGTGACCACACCTGAAGAAAGACTGGCAGCGCTTGGTCTGAAATTACCTCAGCCGACAAAATTGCCTGAGGGACTGCACATACCTTTCGCATTCGTGAACATAAGAGGCGAGCGCGCGTTGTTTTCTGGCCATCCAAAGAATGGAGCCGACGGACGCATCAGTGGCCCGTTCGGCGTTGTAGGGACGGACCTTACAACCGAAGAAGCATACGCTGAAGCACGAGAAGTGGCATTGTCGGTTTTGGCAAACCTCAAATCCGAGATTGGCGAACTCTCTCGAATAATTGGGTGGGTTCGCGTCTTCGGGATGGTGACATCAGCATCCGGGTATTCCGAGCAACACCTCGTGGTGAACGGGTTTAGTGACCTAATCATTGCCGTGTTCGGACAGGAAGTGGGCTGCCACGCTCGTTCTGCAATCGGCGTGTCTGGATTGCCACTTGGATTTGCAATGGAGATTGAAGGCGAAGTTTTGATCCGAGTTTGAACTTTCAAAGACAGTTGCGTCTGCGATGTCTGACTTCGCCCAGCGATCGATTTTGCGCGCGCGGCGAATGTCTCCTATGACGGGCCGCACCGCGGCAATTAGATGGTCAGGTGAACGGCAGGAATGGGCCGTTCAAGACGCTCGACAGATTTAACCACAGTAAGGCTTCAGCTCACTTTTTGCCTCAGCCAAGTTGTTAAACCTGCATCAAGAACCATTCGGGCAAGTCTGACCGGGTCAATTAGCGTAACGCGTCCATGAACCGGAGCATCGCCTACATGTCCTGTGTGCCAAACGAAAAACATGCGGTCGACACCGACCATTTGGTCCATTCGTCGTACATAATCATCAAACTGTCTGGGCGTTGCATGCGACTTGACTTGAACAAAGGCTCTCTCTTGAGTCGATGGTAGGAGCAATTCGATATCTACGGTGTTCTGGACGCCACCAATTGAACCTGTGCGTTTCCACCCACTTGATGAAAAGACCAAGTCAACCAAAAGTTCGAAATCCTGCCACGTCAAAAGCCCCATTAATCCAGAGATCGCATTAACTATTTGATCTTCTGCCTGTAAGGCCACCTGCACCTCTGGCATGACCTCGTCACCGAGTTTTCGCAGCAGGTATTCCTGGGGTTCAACCTGGCAAATGGTTCCTCGAAATCCTTGAACCTTCAAAAGTCGACCGGAAAGGCGTTCATAGAATAGATCTTCGCCACCCACCGTTTGACCGTGCCAACCATCGACAGTTGCACGCAGCTTGGTCCCATCTTCCAAAAGCTCAGCTGGGCCGCGGGGACGACACCAATACAGCCGCCCAGCATGAAAAGTGATGAAAACTGAAGTCTCAGGGGCGGTATAAAAGGTGCGAGCTTGGGTTAGGTCGCTGGTCAACACCCCTTCGTTGCCACCGCGATGCGCGCGCCACGCTTCCTTCGCATCGTCCCATTCACCGGCAATACACAACTCATGCGGCAATTCGTGATACCCGAAACGCAGAACACCTTCAGCAATTGCTTCAGCCTCCCATTCGCCACGGCGACCAAGTTTAATGTAATGTGAGCTCGTAGCATCAAGCCTTGGCATTGGTTTTTGGCCTTCAATTCAGTTGAAATACGATATCGCGAAGCTGAGTAATCTGTGTCACTCATTACTGAGGTTTGCGCAATGAACTGTTCATTCGCCAAGGCAAAACTTCTGTTTCCCCGCTTCCTGAACACGGGAAACATGCAAAACTCTATAGATGTTTTTACGGCCGCTTTCGGGAAGCTGAGCTGCGGCGAATGATGCCTAAGGGAATGGCAGGAACCTGCCCCAGCAGCGCAGCCGTCCTCCAGTATGCCCAGTGTGGAGGGCCTGACGCAATCGCAGGTCAACCTGATCCGCGCCTCGATCAAGGCTGGGGTAAAGCCCGGCGCTCTGTCGCGGCAGTTTGGGATCAACAGCGCAACTGGGACAACGCGACAGTCGAAACAATCATGCGCGAGGCAGGCGCGTTTGCCGGGATCACCAGTGTCGATATCGACCCTGCGCTGCGATCGCGGTCGTGTCGCGAAGTTGGTGGAAATTTGAAGGTGGCGTAATCTCCGGGTGAATCAAACCCACCCAATCGGCGGCTGGTACCGCCATAGGAGATCACGCCATGACCAAGACTACAGACACGAGCCCCATTTCGCTACTTACATGTGAAGAAGGCTTTGACCCGATCGAGGATCGGCTTCGCGCCAACATCCGCGGCACCATCGAGGCCGTTTTCAACGAAGAACTGGACGGCTTTCTTGGTCGTTTGCGGTATGGCCGAGAGGCCGGAACGGTGAAGGGCTATCGCCACGGCCACCGGGGCCGTCAAATCACCGGGACATTTGGCACTGAGACGATCAGCGTACCCCGCGCCCGGGTTGAAGACGAAGTTGGCAAGGTCAGTGAATGGAGCTCAAAAGCGTTGCCGCGCTACCAGCGCCTGACCAAGACGGCCGAAGCGCTGATTGCGTCGGTCTATCTCTCGGGCACCAACACGCGGCGTGTGAAGCGCGCACTGTTTGCGCTGTTCAAGGGGGCTGTCAGCAAAGACGTGGTCAGCCGCGCTTGGCGAAAGGTGAAGACCGACTGGGACGCTTGGTGCGTCCGTAGCCTTGCTGATGAGGACATCGTTCGGCTCATCCTTGACGGCACCGTCATCAAGACGCGGCTGGATAAAAAAGCCACGAACATCTCTGTTCTGGTGGCTATCGGCGTGCGCCGGGACGGGCAGAAGGTATTGCTTTCCATTATGAATATGGGTGGGGAGAGCACAGCCGCCTGGCGTCAGTTCATTGACGACCTCGATGCGCGGGGCCTTAAGCGGCCCGAGTTCGTGATGGTTGATGGTGCGCCGGGATTGGAGGCTGCGCTGGTGGCGTTGTGGGGCCAAGACTTGCCGATCCAGCGCTGCACTGTTCACAAGCATCGCAACCTGCTGGCCCACGCCCCAAAACATATGCACGAGGAGCTGGGCGACGATTATCGCGCCATGATTTACGCTGACACGGCCGATAAAGTTGAGAAGCAGCGCAAATCCTTTCTACGCAAATGGCGGCTCAAGTGCCGAGCGGTCGCAGACAGCCTTGAAGAGGCCGGGGATCGGCTGTTCACCTTCACCCGCCTCGATCCGTCGCAGTGGAAGTCAGCCCGCACGACCAACGCCATCGAGCGCCTGAACGAGGAGTTTCGCCGCCGGATCAAAACACAGACCGTGTTGCCCTGCGCTGAAACCGTGCCGATGCTGCTTTGGGCGCTCCTCGCCTCAGGCCAAATCCAGATGCGCAAAGTCGACGGCTGGGAAACACTCGCGCAACCAATTGAGCCGATGACACTTGACCTCGTCGCCTGATCAGGCGCAAATCAAACCGCTCGGAGAACGCCGCCAGAGAATTTCCACCACTTTCGAGACACAACCGCGATCGCTGGCCCGGACCTATTTCGAGATGCGCGACGAGAGCTTTATCGGCATGGGCGAGCGGCTTGCCCGGGAGATCGGGGCCAACTTTCGGGTCGTGGGGGACACCGCGTTCCTCTCGAAGCGGAACGCGGACTATCAGGCTGCCGTCCGCGCCGTCTGGGGCGAGAACCTGCACAGCTGGGATATCACCCCCCAGCTTGGTCGCGCGCAATTCAGCGAGGTGCGCGCGCGCTGGTATGACGTGGCATCAGCCAGCTGGCAGAGGGTCCAGCGGTCAACCGGACTGGACGTGAGCGCGATCCATGCGTCGCGCCTATCGCGGGCGGACGAGACAGAGGCAGCGCAACAATCCGACAGTGACGCGGCAACGGCGCAGCGGGACGCCGGTGAAGGCACCGTCACGATCGAGGGCAACACTGCCGCAGTCCCGGATGGCCTCTGCATCATCGCGGGCACCCGGCCCGGCGTCGATGGTGCGTACCGCATCGAGGCAGTCACGCACACGCTGACGCGCGCTGGCGGCTAGTCACTTCAGCCTTCAAGCAGCTGTCCCTCCGTGGAACTCTGGACTTCACGTTCGAAGCCTTTGATATTGCTGAGATGGAGTCTCTCTCAATGACTGTAATTCCCGCAGATCTCATCAAAGCCTATGAATCGACGGATTTCAGGGTTCTCGAACCGCAAGCATTTACGATGCGCGTTGGGCGCTACTCACCTGAATTGCAAGCGCTATACGCTGACCTCCGAGTGTCATCCGCCGGTTATCTGACCGCATGGAACCCTTTCAGCGCAGAAACCTCGGAGGAGGACAACAGGAAAGCCCAAAGCCATCTCCTGCGACAGCTTTCCGTTGAGGGATTTCCTGCCATGAACGCCCTTGGGATGGACCCATCTGGTGACTGGCCAGGGGAAGAGAGCATCTTCGTGCCGGGGCTGGGCCTCGAGCGAGCAAAGGCTCTAGGGGCGGAGTTTGACCAGAACGCTGTCGTTTGGGCCGATGCAGACGCTGTACCGCAGCTTGTTATGTTGAGGTAGTCCTGAGATGCCGAAGCTCGTTGTCCATGTCCCACATGCCTCCATCGCTATCCCTGATGACGCGTGGCCAGAATTTCTTTCTCTGCGGGCTGCAGTTGAAGCAGAGGCATTGGTCTCTGCTGATCTCCACACGGACGAAATGGCAAGGCAGGCCTGGCCGTTGGCGGAGATCGTTGAGGCGGATGTGTCCCGCATTGTGGTCGACGTTGAGCGCTACGATGACGACAGCAAGGAGGAGATGGCAGAAGTTGGCCGCGGGGTCTTCTACGGCTGTGATCACCAGATGCGGCCAATCCGTAATGGCTTGACCGAGGTTCGGAGAGATGAGCTGCTGGATAGGTATTATCGACCCCACTGGAAACGCCTTCGGGCAAAAGCGGCTGACGCCTTCCTGGTCGATCTTCACACCTATCCTGCTGAGCCTTGGCCGATCGAACGTCACGCGCATGGGCCACGTCCTGAGATCGACATTGGATTCAGCGAAGGTCTGACGCCGCCCGCATGGGTTGAGGCGCTTACGGAGCACTTCCGCCAGCACGGCTATGAGGTTGGACACAACACCCCCTACGTGGGCGTCATTGATGCCGGTGCCAAAGCCGCTGTGATGATTGAAATCCGGCGCG
Source organism: Tateyamaria pelophila (assembly GCF_019966495.1). Lineage (GTDB taxonomy): Bacteria > Pseudomonadota > Alphaproteobacteria > Rhodobacterales > Rhodobacteraceae > Tateyamaria > Tateyamaria pelophila. Next base: position 16,545 of record NZ_JAIMIA010000054.1, on the reverse strand, counting down.
ATGTCGTTGGGGTGCCAAGCGGAGACCCAAGGTGGCAAAGGTTGATTGCCGGGCTTTCAACCATGCCGATTGGAGTTTGAACGATGCCCAAGATTGCAGACTGCAAGGCTATCTGCGCTCGACGCAAGAAAGCCCAATGAAGGTGCGTGATTTCAACTCCTCGGCTCTGCATCTAACGCTCCAGAAGTTACAGGAAGATTGGTGGGAAAATTTCCGTGAGTTCACGGTTCTTAGCCAGTGGGCCGAGGTCATCAGTGTTGACCATGAAAATCTCACGCGGGTGATTCGAAGCCATCTCTACTTATTTCCCGAAAATGATGGCTTTGACTTCGCCAGAAACATTCCAATTTCCTTTGTGACAGAGGAATGCGTGTGGACCCTTACCTGGCACGACGCTGAAGCCTTTGGCGATCCAAGTGGGTTTGACGAAAGCGATTACGATTCTGAAAATATCGATATCGGTGGGGCCGACTGGGATGATCCAGATCTGCCTGTGGACGTGTTTGCCGACGCTATCGCCCAAATCGATTGGTGGGCAACCGGTGAATGGTTAGAGGACTGGGCGGAGGATGGCGAAGCGACCTTCATTGAAGCCCCTGCAAGGTTGAGGCCATATCTGCAGAACGCGCTCGCATTGTACCGGCGGCAAACGCTTGGTCGCTGGGGCTACCTCAGGTACCTACTGTCGCATCCCAAGTTTCTCTGGCGCCGGATCAGGAAAAGAGGGCTTTGGCAATCAATCACAGCTGATCAACGTGGTTCATTTTCTTTTCATAGGAGCCGCTGAGATGGCTGTAAAAAATTTCGTAGAACTTACGGCATATTGGGGAAACGACGACGGTGATAGCACTATCAAGCTTAGCGCAAAAAAGTGGAACGAAATCAGGGCGGGAGCGCAGTTCGAAAAGGATGCTTGGTCCTACTATGAGGGTCAGCGCTTTCGTGTTGTCTGGTTATTTGGCTCTGGCCAGGTCACCATTGATGGCGAAGATGGCATGCAATGTGTTGTCAATTTGCCCGTCGACGAGCTGATGGTCACACCAATTTCGAAATAGGTATCGGTGTGACCCGTCACACTATGAGCCCTAATATCTCTGAGAAGGTTATTCCGATGTCACAAGACGCAGTGATCGAAAAGGCGATGGAACAAATCATGGGCGTCTGGCAGGTTGATGCCAAAGACTTGCGCGGCAGAGGTCCAAAAGGCTTTGACTGGCTGCCCGGCAGTCATTTGGTACTGCCAAGCCCTTTTGATCGCCTGTTTGTTCCGGTGCCCGGTTTCTTCTGCCCACGTCCTGAAGCTGGCGCGGAAACCATGCGGGCGGTAGGGCAGGTCGCGGCGTCTGAGCAGGGCGGTCATCGTCGTGTCGCTGACGTGCGTCGATCTGAGTGTCCTGCGCAGCTACCGGCAGTGAAGCGGCTGCGGCAACAAGTTCGAAACCGAAGACCGGCGCGCCAAGTTCTGCAGCGCCGCACAGGGCTAAACGCCGAGCGTGTCGCTCCAAAGCTGCATGAGTGGCGCGCGCCGGTAGAGCAGGTCGGATCTCTGGTACGTTCTCTCGACCTTGTTCCCGACCGTGTGATCCAGTGACACCTCGGCCAGCGTCCAGTCCTGCGCGGTGTCCTCCGCCCACGTCCTGAACGACGACCGGAAGCCGTGCGGTCGGTAGTCCAGTTTGCGGCGGTTCATGAGAGCCGTCATCGACATGTCGCTGATTGGCTTGCCCCGGACAGCGCAGAATAGGAACCCGTTTCGGGCAAGGGGCCGCGCCAGATCGATCACCCGCATGGCTTCGTCCGACAGCGGCACTCTGAACTCGTTGCCGCCCTTCATGTTCGCCGCCGGGATCGTCCACACGTCGCCCTCGAACTGATCGACGTGGGCCATCCTGACGGGACGGGACCGGCTGGCGGTCAGGATCAGCAGGCGCAGCGCCAGCGCGGCGGGGGATGTCTCCAGCGTGGCGTAGAAGGTGGGCACCTCACGCCACGGCATCGATGGTATCGGCGTCGCCTTGTGGCGCTGCTTGCCCAGTGCCACGCGCACACGCGGCACGATCCGTACGTCCACCTCGGGCAGTTCAGCCTCGGCGTATCGCATCACCATGCCAAGCCGGTCCATACCCTTCGCGGCGGCGCTGGTCTTCGTGCGCCAGATCGGGTCGAAGATCGGCTTGATGTCCTCGAACGTAATGGCGCGGACATCCATCTGACCCAGCACCGGCATGACGTGGACCCGCAGCGGCGACAGCCAGCGCCCAGACCGACCGCCATCCTTCAAGTCGTGGCGGTTCGCCTTCATCCAACGCCCAACCCACGACCGCAACGTGTGGCTGCGGTGCCGCCTCCGCCTGACAGCGACGTAGCCGCGCTCCTTCAGCCGCGCCATCTCGTAACGCGCATCTCGCGCCGACTTCAGGCTCATGTCGGGGTACTTACCCAACGTCACATCACGCCGCGCCCCGTCGATCTGGTAGCGATATATCCAAACCCGACTGCTGCCGCGCACCCGGAAGTACAAACCCTCACCCAAGAAATGACGCCCCTCCGGCGCAGTTTTCAGGTCCGATGCTCGTAGTCTGGCCCCCATTCCGGCCCCCATTCCTGTTGAACTTAAGTGATCCTACCTGACCGCCCTTGAACTATGTAGATCAACTAAGAGTTTATAAACAAGGGGAAAATAACTCAGTTGGCCGGGGCTGACCCAAGAGTTATAGGTTCGCCGGCCGCACCATGACTTTTTTCAGCAACACCTGAACTTATAGCCCGATTGTCGGAAACCGACGGGGGATATTCCAATCACTCATTCTTATTCCAGTAGGCTGTCTCGAAGGCATGGGTCGGTATGCCATTTGCCAAAGCCTCGTCGGCAGGCCAGTATCGCAACCATGTGTATGAATTTCAGTCTTGATACGTGCGCCAGCATTGCCATTGATGCCTCCCGGTGCAAAGTTTCCGCCAATGGTTGATCGCGCGCTCGTTTCCCTGCCGCCTTTGGATCCTGTGATATGGTGGCGTGCGGTTCGCCAGCTTTCTCAGATGACGGACGAAAAAAACCTGAGCCTGGTTGCGGCCGGGGTCGCATTTTACGCTATTCTGGCGGTGTTTCCGGGGATGGCAGCGACCATATCTCTCTGGGCGATCGTCGGAGATCCGGGCCATGCCCTACAGCAACTAAAAGAATTCGAAGAACTGATTCCAGTTGACGTCTACAGATTGCTGGCCGGGCAGTTGACAAGGCTGTCAACGGCAGATGGGCTGACGCTCGGGTGGGCGTCTCTACTCTCTTTCTCGCTGGCGCTGTGGCCTGCAAGGGCCGGGGTTGATGCTTTGATCCGGGGGTTGAATGCCATCTACGGCGTGCCAAACCGCGGCGGCATCTCGCGTTTGGTGCGCGCGTTCTTACTGACGTTTTGCCTGATCGGAGTGCTGCTCGTCGCGATGGGTTGTATCGTTATCTTGCCGATCGTTCTAACTTTTTTTCCGCTGGGGGGCTGGACCAGTTTGGGTGTTCAGACATTGCGGTGGCTGGTTGGTGTTGTCGTGCTGCTCGCGGGATTCGCGTTGATCTATCGGCTGGGTCCCAATATGCGCGGCGCGCGGCCACGCCTGATTTTACCGGGAGTTGTCTTTGCCGTTCTGGGGTGGATCGCAGCGTCTATGGGCTTTTCTGCATATTTGCAGAATTTCGGGACGTATAACGAGGTTTATGGTTCGATCGGGGCCGTCATCGTCATGTTGATGTGGCTGTTCATATCGGCCTATCTTGTGCTGCTCGGGGGGGCACTCAATGCGCTGCTGGCGCGCGCGCGCCGGGCCAAGCTGGCTATCCCAGAACCATCAGCCACATCCACGCTGTAACGATAGAGGCGCCTGTGGCGACCAGAACGGAAGAGGCGGCGACCTGCTTTGCGCGCCCGTAGAGATTTGCAAAAATATAGGCGTTGACGCCCGGGGCCATTGCAGCGGTGAGCACACCCGGCTTGAAGGTCTCAGAGGGCACGGACAATGCGGTTCCCAACGCCCAGGTGATGGCCGGATGCACCAAAAGCGCGATCGCGCATACCATCGCAATGACGCGCGCGTCGCCTTCGGGCCTGTATTGGACCAGAACGCCGCCAAGCGCAAAGAGCGCCGTCGGCAACGCCGCGCGGATCACGAGGTCCAATCCGTCATTCAGGACTGGTGGCAGCGCGATACCGAGCAGGTTCACGGCAAATCCAGCCATGATGGCCAGAACCAGAGCGTTGCGGAACATCGCACGTGCAATCCCGCGGACCATCATCAGGGGAGATTGCCCGCGATTGCGCGCAATCTCCATCGCGGTGATGCCAACCGCGTAACAAAAGGGCGAATGGAAGGCGATGATTGCGTAGGCCCCGGCAAGTGCTTCGGGCCCGTAAGCCCGTTCATTGATCGCCAGCCCGAGCAGAACCGAATTGGAAAAGAGACAGCAAAAGCCGATGGCCACGCAATCTTCCCAGTCTCGCTTGAACACAAGGCGGGCGCCCGCAAAGCCCAAGACGAAACCCGCTGCGGCACCGACATAAAAACTGATCAGCAATCGCACATCGAGGCTGGCGGACAGGTCGAGGCTGGCGATGGCCGAAAAGAGCAGGCAGGGGATTGCGAAATGCTGGCTGAATTTCATCAGCCCATCCACGCCGGATTCCGGAAACAACCCGCGCCAGACGGCAAGATAGCCGAACCCGATCACGATGAAGACGGGTAAGATGACGTCCAGCAGGGCTTGCATGATCGGGCCTTTAAGCCTTGTGGCGGGGGCGGGGGCCTCCGGCGGGGATTTTTTGGAACAGAGAAATCAGGACGCGGGCACCGTGTATTTGAGCCCGTCATAAGCAGGTTCGACATGGTCGGGGGTTTCGCTCAGGATGGTGTCATAGTCGAGATCAATATGCATGTTCGTGAGGATGGCCCGTTTGGGTTTTGCCCGTTTGATCCACTCCAGAGTGTTGGCCAGGTGGCTGTGCGTCGGATGCGGGTCACGCCGCAAGGCATCGACGATCCAGCAGTCGAGGTTTTCCAGCAAAGGCCAGACCGTGGCCGGAATATCTGCGACGTCAGGCAGATAGGCCACGTTGTTTACCTTGAACCCCAATGCGTCCATGCTGCCATGCCCGACTTCGAAAGGCTGAAAGGTGACAGGCCCGCCTGCGCCCTCAATCGTGGTTGCACCATCAATGGTGTTGAGGTCGAGGATCGGCGGGTAGGGCGACCCTTTTGGTTGCACGAACACATAGCCGAACCGATTGAGCAAGGCGTCCTGGGTCGGGCCGTCCGCCCAGACCTGAAGCCGGGCCCGCATGTTGAATACGATCATCCGCAGATCATCAATCCCGTGCACGTGATCGGCGTGAGAATGGGTGTAGATCACACCATCGAGCCGTCCGACCCCGTTGTCCAGAAACTGGTTGCGCAGATCGGGAGAGGTGTCGATCAGCACGGTTGTCGTGCCATTCTGTCCAGTCCGTTCGACCAGCAATGAGCAGCGTTGCCGTCGGTTTTTTGGATTGTCCGGATCGCAGGCGCCCCAATGTCCGCCGATGCGGGGCACGCCGCCGGACGATCCGCAGCCCAAAATGGTGAAGGTGAGCGTGTCAGTCATGGGCCCACTGTGTCGTGCGTGGCTTTGGAGAACAAGCGGTCGAAGTTCGTTTGCGTTTGCGCGGCGAATTCTGCGTAGTCGAGGCCGAAAACTTCTGCGCTCCTGGCAGCCGTATGCGCCGTATAGGCTGGTTCGTTGCGTCGGCCCCGATGAGGGGGGGGCGCGAGGTAGGGCGCGTCGGTTTCGACCAGAATGCGGTCGACAGGTGCGCTGGCAAAGATGTCGCGCAGCTCTTGTGATTTCGGGAAGGCGGCAATGCCCGACATGCTGAGGTAAAAGCCCAGATCGAGCGCGGCGTGGGCGAGCGCCCGGCTTGAAGAGAAGCAATGCATGACGCAGGTATAGGCGCCGTTCTCATATTCTTCGGCCAGAATGCGCGCCATGTCGTCGTCGGCAGCGCGGGCGTGGATGATCAGTGGCAATCCGGTTTCGCGCGCCGCGGCGATGTGGATCCGCAGCGACTGCTGCTGGATTTCAGCGCTGTCAGACGTGTAGTGATAGTCGAGGCCGGTTTCGCCGATCCCGACGAACTTTTTGTGTTTTGAGAGCGTTATGAGGTGATCTGTGGTCGCCAGCGGTTCTGATGCCGCGCTCATCGGGTGGGTTCCCGCGGCGTAAAAGACAGGCGCGTAGGCTTCGGCAATGGCACGGACCTGAGGCTCATGCCGTAGCTTTGTGCAGATCGTGACCATGCGCGTGACGCCTGCGGCAGCGGCGTCGGCGATGATCTGATCCAGATGCCCTTCGAAATCGGGGAAATCGAGATGGCAGTGGCTGTCGGTAATCTCGGGTGGGGTCATCGGGTGGCGGCCGTATCCTGAAGTTTGAAAAGCGTATCGAGCACGAGGGCGGCGGGGTCAAGGTTGACGGCCCGACCATGGCGGGCACGGGCCAGCGCTGTTTGCGCGGTATCGGCCCAGGCGCGCGCCTGGCCTTGCGTCCTGGCGAGGCGGCTGAAAATGGCCGCTTCGTTTGCGGCGGCCTCGACCTGTGGTGGGTGTCCTGTCGCGCCTGTGCGTGCGAGCCGTGTCAGGGCGATGTCGATCAGGGTGTAGAGTAGATCAAGCCGCGCTTCTGCACCGCGCTGTCCTGCCGCTTCGGCCAGCGCCAGAGCGCGCGGGCGATCGAGATTTGGCATTGATCCCAGCAGGGCGACGATCTCACTGTAGATCTTCAAACCGTCCAGCAACGACAGGCGCAGGGCGTCGCCAACGGACCCGGCGCTCAACTCGGCCAGTGCTGCGCTTTGTGCGCTGGGTTCGACCCCGGCCTGGGCCATGGCGCGTGCTGTATCGTCTGCAGACAGTGTCGAAAGCCGTAATGTGCGACAGCGGGATCGGATGGTCGGCAACAGGCGGCTGGGCTGGTGGCAGATCAGCAGCAGCGTCGTGCGGTCGGGGGGCTCTTCGAGCATTTTCAGCAGGGCATTGGCGGCGTTCGCGTTCATCTCGTCTGCGGCGTCGATGATCACGACCCGGCGGCCGCCATCTGTTGCAGAGAGTTGAAAAAAACCTGCCATGGCGCGGATATCGTCGATCGTGATCTGATCCCGCAACCTCTTGGTCTTTTCGTTTTCGGTCCGGTGCACGGATTTGAGACCCGGTTCGGCCCCGGCCGCGATCCGATGCGCAACAGGGTGATCGGGATCGACATCGAGCGTGGTGGGCAACGGGACGCCGAACATGTCGTCGGGATCGGGGTCGGGTGTGGCCAGCAGGAAGCGCGCTATGCGCCAGGCCAGCGTCGCTTTGCCGATGCCACGCGGACCGGTGATGAGCCAGGCGTGATGCAGACGTCCGGTGGTGAACGCGTCGAGAAATGCGGCCTCTGCCGTGCCCTGGCCGATCAATTGAACGGTGTCACGCGGATGCGGCGCGCCGGGGACGCGGGTGGGATCTGTGGTTTGCTCTGACATCTATGAGCGATGTAGCATTGTGACGTGCCGGGGGAAATGGGACCGGAGGCGTTAAATGATCAATTTTTGAAAAGGTGTCGAGGTTTGAATTGGGGGCCAGCCCCCAAACCCCCGGGATATTTTGGGCCAAGAGAAATGATGGGTTCTGTCTGGGCGCGGCAATGTCGAGAGCCTCAGGTCTGCAGGTGCTTGATGACCGTGGCAGTGACATCCCTGGCAACCTGATCGATGGCGCGCGCGCCGTCGATGACGCGGAAACGGTCGCTAAATTCCTGCGCCAGATCCAAAAAACCTGCCCGCATCTGGATTTGCAGATCAGTGCCGAAATCCTCGAACCGTTCTTCGATCCCTTGTCTGCTCCTGGCGCGGGCCAGCCCCTCTGTCGGATCCATGTCTATCAGCAATGTCAGGTCTGGTTCGCGCCTGATCATCAAATCGTGCAGCGCGTCTACCGTGGAGCGCAGATCTCCGCGGCTGAGCCCTTGATACATGCGGGTGCTGTCGGCAAAGCGGTCACAGATCACGATCTTGCCCTGCGCGAGGGCGGGTTGGATCAGGCGTTCGAGGTGGTCGCGCCGCGCGGCTGTGAACAATAAAAGTTCGGTTTCCGCCGACCATCGATCGGGGTCACCCTGCAGGACAAGCGCCCGGATTTCCTCGGCCCCCGGTGAGCCGCCGGGCTCACGTGTCAGAACCGGGTCGTATCCGATGCGTTGCAAGTGATCGGCCAGCATGCTGGCTTGCGTGGACTTGCCCGAACCGTCGATGCCTTCGAAACTGATGAATGTGCCTGTTGTCACGTGCCGCTTTCGGATGCGGCATCGCTGCTGATCTGGTCAAACAACGACATCGCGGCAGTCGAGATCCTGGCCAGAAAACCGCCATGAGCAACGTCCGCTTCGGCGACGAGGGAAAAGCGCTGTTCCGGCAGACCTTCGGGTTGCAGGACAAGTTCCGCCAGCGGCGTTCCGGCGACAATCGGGGCCTGAATGGGGCCTTTGAATACCACCTCGGCCGCCACCTCCTTGCTGGCCAGCACGGGCAACAAGACCGAGATGTCTTCGGCAGGGACCAGCCCGACGACAGGTTCTGCGCCTTCCCACACAGGTGCAGTTGTGATGCGTTGCCCTTCTGAGGCCAGGGTCCGTTCGGCAAATTGGCGGAAGGCCCAGTTTACGATGGCCTCGGCCTCTTGGGCACGGATGGCGGTCGTGTCTAGGCCCGAAAGCACAAAGACAATCCTGCGGTCGCCTTGTTTGGCAGATCCCGTCAGCCCATAGCCCGCTTCCTGGGTATGGCCGGTCTTGAGGCCGTCAGCGCCGATCCCCAGTTTCAAAAGCGGATTTCGGTTGTATCGATTGGCCGACTCGGTTGCATCAAAGAGAAACTCAGTCTCCGCGAACATCGGATAGAATTCGGGAAAATCCTCGATCAGCCGCGTGGCCAACTCTCCAAGATCGCGCATCGACATGCGGTGCCCGGCGGCCGGCCAACCGCTGGAGTTAATGAATGTCGAATTGGTCAGGCCCATGTCCTGTGCCCGGCGTGTCATCATCCGGGCAAATCCACCCTCGGTGCCGTCCGGGCTGAGCGCTTCGGCAATGACCACACATGCGTCGTTGCCCGACAATACGATGATTCCGCGCATCAACTCTTCGACAGTCACCCGTTCGCCGGTCTTGAGGAAAAGCGTCGAGCCGCCAAAGCTGTTGGCATGTGCCGATACGACCAACTCGTCAGTCATCCGCAACTGGCCCCGCTTGATCGCCTCGAAGGCCACATAAAGCGTCATCAGTTTTGACATTGACGCAGGGGGCAATGGATCGTCCGCGTTCTTGTTCAGCAATACGGTGCCCGTGGTTTGATCGTACACATATGCGGCTGTGGCCCGTGTCTCGAACGCGGTGGCGGGCAGGGCGGTCGCAAGCAGTATGGCAGCGGCGGCGAAGGTGCGGATCAAGGTCTTTCTCCTATCGGTCAGTTGGTCACGGCGTAGGCATCTGTAAAGCCTTCGCTTTTGACTTTGGTGATCAGTTGGCGTCTTTCGCCGGAGGTTGCAGCAGGGCCAACCAAAACCCGCCAGAATGGTTTGCCATCGCGCTCGAAGCGATTGACAGTGGGAAGAAGTCCACTGTTGCGCATCTGCTTGGCAGTGCGTTCAGCGTTCGCTTCGACTGAGAAGATGCCAATCTGGATGTAGGGTTTGGCAAGCTTGGAGGCCGACGGCAGAGGGGATGCCGCCGCCTGAATGGGTTCTGCGGCAGCCGCAGGTTGGATGCCGGTTGCGGCAACTGTACTTTGCGCAGTTGTCGTGGCCGCTGCGTCAAGGGGCGTCGCTTCGACAGCGCCGAGGGCGGCAATGGCTTCACTCTCCAGCGGCGAAGTCGGATCGGCAACCTCTTCTTTGCGCAGCGCGGTTACACTCAGCGCTGCTGGCGCCCCCGCCAGCATGCCAAGCGCTTCGGCGGCGTCGGAGCTGATTTGCAGCCGTGGCCCTGGAATATCCCTTTCGCGCCGAAACAGAGCGCCGACAACGAACTTGTCGTTGCTGGTATTGCGAATGATCACACGCTCGGGTTCGTTTACATCCGGATGCGCCACCCAGACTCCGCCAAGCGAAGGACGCCCATCCCAAAGCCCTGCTTCGGCGGTTGAAAACACGTCTGGTGCTTCGACTTCACGTTCGACGGTACGGGTTTCGGGACGTGGGTCTGATGTGCCCTGCACGTCAGTGCTCTCTGGCTCAAAGGCCTGCATGGCGACAAAATCACCGTTTTCATCACATGCGGACAAAAGGGTCGTCGCCAGAAGAAGGGCCGCGCCAGTGCGAAAGGTGGGAAGGTGGAATGCTCTGCTCATGGACGTCGTCCTTGCCTGCTGTTTGCCTGTTGGGTCACTTTGGTGACCGATGTGCTCGTTTACGGCACGTATTATTTTCCCGGCTTGAAGGGTTCTTGCCCATCATAGCCCGGCTCGCGCCTTGTGAAAAGCACGGCGATGCGCGATCGGCCATTTTCCTCATCCATTTGCTTGTTTGCCGAATCGCGCAGGGCGGCCTAAAGGAGGCAACAACGGAGATTTGGCAGAGTGGTCGAATGCGGCGGTCTTGAAAACCGTTGGGCGTGAGAGCGTCCCGTGGGTTCGAATCCCACAGTCTCCGCCAGAAACCAGTCGCGAACCCAATACGAGGCCCCCAACGGGGCCTTTTTTCTTTTGGTTTCAAAGGGGTTTAGCCGTGGCGACCGCCCTTCGGAGACTGGTGAAATGCCCAAAATCAGTCTCTGAACGCCATTTGTCTCTAACCGAGCGCCCTAGTGCTTCAGAAGGGCGCTTTCAAAAAGTATTGAATTTTCAGAGTGTTGGTATTTTCGGTCGAGCGCCCTTTTCGAAAGTGCGTCCGACAGCACAATCCGATGCGAATATAAGGGACGGGTCTTACGTCGGTCGGTTTGGGTGGGGAGATGCCTGACGGTGCCGCACCATTGCACCTTCAGCATCTTTTGAAAGCCGTAGGTCGCCATGCCACTGACGACCGGCAGTTGTGCGCAGGAAGCGGACCCTGCAATGTTGCGAGCCGTGTGCGTGTGCGCCCGCCATGACACGCCCGGCCCCAAGCTTCCGCTCGCCAAACATGTTGTATGCTGCGATGCGGCCCGTCATTGCAGCCGTTCGTGCATCGCGCAGCATTCTGTTGGCCAAAATGTTGGTCAGCCGACGACGCAGACGGTCACTTGGATATGTCTATGATGTACCACTTTAGCTTTAGGCACCTGGTTTCAGCTTATCTAATACCCAGCGAAAGTCAGGCGGCAGGACCGGAGGCTTTGTGTTCATCATCGGGTTTTGCGACAGCTTTTTTGCAGCGTTTAAGCATGCCTCAGCCTGTTCAGGAAGTCGCATCTCGGTCAACGCCATCGCTCGGAGTTTCAGATGACCAGCTTCATTTGGGCGTAAGTCATAAGCGGCCGAGGCGTCCTGAGCCGCCCCTTCGAAGTTTCCACCACAGTACCTCGCGACGCCACGCATAAACAGCCGATACGGTTGTAGCGGATCCTGCTCCCCACGCTCCACCAGGCGCGAAAAAGCGAGATCCGCTCCCGCGAAATCGGACTCTCGCAGTAAAATCTGGCCCTCGAGTTCGTGGTTCTCTAAATAGGCAGGGTTCAACTGCCTACTGCGTTTCAGGTCAGCGCGCGCACCGACGACATCCTCTTGCACCGCAAGACGAAAATTTCCGCGGATCCAAATGACGTAATCGCTCTTGGGTATTTGGATTACGGCAGTATTTAAGTCCTCCGCACATGTTTTCTGAATGTCCTCAGGCATAGTCTCGTACCGCGCGCCATGCAGCATGAGCTGTGCTTCCACGCGCATGCAAAGCGACATGCCGTCCAGTGGATTGAGCGAGATCGCACGTTGCATTAGTGCAAGCCCGTCTTCCCAGCTTTCCATCGTGACCTTATAAAAATCGTTGGCGGCACGTGCGCGAAGCTCGGATATACTGAGGTCCTCGACAGCGATGCCGACAAGTCGATCCCCATCAAAAGCATTGGTTTGCAGACGCAAATCGCCCTCAGCCCGTTCCAGAACACTGTCACAGAATGCGAATATATCTTCCGTAAGAGCCTCATATGTCTGCGACCAGACAGGCCTTGCGTCGGTACGTGAGATCAGCGTGACGGTTAACCTGCCGCGCCGTTCCGCGATCCGAACTCGTCCGCGCAAATCATAGGTCGCTTCGTCTACTGTCTTGGCAGATGCATCGAAAACAGACACACCTTTCCTCCGTGATGTCCGTACGATCAACTGGTCTCGAAGATCACCCGCAAGAGCTTCGGTCTCAGCATCAACCGGGGCATAGTCAAAGGCTCGGACTGCGATAGAGGGCACATCACCTGACTTACCTTTCGCACCCGGTGCAGGTCGCCATTGGAAAAGACGCACAGGCTGAGAGATGTTCTTTAGGTTAAATGCGCCGGCGTCGCTAAGTACCGCGGCCTTTTCGGTTGATAGCTGGCGGCAAAAGTCTTCCGAGACCATCACACCACCGGGCGGCGCTTCCGTCTGGATGCGTTGAGTAATGTTTACACCGGCGCCATAAAAGTCATCGTCATCTTCGATGATTTCGCCCAGATGGCACCCAATCCTTAGCTTTATGGTGGGGTGGTTATAGAGATTGGTTTGCACTTTAACGGCACTGTCCAAGGCCGCGCTGATCGAGGAAAAAGCGACGATCCAGCCGTCGCCCATGCGTTTGAGGACTTCTCCACCAAAGTCCGAAAGCACCGGCTCCAGTTGGTGATGCTTGAGTTCACGCACCGCTTCGATTGCAGCCTCCTGATTGGTGTTCATCATGGATGAGTACCCGACCATGTCGACGACCATCAGGGTTGTAATTCGTGAACGCATCGTAGCCCTCCACCGCCAAACTTAACGAAACGGCTCGATCCAACAAGCAATTAACACCTGGCATTAGTCGAACAAGGTCTGGAAGCACTGATTTTCTGCAGTCGCAACACTTTCTAGAATTGGCTCGAATCCGACTTCTGGCGATACAGCGGATTGCTTGCGATAGATCACAACGCAGTCGTCGTGGACGGCCCATTGCCGACGTCCTACAGTGATCTTGAATGCTGCGGTGCGGCCCGTCGAACCTGCCGTTCGTGCACAGCGCAGCATTTCTTCGGCTGAAACGTCGGTCTGCGGGACGAAGCGCCATTTCGCTGCGGCTGCGCGAATGTCTGCATTGACTGATTAAACCAATTTCGATTCTGTTTTTCGAAACATCGATTTGTATATATCCCACGGGCGCTGCGTGGCACAGATTGACTAACTGTCTAGCTCCAAACTCTTCATTAATTCGAAGACTTGGCTCCGCATCCAGGCCGCCATCGGGGCATTGTCGGAACGCTTGTGCCAGATGCCGATGATCAACGCCGGTTCAATCTCCATTGGAGGTTTGAACACATTCAGCCCAAATGCCTTGGCTACTTTCTCAGCAAGTTGCGCGGGAACAAGCGCGATGAGATCGCTTTCGCTCACCGCGCGGCAAACGCCGCTGAACACTGGAACAGTCATCGCGACCTGTCGACGTTTACCAACGCGTGTCAGCGCAGCATCACCCATCGCAGCGAGATTTCCCTCAGGAGAGAACAGAACGTGGTGAAGCGCGCAAAAGGTATCCATTGGCATCTGCGTCCCGTCCTCAAGCCTCTTGATGCCTGGATTGCCTTTGCGGGCGATAACGTGGAACGGCGAATGGAAAAGCGGTTCTCGATTGACCCAGTCCGGCAGTAACAAATCGGGGATCAGCGCAATGTCGGCCTTGCGTTGTTCAAGGCTGGCCACGTAGTCGTTCGGAACCAGATCAACGAGCTGAGCACGAAGATTGGGCGCTGATTTTTGCAAAAGATCACCCAAGGGCGGCATCAGGAGTTCCGCGAAAAAATCACTGGCGGCAATTCGGAAAGTGCCTTCGGCGGTTTGCGGGTCAAAAGTAGTCGGCGGGGCCAGCAGGAGCTCCAAACGTTCGAGCTCCTCGCGCAAACCGGTTTCGATCCCCGCTGCATAATCTGTAGCAACCAATCGGTTTCCCTGCCGCACAAAAAGCGGGTCATCCAAGGCATGGCGAAGACGTGATAATGCGCCAGAGACAGCGGATTGCGACATGGCCAGCCGGTCGGCCGCCTTTACGGTTGAGCCTTCGCGAAAGAGAGCGTCCAACACGCGCAAAAGATTCAGATCGAGTGTAGCGAAATTCACTTGGCCGATACCCTATATCAGAAAATGCGGTTTGCCTGATAGGCTGGCGATAATGTAGCTATCTGTCAACGAAAGCGCATTCGTTTCAATCCAATTCCAAGGGAGCGAAACAATGAAAGATCTGGCCCAAATCGACGGCGCCATCGAATGGCTCGGCGTACAGTACAAAACAATCCTCCGCCCGGAACAGACAGGAGGCGCGATGTCCATTGTGGACAGCTGGTCCCCCGCAGGCAGCGGCCCGCCGCGACACGTGCATCAGAACGAAGACGAAACCTTTGTGATCGTTGCCGGGACCTGCAGGTTCTGGCTGGAAGGCGAAGAGTTCACCGCCGGGGCGGGCGAAAGCGTGTTCATCCCACGGGGCAAGAAACATACATTCAAAGTGACCGATGACGGCCCTTGCCGCCATTTCGTGATCCTCACACCCGGAGGGTTTGAGGGCTTCTTTGCAGACATGGCTGCCGGTCAATGCCGCATCCCCGAGGACATGCCTGCTATCGAAGAGAGCGCCACACGCCACAACATGGCCTTCACCGGCCCCCCGCTGGATTGATCACATGACCGACAAGCACATCGTCTATCACATCCCCGTCTGCCCATTTTCTCAACGTCTGGAAATCCTTCTGGCTCTGCGGGGGCTAACAGATGCAGTGGAGTTCCGGGTCGTGGACATCACCAAGCCGCGCGATCCGGATTTGCTGGCCAAAACCCGAGGCACCACTGCCTTGCCGGTGCTGGAAACCAGCGACGGGCACATTCTCAAGGAAAGCCTCGTCATCCTGCGTTATCTTGACGAAGCCTTGCCGGGGGCATCGTTGCGCCGCAGCGACCCGGTCGAGCATGCCATTGAATCGATGCTGATTGCCCGCGAGGGCCCTTTCACGATGGCAGGTTATCTCTTTGTCATGAACCAGGACCCGGAGCAGCGGGACACACATCTGGACAAGCTCCTGGCGCTCTATCGGGACATTGATGATTTCCTCGGCCATCACAGTTCAAACGGGCCATACCTGTTTGAGGATTTTGGTCTGGCTGAGGCCGTCTTCACGCCAATGTTCAAGCGGTTTTGGTTCCTTGACTACTACGAAGGTTTCAAGCTTCCCGAAGGCAAGGAATATGACCGTGTTCGCGCGTGGCATGACGCATGCATGGCGCATCCGGCGACAAAGCAGGTGACCGATGAAGAGATCGTCAAGCTGTACTACGACTACGCGCTTGGGTCAGGAAATGGTGCCTTGCCAGAAGGCCGCAGCGTTTCAAGCTTCGCCTTCGAACCGCCTTGGCAATCAAGGCCCATGCCTCCCAGGGAAAAATACTCCGTAACAGCCACCGACAAAGAGCTCGGCCTTGTCGCCTGATCATGGCGTCGAAAATCAGAACTGGACATTCATGCGTCGCGCAGCATTCGACGCTTTGGGCTCTACCGTTGATTTCGCCGCGTCCGACACAAACGGCTGCAATGTCAGACCCAATGGCTGGGACTACCGTTGGTAGCACGGTCAAGGACCGGACACACAACGATTTTCCCCTACCTCGCACCATGGGTCGCAATGACAGGTATCATTTCGGTTTTTGGGCGCGGTCTGCTGCGGTGCCGCATGGCCGTTCTGAGCCCAGAGCGGTCGGCAGTGGCTTTTGTGGGAAATTGCCCGGGGCTATCGCATCCAACGCAACCAAATGACTAGGCAGCACACCCATTAATTCTTGTTTAAGGGCATAGGTTTGTGATTCATTTCGTCCAAACAACGGGCGGGAGGATGTAAGTGGCGCGATCAGACATGAGTGATCTGGAATGGGAATTCATCAAAGCTGTCTTGCCTAACAAAACGCGCGGCAAGAAGCGGGTAGATGACCGCCGCGTGATCAACGGCATTTTCTACGTCCTGCGCACCGGCATCCCTTGGGCCGATCTGCCCAGCGAATACGGCCCACCGACAACGGTCTACAACCGCTTCAATCGGTGGAGCTATGCGGGCCACTGGGACCGGATCATGGACGCCATCGCCGACGCGCATAACGTGGACACAGCTTGGATTCAAACATCAAGTGCAACGGTTGATTTAAAGGCCGCTATTTCATCAGCCATGGCTTCGGCGGGGGTTCTCCAGCCGAGGGTCTTTCTGGGACGGTTATTCATCAAAGCGGCTACGTCGTTGAGCCAGGTTTGGCTGGCATCGCTCAAGTCAGCTCCCTTGGGCATGAACTGGCGCAGCAAGCCGTTGGTATTCTCGTTGCTGCC
>NZ_JAIMIA010000053.1 GCF_019966495.1 Tateyamaria pelophila | reverse complement strand
ACCGTCAGACCCGCCCAATTTGGGCGAAACGCGGGGGTTGGGCCTCTCCAGTCGGGCTACGCCCTCCCTGCGACGCCCAACCCCCGCGTTCTCATCCTGATTGACGCTGGATTCTCATCTTGTTTGTCGCGCTGCAGGCTGGCACGTCGAGGCTACAGGACAGAGCTTTTGCCGACCGTGACCTATGAAGAGGCAAATTGCCATGCCTGGCCTTGGGTCAAGCAACGCTCGCGTTGGCTCAAAGGATTCCTGATCACGTATTGCGTACACATGCGCCGCCCCTCAGAGTTGCTCAAGGATCTTGGCTGGTGGCGGTTCATGGGGATACAGGCCATGTTCCTGGCCACCGTGCTGCAATTCGCGTCACTGCCACTTTTGTGGAGTTTCTGGCTCCCGGCTGTCGGGATTCCGCATCCGGTCATTCAAACACTCGGGGCAGGGGTGATCCTGCCCATCGTGGTGCTGGTGATCACCAGCGAGATCGTCGGGCTGCTTATCAGTTTATTTGCTGTGTCGGCCAGGGAACGCCGCCATCTGATCCCGTGGGTTTTCACGATGCCGATCTATTTCATTCTTGGAGCACTGGCGAGTTACAAGGCGCTTTATGAGTTGGCGCTCAACCCGTTTTACTGGGACAAGACCCAGCACGGATTGCGCCCTAACCTTCTTCCTTACGGGTGTTCGCATCCTGCTTCAGACGGGTCATGAACGCGACCGAGATGTGATCGCGCAGCGCCTGTCCCGCCGCTGCTTCGTCCTTGGCTTCGATTGCTGAAACGATCTTGTCATGTTCTGCCTGGGCGATCTGGGTCCGCCCCACGGCTGCCAACGACGTCGTCGCCATCAACGCCATCGTCCGGTGTACCAGATCAAGCTGCTGAACCAGATAGCGGTTGTGCGACGCCAGATGGATTTGCTTGTGAAACCGGCGGTTGGTGCGTGACAGGGCAGCCGGGTCCCCGATCAGCGCGTTATCCTCTTCGACCATTTCGCGCAAAATGCGCACCTCTTCATCGGTTGCATGGCGCGCAGCCAAGGACGCGGCCAACCCTTCCAGTTCACGACGCACGACATAAAGCTCGGACATCTGGTTGTGATCCAGCGACGCCACGATCAGGCTACGTCCGTCACGTGCCAGAAGCGATTGCGTTTCAAGCCGTTGCAAGGCTTCGCGCACCGGCGTTCGCGACACGCCAAATCGTTCCGCCAATTCACTTTCAACCAGCCGGTCGCCGGGGCGATAGGTCCCGATATCAATCGCTTCCAGAATCATGGAATAGGCGTCGGTTTGTTGGGGTCGCATGGATGCCATCGGGGCCTCGCGTATCGTTCAATACGCTACTCTAGGGTGCTGCGGCAACGGCGCGCAACCCCAAGCACTTGCAGGCGCACAATCGCGGCCTTACTGCTGGTGTCATGCCAGCATCAGACTTTTCACATGTTCGGGCGTGGGTCTTTGACCTCGACAACACGCTCTATCACCCGGCCGCACGGCTCTTTGATCAGATCGAAGTGCGAATGACGGCCTATGTCATGACCATATTGGGTGTTGATCATGCCGAAGCGAACCGGTTGCGCGTGCATTATTGGGAAACGCACGGTACCACGCTGGCGGGGTTGATGCGAGAGCATCAGATCGACCCGGCCCCCTATCTGGACGACGTGCATGACATTTCGCTGGATCACCTGACACCGGACCCTGACCTGGCCGCGCGCATCCGGTCTTTGCCGGGGCGGCGGATCGTCTACACCAATGGCTGCGCACCCTATGCTGAACGCGTGTTGGCGGCGCGCGGCCTGTCGAACCTGTTCGATGCGGTATACGGCGTCGAGGATGCAGATTTTCTGCCGAAGCCCGAAGCGCAGGCCTTTGACCGTATCTTTGCGCGCGACCAGCTGGATCCGCGCGAAGGGGCGATGTTCGAGGACGACCCGCGCAATCTGTCCGTCCCTCACGCCATGGGAATGAAGACAGTGCATGTGGCAGATGACCCGCATGCGGCAGATCACATCCACCACCACACCGACAATCTGAGCCATTTTCTAAACCGCCTTCAAGGGTAGGACAGGATGACGCTTTGGCCTTCGCGGCCAGTGGATTATGTTGGGATATGAAGGAGAGCGATCATGGCCAACGCAACATCATGTGACATTCTGATTTCCGGAGGCGGCATTGCAGGGCTGACCGCAGCGGCGGCCTTTGGCTCGGCGGGTTTTGACGTCATTTGCGTTGATCCGGCGCTGCCCGTCACAGAGCGGGAGGCAGAGGGCGCGGATATGCGTACTACAGCCATGCTGCAACCGGCGCGCGATCTGCTCGAGGCCGCCGGGCTATGGGACGCATTGATGCCCCATGCCTCTGCGCTGGATGTCATGCGGATCGTGGATGCAGGCGGCCCGGAAGGCACGCCCCGCGACATCAAGGAATTCAAAGCCTCCGACGTGTCCGATCTGCCCTTCGGGTGGAACCTGCCCAACTGGCGTTTGCGCCGCGAGATGGTGGCGCGACTGAATGCCCTGCCGAACGTGGACTTTCGACCCGGGACAGGCACGCAAAGCCTGTTCACGCGCACGGCCGAAGCCCGAGTCGGGCTGACCGATGGCAGCCAGATCAGCGCCAGGCTGGTAATTGCAGCGGACGGGCGCAATTCGCCAATGCGCGAAGCGTCCGGGATCGGTGTCCATACCAGCCGTTATGGTCAAAAAGCACTGGCCTTTGCGGTCACCCATCCGATCCCGCATGAAAATGTCTCGACAGAAATTCACAAGACCGGCGGGCCGTTTACGCTTGTGCCTTTGTCTGATCATGAAGGTGTGCCATCCTCGGCCGTGGTCTGGATGGACGATGGTCCGCTGAGCGTCGCGCGATACACGATGGAGAAAGAAGCGTTTGAGGCAGAGATGACCGCACGCAGCTGTCATTTGTTTGGTCCGCTCACGCTCGCATCGAACCGCACGATCTGGCCCATTATCAGCCAAAGGGCCGAACGGTTGAACGGCGTACGTCTGGCCCTGCTGGCCGAAGCGGCGCATGTGGTGCCGCCCATCGGTGCTCAAGGGTTGAACATGAGCCTCGCCGACACGCGCAGTTTGCTGGATCTCGCCACGGCACAGCCCGACACGCTGGGCGATGCCGCGATGCTGGAGGCCTACCATAAAGCGCGCATTGGCGATATCCGCATGCGCGTCACCGGAATTGACCTGCTCAATCGCACCAGTCAGGCGAAATCGCCACTGCTGCGGGATGCCCGCGCTTTTGGATTGAAGGCCCTGCACGAGGTGAAGCCGGTGCGGCAGACTTTGATGCGACTTGGGCTCGGTATCCGAAAAGCGGGCTGAAACACTGGCATGGCGGAGGATGCCTCCGCCTTACGGGATCGGTTTGTTCTGCGTTGCCTGGTGTTGTGAATGAACTACGCGTGCCGCAACGCGCGCTGTAAATCTTCAAAAAGCGCGATCCGTTCTTCTTCACTGAGGAAAGAGCCGATTTCGACCTCACGGCCCTTGCCTTTGAGGGTCACGTAATGCGGCACTGGTCCCTGATCCTCGTATTTGGTCACCTGCGTCCAATAGCGATTGCACTCCCACTCCCGCACCTTTCCGTTCGCATCCGTGCGCGTCAGGTGCGTTTCCTCTGCGTCTAGCGTCAGTACTTCAAGGATCTGGCGTGATCGTCGATTGCGCCGGAGTGCGAAATATATCCCCCATACTGCCAGCAGCAGGAAAGGGAGCAAGCCCCAGAGCACGACGCTGCCCAGAAGTGGCAGGGCGGGAATCAGGATAAGCGTGAACGTGGCCAGAACAAAGGCCGCCATTCCCTGCTGTGGCAACGAGTTATGTGGCCAAAGTTTGAGCTCTTGTGTTGGTGCGTCTGTTTGTGTGGTCCACCGATAGGGCATGGTGATGTTATAAACCTTGATCTGAAACTGTCTAAGGGCAGGTTGTCGCGGAGGGGTGTCCTGCATTGGGGCTCTGCCCCAAACCCCGGAGTTTATCTGGCAAGATGAAAGGGACAGTGCCTCTTTTAGAGCAATGGTGCTGCACCAGATAGAGCTACGCCACTGTATTGCCCGCTTACTGGCTGAAACCCTCCAAAATATCTGAAAGGAAAATGTCTGTCGCTTTACGATTGGAGTACGGTGCGGAGGGGAATGTCGGCTGCTTTGGCAAAGGATCGGGTTCGATTTCATCGCGATGATTCTGTGTTATCCGTCACATTTTGAGGCGCAAAGCGCGCTGGTCAAACGGCGTCGCTTTGTCGGTGGGAATACGGTGCACTGTTGAAGCTGACGCTTCGACAAGCAAGGTTCTTTGGTCAACGCATGTTTTCCCTTTATGACCCTCTGACAGTGATAGTGGACCGGCAGCACCTTCAAAGTAAAAAAGCCCGGATCGCGATCCGGGCCTTTTCAATTCTTCAATCACAGCGCATCTAATGCGCGTGTTTCTTGTCCCAGTCTTCCTGTTTTGGCAGGATTTCAAAGGTGTGCTCTGGTGGCGGGCTGGGCAGGGTCCATTCCAAGGTGTCCGCATATTCGTTCCACGGATTCGCTTCGGTCGACTTGGCACCGCGCAAAAGCGACCATGCGATGATACCGAAGAAGAACAGGAAGGACGCAAAGCTCAGGAAGGCACCCCAAGAGGACCATTCGTTCCAGTAGGCAAACGCTTCAGGGTAGTCGATATACCGACGCGGCATGCCTTGACGACCCAGAAAGTGCTGCGGGAAGAACGTCAGGTTCGCACCGATGAACATCATCCAGAAGTGCAGTTTGCCCGCCCATTCAGGATACATGCGGCCGGTCATTTTGGGGAAGTAGAAGTAGACCCCCGCAAAGATCGCGAACACGGCACCCAGCGACATCACGTAGTGAAAGTGCGCCACCACATAGTAGGTGTCGTGATAGTAGCGGTCCACAGCAGCCTGGCTGAGAACGATGCCTGTCACGCCACCAACGGTGAACAGGAACAGGAAGCCGAACGCCCAGAGCATCGGTGTTTTCATCTCGACCGAACCGCCCCACATCGTTGCGATCCAGCTGAAGACCTTTACCCCGGTTGGTACCGCAATCACCATGGTCGCCAGCATGAAATAGGCCTGCTGGTTCAGCGACATGCCCACCGTGTACATATGGTGTGCCCAGACGACGAAGCCCAGAACACCGATCGCAATGATCGCCCAGACCATCGGCAAGTAGCCGAAGATCGGTTTGCGCGAGAAGGTCGCGATGACGTGGCTGATGATACCAAATCCGGGCAGGATGATGATGTACACTTCCGGGTGGCCAAAGAACCACAGGATGTGCTGATAGAGTACCGGATCGCCGCCACCGGCAGGATCAAAGAAGGTAAACCCGAAGTTCCGATCCATCAAAAGCATGGTGATTGCGCCCGCCAGAACAGGCAAGGACAGCAGGATCAGCCAGCTGGTGACAAAGATCGACCACGAGAACAGCGGTACTTTGAACAGGGTCATCCCAGGGGCCCGCATGTTCAGGAAGGTGGTGATCATGTTGATCGCGCCCAGGATCGAGCTTGCGCCCGAAACGTGGACCGCGAAGATCGCCAGATCCATCGACATGCCGGCTTCGTTGGTGGACAGGGGAGGATAAAGCACCCAACCGACACCCGAACCGAGCTGACCGTTGCCGCCCGGTGTCAGCACCGAGCAGATCGCCAATGTCGTCCCTGCGACATACATCCAGAAGGACAGGTTGTTCATCCGCGGGAACGCCATGTCAGGCGCGCCGATCTGCAACGGCATGAAGTAGTTGCCAAAACCACCGAAAAGCGCCGGAATAACAACAAAGAACATCATAAGAATGCCGTGACCGGTGATCAAAACATTCCAAAGGTGCCCGTTGGGAGTACATTCACCGGCCGCTGCTGCTGTCAGTCGCGCGCCTTCCATGCACATGTACTGGACGCCGGGGTCCATAAGCTCGAGGCGCATGTAAACGGTGAATGCGACTGAAACAAATCCGACCAGGGCCGAAACGACCAGGTACAAAATCCCGATATCTTTGTGGTTTGTGGACATAAACCAGCGGGTAAAGAACCCGCGTTCGTCTTCGTGCTCGTGCCCGTGAATGGCTGCGTCGGCCATGCGGTGCCTCCTGCGTTTGTGTTTTCGCCATGCGAGGGGTTCCCATCCGCGCATGGATTCTCGTGCTGTTTTAAAGATTTGAACCGACTGCATCAATGGGCGATCGCTATGTTAAGCGGGATGAATTGTCGCGTGTTCGGCATTTGTCTGTCTTTGGTCCATTGAATTTGCGTGGTCAACGGACCTTGTCATGCGGTCTGCAGCACGCCCGCACACGAAGGTGCGCGGCCAAAAAGCCACTCTTTGGCGGCGGACAGCCCTTTTTTCATTATTTGTTTCGGCTGATCCATTTGCGACATTCTGCAAACCGATTTGAAAAACGCACTCCCTCGAGTGTCATGCGATGGTGATCACGCGCAGCCTTCATCCCGACATCCGAGCGGTTCAGCGAGCGTATTATCGACAACAGTGCTTGGTTGTTCCAAACAGGTTGGCGTGGCCTAGGCGCATTCCGCGGAAACCTCGCCGAACACGTCCTCAAATGTGCGTTTGAGCGCAACATCCACATCATCCATGGTGACAGGCAGGCCCAGATCCACAAGACTGGTCACGCCATGGTCGGTGATCCCGCAGGGCACGATGCCGTCAAAATGAGTCAGATCCGGTTCGACATTGATCGACAGACCGTGAAAGCTGACCCATTTGCGCAAACGGATGCCGATGGCCGCCACTTTATCCTCAGCCGGGCTGCCGTCGGGCAGGGGCGGTTTTTCGGGGCGGGTCACCCAGACACCGACGCGACCGTCGCGGATCTCGCCCTTGATGTTGAAAGTATCGAGGGTCGCGATCACCCAAGCCTCAAGACTGTGCACAAAAGCACGCACGTCATGGCCGCGCTTGCCCACATCCAGCATGATATAGGCGACCCGCTGGCCGGGGCCGTGATAGGTGTACTGGCCGCCGCGCCGGGTCTGATGCACCTCAAAGCGGTCCGGGTCTGTGAGGTCAGCGGTTTTGGCGGACGTTCCGGCCGTATAAAGCGGTGGATGCTCCAGCAGCCAGATACATTCATCTGCTTCGCCAGCGGCAATGGCTGTGGCGCGGTCCTCCATCCACGCCTCTGCGGCGCGATACTGGGTCAAGCCGGGTGTGATGATCCATTCGACCATCGCGATCAGGCCGCGTCTTCGCGGATGACTTTTTGCAAAAGCTGCGCGTAGTTTTCAGCGCCCTGTGCGCCAGTCACAAGATATTTGCCGCCGAACACCATTGAGGGCACGCCGGAGATGCCGCGCGACGTCCAGAACTGCTGTTTTTCCCGGACCGTTGCGGCCAGTGCGCCCGTTTCGAGAATCTGCTGGCACGCCGCGCGGTCAAGCCCGACAGAGGCGGCCACATCAAGCAGCGTATCCGTATCGGAGACATCCTTGTCGTCAGTGAAATGCGCCTCGAACAATGCCAGTTTCAGGGGATGCTGAAGACCCTGGCCCAAGGCAAAATCCAGCAATTGATGCGCGGCAAAGCTGTTGACGATTCGGCTATCGGCCGAAAAATTGAACGTAAATCCAAGACCTTCGCCCAATGCGTGCATCTGGGACCGATTTTTCGCCGATTGTTCTGGTGTTGAGCCATATTTCTCGATGATGTGCTCCGTCAGATTTTGACCTTCCGCGGGCATGCCAGGGTTCAACTCAAACGGATGCCAGCGAATGCGTGCACCCGTGCCGGTTGCGGAAAGCGCCTGTTCGAGCTGCTTAAAGCCGATAATGCACCATGGACACATGATATCCGAGACAATATCGACCTGAACGACGGGGCCTTGCGTTGCTGATTGAGTGTCATGTGTCATAAGCTGACCTTTCCGAAGCAGCGCAGTGAGCCACATAAATCATCCGTTGCGCCCGGATTTTCAAGGTTGCTTCGAATTGCGCGTGCAATTGGCGTAAAAAAGTTTGGCGAATCCGCAGGAAATGTTAGGGTATTCGCATATTTCGGAGGGTTTTTTATGTTTTCCAAGTCAATTACAGCCTCTGTTTTGGCGCTTTCGCTGGCCGTTGTGCCTGCGGAAAGGTCCGAGGCAGACATTGGTGATTTCGTTGGGGGTGTAGCGGTCGGAGCGATTGGGAGTGCAATCGTCAGGAACAATCAACGGCAACGTACGACCACACGCCGCTATGTTGCGCCGCGGCTTCCATCGACGCAGGAAGGGCGCCAGATTCAGTCATCGCTCAATTATTTCGGCTTCAATGCTGGCACGGTTGACGGGCAACTGGGTCGGCGGTCGCGCGATGCGATTTCATCCTATCAGGCCTATCTCGGATATCCGGTGACGGGGCAGTTGACGCCGTTCGAGCAGAACCTGCTCGTCACGTCACACAACCGCGCGCAAGCTGGTGGATATGCCACCAACCAACTGGTTGCAGCGAATCCTGACGGAACACGGGGGCTCCTGAAACAGTATCGCGCTGAAATGGCGGGCCAGACACCTGCACCCGCACCCGGCACGACGGTCGTGGTTGCGCCCGCACCAACAACATTCGCGCCACCGGTCGCGGCCCCGTCTGTCGTTGCGGCGGCACCGTCCGCACCTGTTGCGGCAACCCCGCCCGCGGCCATCGCGACCTTCGCAGCAGCGGCGCCTGCGCCCGCGGCACCTGCACCCGCCGCTCCGGTGGGTCTTCCCAACTTCATGGGCAACGGTTCGGGTCCGTCTCTGACAGCGCATTGCAACACTGTATCGCTGCTGACCAATACCAATGGTGGCTTTACAACCGTAGCTGCGATGACCGATCCGAATGCCGCCCTGAACGAGCAATTCTGTCTGGCCCGAACCTATGCGATCTCCAACAGCGAAAATCTGATCGCCAAGGTCCAAGGCTTTACGCCCGCTCAGATCGTCGATCAGTGCAAGCAGTTCGGCCCGGCCATGCAACCTTACGTTGCGTCACTGTCTGCAAAGTCGGAAGCGGAAGTGACGCGCGATGTCGCAGCTTTCATTCCCCAGACAGGTATGCCGCCTGCGCAGTTGAAAGGGACGGCTCAGATTTGCATGGGTGTTGGATATCGTATCGATGATATGGACGTGGCCCTTGGCTCGGCTCTGATGCTCTATGCTGCGGGTGATCACGTCTATGGTGAATTGATGGGCCACCATCTGGCGCAGGGATTTGGGACCACACGCCAAGTCGATGCTGCCCGGGTCTGGTACGCAGAATCGTTGAAGGCAATCGATGCGGGCGCGCCTGCCGTTTTTGCACCGGGACAACCGGAGCGGACGGAATTGCTGCGTAAAGCGTCGATGTCGCTCGGCATGGAAACGGGCGGCGCTACGCCTGCGCAGGCACAGCCACAACCTGCATCCTTGCCAACTTTCGGTATCGTTAGCGACTAAGTCGGCACACAACGGGTCGGGCCATTGGTTCGACTTGCTCCGGGGTCCGGTTACGGGCCCCGGTTTTTCTTTGAAAAGGCCTCTTGGCATCCCGGTCTTTCAGGGCTAAAGACCGTTCACCAAGTCAAGGCGTGCGGCCGTGGCGGAATTGGTAGACGCGCAGCGTTGAGGTCGCTGTGAGGTAACACTCGTGCGAGTTCGAGTCTCGCCGGCCGCACCATTTTTATGACCTAAGTCACTGATATATAACGGAATACTTCAAGTCTGGCCCCCACTATGGCCCGCACTTGACCGCACGTGCGCCGTGTGCATATATTGTTTCCGCAGCCAATTACCGTCTCAGGGCAACAAAAACAGAGACAAGCCCACCTGAACTCTCCCCAACGCAGGACCATGTGCTCCGCTAGTTGGATCGACCTGTTCAGTTTCCCTTAACCCAAGGGAGGCTTGTCTGCTGTGTGCGTCGGTCTCCCGTTTAGAGGAGGCTGCAAGATGGCCGTAAAAATCGAACTGCTCACGCCTGAAGAGAAGGCGGCAGAACTGAAGGTATCCACTGAGACATTGAAGCGTTGGCGTCGGCTTGGCAAAGGGCCGGTTTTCAAACGCATCAGCCGCCAGTGTATCCGCTACCTCCCAGAGATGATCGAAGAAGACGCGGCATGATGACCCTCACCGAGGCGTGGCGACGCTATAAGGCGCGGCTGAAGGCGTGGGGGTCGGAACAGGTCCGCTATTCGCGCAGGCACTTCGGCATGTTGGTCACCGACTACACAGAACAAAGAAAGGCCGCCCGTTACAGGCCGCCCCCCGTGAGGTTGAGCAGTAAAAACCCGGCTGTTGTGCTGACACCGGGCAACTTCAATGCAGGAAAATATACTATGGGACGTAATACACTAGATGCGGCCAAGCCGCAACCCATCTACATCGCCCCCGTCAGAGTGACGGACACGCGATGTGACGAACCTGGCGGGCACTACATCGACGAGTTCACCACCGACACGGGCAAGGTCATATGGCGGCTGAGACCCACCGTGGGAGAGCTGCCGGTCCAGTTTCTAACCACGGCGGAGCTCTACTACTTCTTCTGTATGCAGATGCTGTACGTCACCATTGGGTGCGTCACAGCCGAGGAGAGCGAGTTCACGCTGGCGCGCGCGGCGTACATCAAAGTCGATCTGCTGCGCGGCGTGCATACCGGCGCGTTCTACCCATCGAAAGAGTGCTTTGAGGCGGCGCGCCACGCCGTGGACTATCAACTCAGCTACGACGCGGCCTACCAACAGTTTGGCGACACCATGCATGTCCACCGCCCGTGGCTGTTCGAGCCAGAGCGCCAATACACCCCAAGACCAGAGCAAGACTACCCATGAGCGTTTACATCATCAAGGAAACAGCCGACGAGGACGATGGTCTGGAGGGGCGTCTGGCGCACCCTTCGGGCGCTCTGGGGGCCGTTACCGACGCGGCCTACCGCAGTGCGCAGCGCGACACACGGTGGCCCGCTCTGGCGGGCGCCATAGCAGGCCTGGCGGTCGCCACAGGCAACCGCTGGGTCGTGGCGCTGGGCGGGCAGAAAACGCCGCTGAACCTCTACGTCCTGCTGCTGGCCCCCACCGGGACCGGCAAGGAGGCGGCGCGTGGTATTGCGCGATCCCTGACCACCGAGACCGGATCGCGCAGCTACGACACCATCGCGTCCGACGTGGCCCTGCACGAGACGCTGACGAGCCGCCCCAACCTGCTGTTGAACATCGACGAGTTTGGGCGGTATCTGGCGACGATGCGGGAGGATAAGGGGAGCCACCAGAACCGCGTTATAACCATGCTGATGCGCCTCTACGGGCTGGCGCGGTCGGAACTGTCGGCGCACAACTACGCCAACAGCAAGCAGAATAAACCGGCGGTGCCGAAGCCGTTCGTCAACTGCCTCTTCACCTCGACAGCGGTGCGATACCTGGAGGCGCTGGAAGGCGCAGACGGGGAGGATGGGACGCTGAACCGGCTGCTCGTCATACCCGGCACGATGGCGGACCTGAAAGACTTCGAGGACATCGTCCACGAAGATCTGCCGGAGCCGCTGGTCAAGATGTGCGAGAACCTCAAACGCGGTCCGCTCAGTGGCGAGGGCCTCGACCTCGTGGGTCGGGTCATGCGCGAGGGGTTCGAGGCGACCGAAGAGGATCGGAAGGCGCTGATCGCCCGGTCGGGCCTCATCACCTGCGACGAGGTGACAACGGCGCGGTTGAAAGAAATACGCTCCGAAGCGGATCAGCGTATGCAGGGCGACGAGGGCATGCCCTTCATGTGGGTCCGCGCCTTCGAGCAGACCCTGCGACTGGCGGGTATCATGTCAGTGGCGGACGCCGCCATGGTCGGCCCGCTGCCCGAAACCGTACCGCTCAAACACGTCCAGTACGCCAGAGACTTGATCTTCGGCGCGATCAAATGGGCCGAGGGAGCAATGGGCGACACCGTGGCCAACCTCAACGAGCGGGAGAAAATGCAGCAGGCCATCCTCGACGCCTGTGTGCGCCTGGACCAGAAGATGCCAGCCGACGTGCGCCGACCGGGCGACGGGTGGGTGCCGGGGCGTATGCTGGCCGACAACCTCAAGGGGCGGGGGCGTCGCCGCCGAGATGTGACCGACGAGATGGAGGCGCTGTTCGAGGCGGGGTGGCTTGAGGTGGTGGACTGGTCACCAGAGGCGGGGCCCCAACAGCGGTCTAATAAAAGGCGGTTTTATCGGCGGGGGGGAGGGCCAAAAGGCGGGTAGTTGGGGGACGGTGGGGACAGGTGTCGGGGGACGCCTTTGAAAGACGTCCCCCTTCGTCCCCACCCCTAAAAAGCGTTTTAATCAATAGAAACAATACTCTTAGAGGAGAGGGGGGGCAGGGGGATAAGTAGACACAGTAACGCGTTTTTAACCAAAAACCCGCCTTTTGGCCCTCTTTTTCTCCCTACTAGTCGCCCCGTCCCCATCCCCCACAACCCCGCTGATAATAGCCCGCTGATAATAGCCCCGCCAGATGGGGTCGCGCAGCCAAGGAGAAGAAAATGGAAGAATACGAAGTGAAGATTAACGGCCACGCCGAGTGGGTGACCATCGACGAGTTGATCGCCTGCTACCAACTCAGGAGGGTCGCGCAGGCCCGCCTGCAGGAGGCCACGCTGCTGAAAATGATGTATGAGCGGTTGTTGACGGAAATCCGAAGACAAAGACCGCAGTTTTGAGCATGTACGAAATCGAGCGCGGCGGGGGAAGTGTAATACACTGTAATTAAATAGCAAAAATAGTATAGCTGTTGATTGCAGGCGTTCTTTCGTGTTTCATGAAAACCAAAGCTAGATCGCGCTACCAGCTTCAGGGGCGGGCATTTCCACGTACGCACGCCAACCTCGCGCGTGTGAAGCGGTAATCGAACAGGCTTGCTAACAGCCGAGTTACAGGAGGAGAAGATGACATTCCAAAAAGGATTTTCCGGGAACCCTTCGGGCAGGCCGCCGATGCCGCAAGAGGTCCGCGAAGCTATCCGCGCCAACGGCGAACTGGCTGTCCGTCGCATGGACCAGCTTTTGTCGGATGACAGCGCCTGGGGACCGAAAGGCTGGATGAAGCCGAGGGAGCAAATCCTGCTGGCAACGACCGCGCAGGAGCGCGCCTACGGTAAGATTGAAAGCGTGTCGGTCGATCATCGGCACGGTGGAACGATTGGGCTGGCAGCGAAACCCAAGTCAATATCTGAACAACTGGCGTGGATGGCTGATCAGTTGCCTGAACGGAAAGCACAGAAATCAATTATCGATGCTGAGATCGTCGAAATGAATGCGTCGAGCAGTTAGCCTTAGTTGTGGCTGATTGACTTCAAGCGGTCATTCGCTGCGCATTGCATGAACTGGTAAGATGCGGACAGAGCGGACCCCCACTCAAAAAGCTCGACTGTCGGCTTTCAGTAAACTGCTTAATAAACGGTGATTTTTGGAACATTGAGAATGTCCCTTTTGGGGCCACACCGACATTTGTAGCACGGCAATAAAACTGCATCTTCAATCCGGAATTATCGCTCCTAAATGCTTTAACTTGTGTTCAGGTTCGACATGGATTGTAACCTTGGCGCCATCCAAGTGATCTTTCAAAGACTCCTCTATCCGGTCACAGATTTCATGAGCTTGAAAGACAGTCGTTTCACCGGGCACGACCAGATGGAAATCAATAAATATTGCCGCGCCTGCGTGCCGTGTCCGAAGATCGTGCGCTTGCATTGCGCCATCCAATTGTGACGCGATAACATTACGGATCGCGTCAAGTGTCTGCGCTGAGACGGCCTCATCCATAAGACCGCTCAGGGACTCTTTGACGATTTTCGAACCTGACCAGAGGATGTTGATGGCCACGAGCGCCGCCAGTGCCGGATCCAGTATCCACCATCCTGTTGCAACAGCAAGAATAACGCCAGCGGCAACCCCGACAGAGGTAAGAACATCCGTAATCAGGTGTTTTCCATCGGCTACCAAAGCCGGTGATTTCTGTGCTCGTCCACGTGTGATCAGCATCCAAGCCCACAGTCCGTTTATGACTGTTGCCGTCATGTTCACAAGAAGCCCTTCTACTGGGGCATCAAGCATGACTGGCTGCATGAAGCCGTGGTAGGCTTCGCGAAAAATAAGCAGTGCGGCAACGATGATCATTACACCTTCGAGGACAGCACTGAAGAATTCTGCTTTGTGATGGCCGTAGGGGTGATTGGCATCAGCGGGTTTCGCCGCGATATGGATCGCGACGAGCGCGGCGAACGCTGTTGCGACATTGACCGTGCTTTCGAGTGCATCTGATAAAAGTGCGACCGAACCAGTTATCCAGTAGGCAAGGGCTTTCAATCCCAAGACAGCAAAGCCGACGAAAATATTGCCAATTGCAAGCTTGATAGTGGTCATGTTGGCCGTTCCTCCAGTCCTGATCACGGCAGTTAGACTGCGCGATACAGTGGTGCAAGCCGCTGACTTTGCGAGTGAAAGTCATGTTCAAGTTAATCTATATTTCTATAGCTGGGATGCTCCCAAAACTCTCGTTTCTGGCAGGGGCGTAAAACGCATCATTATTGGCTGCCACAAATTCCGTTCAAAACCTAACCAGTTTTCGAAGGTTTTTGGCTCTCTCGTGCAAGCAGACATCCATGCATCACGCAGCATCGGTGAGTCTGGGCTCTCCCAGCACCTTCGCCGCGCTGGACACGATTGGCCGGTCCGGGTCGCTAGGCCGTTCGCTGCGCTGTGCCTGAACTCACTGAGGGCGGGACGGAGCCGACCTTGAATTTTTCGCCCTTGCTGTTGCAGCATCGCTTAGCACATGCAGCAAATTTCCGGTTGCTGTGCCGCGCACATCACCGAAGCAGGCATTGCAATCCGCGATCAAATCTAAACCACCCTTTCGCTGCAAGCAGATCGAACCAGTAGGTCGCAGAACAAAGTGCACTACTGATGCACCTTCTGCAACGACGGCTTTCTGCCGGTATCGACCAACAAAAATGCAGCTTGGGCAGGTTCTGAAGTCGATCTTCGTCAGCTGTATTTTGCGACACCAATGTGACACTGAGGTCGACTAAACTCCGGAGATCGGGATGGCTTTCAGAAATATTAAGGTTCGACCAGACCTCCGGCGCGTTAATCTTCGGCGATGTCTTCATTCCACAGGTCAGGCTTTTCTGCGATAAAGCGGCGCATCAGGTCGATACATTCAGGATCATTGGCGAGGATGACGTCGACGCCGTTTTCGCGCAGGAAATCCGGATTGCCGGGAAAATTCTCTGCCTCACCGATCACCACGCGGGGGATTTTGAATTGGATGATTGTGCCGGTGCACATCATGCAGGGACTGAGCGTCGTATAAAGTGTTGTGCCCGAATAGCTGCGTTGGCGTCCGGCCTTTCGCAAACAGTCCATTTCGCCATGGGCGATTGGATCGCCTTGTTGAACCCGTTGGTTTCGTCCGCGCGCCACAAGGTCTCCGCCACGGGCCAAGACACTTCCGATAGGGCAGCCACCTTCATCATATCCGCCTTTGGCTTCATCATAGGCGAGGCGCAGAAATCTTTGGTCATCGGGGCTCAGCATTGTGGCTCCTTTCGAGTGGTCTAAAACTTATTTGTTTACTTGTGGGATGAATTAACCAATTCTTTTCTCATGACGCAAGCTCAGGTTTCAGATTCGCCATATGCGGCTGGGGAACATACCGTCCAGAAAGAGCTGGCCAAGCTGCTTGGCCCCAGCGGCATTCTGACCGGAGATGAGATCAGTCACGCCTTCACGCAGGATTGGGCCAAAGACCGGACAGGCCGCTGCATGGCGGTTATCCGCCCGGCCACTGCGCAGGACGTATCGCAGGTGTGCAGGCTTTGTGCAGAAGCGGGCGTGGCGATCGTACCGCAGGGCGGCCATACCGGGCTTGTCGCTGGGGCGCAGCATGACGACACGGATTGCATCATCCTGTCCACGCAACGCCTGAACCGGATCTGCGACGTGGATACCGACAACCTGTCTTGCACGGTTGAGGCCGGGGTGGTGTTGGAAACGCTGCAAGCCACGCTGAAAGAGCAGGGTCAGCAGTTTGGGGTCGCAATCGGATCACAAGGCAGTGCGCAGATCGGCGGACTTATCTCGACCAATGCTGGCGGCGTGCGTGTTCTGCGTCATGGCATGATGGGCGCTCATGTCATGGGGCTGGAAATGGTGCTTGCTGATGGCAGTATCGTTTCCTCGATCAGCGGTTTGCACAAGGACAACCGTGGCCCTGATCCGCTTCGCCTTGCCATCGGTGGGGAGGGCGCGTTTGGCATCATCACAAAGGCCTGTCTGCGGATTTCGCCGCAATGGCAATCTGCGGCGACTGCCTATGTGGGGTGCGCATCCTTTGGCGATGCCTTGGCCATGTTGCGGCATTTGCGCGGCACCGCTCATGAGGTTCTATCCGCATTCGAGGTTATGTCTGCGGCCTGCCTGCCTTTGGCAAAGTTTGTTGATCCAACACTCGTTCCGCCGTTGGATGCACCGGTGCATGTGCTGGTGCAACTGGGCTCCGCTCTGGACCTGCCGCTCGACGACATGCTGGAAAACGCGCTTTCGGCAGCACTTGAACAAGGCATTGCGGCGGATGCGGTTGTCGCCAAATCCGACAGGCAGGTGCAGCGTCTCTGGGCCTTGCGCGAAGGGCTGGTCGAAGGCCATTCCCGGCGCGGGTATCATGTGCGCAGCGACGTGTCCTTGCGGCTTGGGCAACTGCCGGACGCGGTATCAGCACTTGAAACCATGCTGGCGGCGGAATTTCCGGATTGGATCGCTCAATCCTATGGGCACATGGGTGACGGAAATCTGCATTTCAACGCATTGCCCCTTGAAACCATGGTGGAAACGCAAGCGCGCGAAATCGGAAAGCAAATCGAACAACGGATTTTTGACATCATCCTTGAACGGGGTGGGTCGTTTTCGGCCGAACACGGCATTGGGCGCACAAAGGCGGGTTGGTTCCACGAGACGATGCCCGCACGGCATAACCTGCTGTCGCGCATCAAGGGCGCTTTTGACCCGGACACGATGATGAACCCGGGATGCCTTTTGGTGCGCGAGGATGCCAAGCTATGAAACGGCCCGCAAAAACTATCGGCGCATCCGAGCCATTGGCGGCGCGTGTCGCCGACCATCTCAGCCGCCAAATCAGGCTGGGTCAGATCGCGCCACAAAGCCGCTTGCCCACGGAAAATGATCTGGCCAATGAACTGGGCGTCAGCCGCAATGTGGTGCGCGAGGCGTTGTCACAACTGCGCGCGGACGGACTTGTGTATGTGCGGCAGGGGGCGGGGGCTTTTGCGCTGGCACCCGAAGACAGCAAGGTGATCCGGCTTGATCCGCTGCGCCTTGGGCAGGCGTCCGATCTGGGTGAACTGTTTGAGTTGCGTGCCATTCTGGAGACCGAAGCCGCCGGACTTGCAGCAACGCGCATTGGCCCCGACGGGCTGAGCGTTCTGTCCGAAGCCCTTGCCCGGATGCAAGGGCAAGAACGGACCCGTGACGATTCTGTCGCCGCCGATCTGGAGTTTCACCGTGAAATCAGCCGGGCCACGGGCAACGCGTATATCCTGATGTTCACGGCCTATATTGCCGGACAGATCCGGGACACGATTTATCTGGCCCGTCGCGCGCAACCGATTGATGTGGTGGTGGACGAAACTGTTGCGGAGCACGAGGCAATCCTTGCCGCCTTGAAGAACGCCGATGAAGCACAGGCGCGTGACGCGATGCGCCGACATATCCTGCACTCGGGCCTGCGCGCGGGGGCCAAACTTCCTGACTATCTGAACGGAGAAACCGAATGAGCCTTGGAGCGCTAAAGCACATCACCGATATCTGCCTGCTGGTCGAAGACATTGAGCGCACGGTGGCATTCTATACGGAAAAACTGGATCTCACTCTGCGCCGCCGTGCCGAGGGGTTTGCCGATTTCGAGATGCCCGGCGTGATCCTTGCGGCTTGGGAAATCGGTCATATCAGCCAACACACTGGTGTGCCCGACCGCCCCGCGCGCGCAGGCCACAAGGCTTGCGTCGCCATTGAATTGCCCAGTCCGGCAGAAGTGGACCGGCTTTACGCCGAACTCAGCGCCCGCGACGTGCCTTTTCAGGGACCACCTGATGATTTCATGTGGAATGCCCGGTGCGCCTATTTCTACGACCCGGACGGCACCGTCTGGGAGCTTTATGCCTGGTTGGGTGGGGGACCGGGCGATTATCACAACCCCCAAAAGCACGAAAAAGAAGGAGAGTAAGATGAACAGATTTTCAAACATGTCGCGTCGCCGTTTTCTGCAATCAGGCAGCGGTGTTGCCGTAGCCAGTGCGCTTGGCGGAGCCGTGCAGCTTGTGTTGCCAGACGCCGCAAGCGCGCAGGGTGCAAAAGTGGTGGTCAAATATGACTGGCTCATGGGCAACGGACAGATCGGTGACATCATCGCGGCGGAAAAGGGCATCTACAAGGAGGCCGGACTGGACGTTGAATTTGCCCCCGGCGGTCCGAACTCTGCCACCGTGCCACCTGTGATCTCGGGTGCTGCGGCACTGGGTCAGTTTTCCGAAACACCGCAGCTTTTCAATGCCCGCGCAGGCGGCGTACCGGTCAAGATCCTTGCCTGCGGTTTCCGCACCGGCCCTTACGCGCTGACATCCAAGCCCGACAAACCGCTGCGCAATCTTGAAGACCTGCAAAACGTGCGTGTTGGCGTGCAGCCTACGGCGCGGTTCCTGATTGATGCGATTGCCGCCAAAAACGGCATCCCGATCGAAAACATCACGGTGATCCCCGTGGGCTTTGACAAGGCACCTCTTGTTGCTGGAGAAGTGGACGCCATCGGGGGATGGATCACGAATACACAAGCCCTGTCAGTCGTGGGCGAAGACCGGATCGACCTTCTGGTCAGCGATCTGGGCCTTGAATCCTACGCTGATGTCTATTTCGCCACGGATGATGCGATAGACAGCAACGCAGATCAGTTGGCCGTCTTCATTGGTGCAACCGGCAAGGGCTGGGGCTGGGTCCATGCCAATCCGTCCGAAGCGGTTGAGGTCATGGTGGGCGCCGTTGACGGGCTTGATCTGGGCTGGGAGCAAAAGACCGTTGATCTGGTGCTTGGCCTCAGCTTTGACGAAAACACCGCCCGTGATGGCTGGGGCACGTTTGATCCGGCGAGCCTTGAATCGCAATTGGCGCTTTATGATCAGATCGGCCAATACGACAACGGGCGGCCCAGCCTTGCCGATGTGCATACGACCAGCATCCTTGAGATGACGGCAGATGCGCGTCCGAAGCTTGGCGCGCCTGCCTGAAGATGAGTGATACGGCGGTTGAGGCACAGCGGCTTGAGATCGGCTATCGCAATGGGCGGGACGTTACGACCGTCCTGAGCGATGTCGATCTGACTGTCCCGCAAGGGGAATTTCTGACGATCCTTGGCCCATCGGGCTGTGGCAAGTCGACGCTGTTGCGGGTTGTCGCCAACCTTCTCGACCCGCTTGGCGGACAGATCACCGTTCTGGGAAATACCCCGGAAGCCGCACGGCGTGCGCGCAAGACCGGGTTCGTTTTTCAGGACGCAACGTTGTTGCCATGGCGCACTGTTGGTCAAAATATCCGGCTGCCCGCTGTTGTGGGCGGCCGACAGGCAAGGGCCTTGCCGGATACGCGGATTGCCGAGGTGATGGCGCTTCTTGGTCTGTCCGGTCTGGAAGACCGCTATCCGTCGCAACTGTCCGGAGGACAGCGCCAGCGCGTTGCCATTGCCCGCGCGCTGATTGACGAACCGGAAATCCTGTTGATGGACGAACCCTTTGGTGCGCTTGACGAGATTACCCGCGACCGGCTGAATGACGAATTGCTCAGCATCTGGCGCGAAACCGGCATGACGATCCTGTTTGTGACCCACTCAATTGAAGAGGCGGTCTATCTGGGGCAGCGCGTCATCGTGATGGCCGCCAATCCGGGACGTATTTTGAACATCCACGATCTGCGTCCAGTCAAATCCGACGACAATCACTGCCAGCGGGACAATGCTGCCATCGTGTCGGAGATCGCGGCGCAGCGGCAGTTGTTAGCAGAGGCCTCATGACACGTTTATCCAACATATTGGCCCCGATATGCGGCGCTTTGTCGATCCTTTTGGCTTGGCAATTCCTGTTGCCGCTTTCCGGCGTGCCAGCCTATATCGCGCCCACGCCGACCAAGATCATCGCGGTGTTTTTTAACCAAACTGATCTGATCCTGTCGAACTTCCTGCCGACTGCGATTGAGGCGCTGGCGGGGTTCTTCATTGGCAATCTGGCTGCTGTGCTGTTTGCGATCCTCTTTGCCTATGCGCGGTTTATCCGTATGGCGTATTTCCCGGTTGTGCTGTTTTTCAATACCATTCCCATTCTTGCACTTTCACCGATCATCATCCTGATCTTTGGCTTGGGCATGACCCCCAAGATCATCATTGCCGCCATCATCTGTTTCTTCCCGACGCTGGTGAACATGATTCGCGGGCTTGCCTCGGCCTCGCAAAACGAAGAAGAGCTGTTTCGCATGCTCTCGGCCAACAAGTTTGAGATTTTCTTGCGCCTTCATCTGCCCCGCTCTTTGCCGATGCTGTTTTCATCGCTGCGCATCGCAACCGCAACTGCCGTGATCGGTGCCATCGTGGGGGAGTGGATTGGCGCGGACAAAGGGTTGGGGGCGCTCATCATTCAGGCGACCTTCAACTATCAATCGGACAAACTTTATGCGGCAATCGTTGCTTCCTCATCCCTGTCAATCGCGATGTTCGCCCTTGTTGCTTTGGTTGAGGCACGTGTCATGCGGGGCTGGGCGCGGTAGCCTGTCTGATTGATTGCAGCACCATCAGGGGATCATGTGGGAACGCCTTCTGCAATCAATGACTGAATTGCGTGCTGCGCACCGACTTAGGGTTTTACGCAGTTGCAGCAATTTCTGCGCTGCGAGCGCAGGCAATACAAATTCTGACACTTCCGCTGTGGGCTCTGAACTGTCATTCGCCGCAGCTTGGTCGAAGGTCCGATGTGGCTGAAACCACTATTTCGACGACGGAAGCTCGGGCCTTTTTGTAACCCGGTAGAATGACTGTGTTGCATTTGGGTACACTTCAGCGTGACATTTATTTGTGGTCAGAAACCACCAGTATTACGTCACAATAGAGTTGTATTCGACTGATTGTGACACCATCTCAATGTTACATATCCAATTGTGACACTGAGGCACCATGACAAAAATCGGCTACACCCGCGTTTCTTCAACCGACCAGAACCCTGATCGCCAAGACCTGGGAAACATCTCCCGTCTGTTCGAGGACGCGGCATCAGGTGCCAAGGCTGATCGCCCGGCGCTTCAGGACATGCTTGCGTTCATCCGCGAAGGTGATGAAGTGGTCGTCTTCAGCATCGACCGGCTTGCCCGTAATCTGCGTGACCTTGAGGACATCATCCGTGACGTTAACCGGGTAGGCGCTTCCGTAACCTTTCTGACTGAGCGTTTGACCTTTTCCGGCTCTGATGATGCGATGTCTACGCTCATGTTGCAGATGATGGGCAGTTTCGCTCAGTTTGAGCGCACAATGATCCGCAAACGTCAGGCAGAGGGCATAGCCCTTGCGAAGGTCAAGGGCGTCTATCAAGGGCGCAAGCCCTCGATTGATCGCGCCGCAGTAACAAACATGCTCAATGAAGGATCGTCGGTCACCTCCGTTGCCAAGGCATTGGGTATCGCGCGACAGTCTGTTTATCGCATCAAGGGTGAGGTTGGGGTTTAACAGAACCCGGTACTTCAGAAGCAACAATCCGCTATTGTCAGTTTTCTGGCAGGGGTGGGTTTTTCCGGCAATAGCCCCCCACCCCTGGCAACCGGTGGGGGTCGTGACCAAGACCGGGCCGATAGCCCGATTATTTTTCCCGCTTTAATTTTTCGGAGTCGCCCTCTTTTTTTCGATAGGCCCCTCGACCCATACCCGCTGTGCTATTGCCGACCAGAAGTCATGCTCGGGCAGTAAGCGGGTCCGTGCGCTGATTTCCATCTCGGTGCAGGCTTTGAAACGACGGGCACCAGCGGTGACAGCTTCTTCGATCAGCAGGGCTGTCATCGTCCTATCCCGCCCACCTGAGAAATAGAGGAAAAGTAGAGCAGCGGACAACATCCCTGACACAGGGGGGCGTGTCGCGGATACACGCCGGATGTTTACCATGGATGCGGGCCAGATATCACTTGATCAGACTTGTTGGCGTTCCGGACCAAGAGATGCGCAACGCCCTCTTTGCCCGTGTTGCGGCCACATGCAAAAGCGAGCGGTTCTGGTTGATGATGTCAGCCCGGTCCGCATCGTCTACGGCTGCCTTTAGAGCCCCCGCTGGCGGGAACGTTGTTTCGGACAGGAACGGAATCGCAACGGCGAAAAACTCAAGCCCCTTAGCCCTATGCATGGTGGTGATCCTAACACCCGGAACAGACCGGTCATCCGCGGTGCCCGATCGCAAGACAACCGTGTCGATTCCCGCCGCTTTCAGTGCTACCTGAACACGGTCCACATCAGCTCGGCGGTTACACAATACCCCAATATCAGCGAGCCGGATTTCATCCGCAGGCAGCGCTCGGATCCACTCGACAAGCTCCTCTAGCTCCTCTGTTTCGGACCGGCAGGGAACCAGCTTGGGCGTGGGCCCGTGCAGAAGGCTTACATATCCCCGAAGCGTGTCAGTTCCCTCGTCGAGGTCATCTACGCTCACCCCCTCCAAGATGGATACCGCCCATGCGCGTATCTCCTCGGTCGTCCTGTAGTTTAGCCTTAGTCGCCTCGACCGGCCTCGCACCTTGATCCCGCAGGCGGCCATGCTTGCGCGGCGCGCGTATATGCGTTGATGTGCGTCGCCAACGATGAAAATGGAATTTCGGTCCCCGGTCGGCGTTT
Organism: Tateyamaria pelophila; assembly: GCF_019966495.1. Taxonomy (GTDB): domain Bacteria; phylum Pseudomonadota; class Alphaproteobacteria; order Rhodobacterales; family Rhodobacteraceae; genus Tateyamaria; species Tateyamaria pelophila. Next base: position 9,573 of record NZ_JAIMIA010000053.1, on the reverse strand, counting down.
CGGGAACGATCGCCCGTATCAGGCGGAATGCCTGCTCACCCATGTCCTGTGCCTCGTCGACGATCACTGCCGCGTAGGGCAGGTTCGGCGCTTCTGCCGACAGGATCTCGGTAGCCTCGCGATAGGCGTCATCCGGCTCAGCCAGCCCCTCACTTATCATTCGTGCACGGTAATCCGAGAACACGTCCCAGAGTGCGGCCCGCTTGCGACGGTCGAGGGGGGTGCCCCGGCCCGCGCGAGACGCTTTCAGATAGGCACGTTTATCGGTCAGCCCTTTGGCCTGAACGATCTGGGCCCATTCCGCCTTTGCAAACGCATCGGATAGGCCCTCAGGCAGCTCGTGGTCATCAAGGACCTCGCTCCAAATTTGATCTAGACGGTCTCGCGCCTCCCCGAAATACGCCACTTGCCGCTCGAAGCTCTTTCGCTTGAGGAACTGGGAGACCCAGCGGTCGAGATTGATGACCTCAATTAGGGGAGGCCTCGCCTCAAGATGCTCTGGACATAGGGTCGCAAGGTTCGCTTCGATGTCCTGTGCAAGGCTGGTGGTGAAGGTAGTAAACAAGACCCGCTGGCCCGTTCGAGCCGGGTCCGCCTTGATCTGGTCGGCGATATGTTTCGCGCGATGCATCGCAACCACTGTCTTGCCAGTCCCGGCACCGCCGCGAACCATTGCAGGACCATTGTAGTCCCGATAGGCGATCTTCCGCTGTTCTGGATGCAAGAAGATCCTCCAGCCCTCTAACCCTTCCTCGAACACTCGCCTAAGTTCGGCCTCCGAATCTGGGATGAAGATGGTCTGTCTGCTTTCTTCCGTCTCGATTAGCCGATCGAAGGTCAGATCGCTTTCAGGCGAGGAGGACTCGCCCTCAGGCTCGTCGGCGACCCCGGTCAGCGCATAGACTTCCTCGTCGGAATACCCCGCGGCGAGTGCATAGAGGACTTGGTAGCTGAGAGGGTCGAACCGGTCCTCTCCTGTTTCAAGCGCCTCTAACGTGGTGAGGCGACGCACCGCAGGGAGTTCCTCATCCTCGACTCCAAGTGCCCGGAGCCGTTTGTCCGAAACTTCCGAGAAGAGCCGCGGCTCAGACGGGCTTGGAGCCTCGAGCGTGGCCGTCTCCGCATCGATCTCCTCGATGACGCGGATCCGGTTGGTGTCCGAATCAAGCTTGACCCGCCGACCAGAAGCCCAGCGATACGCCTTGTCGTGCTCGTTGACGTGCACGAACATGGTGTCTCTGCCGACCTCGAACGCGATTGCCCTGTAACCCTGATCCACCCGAAGGGACTTTATGGCGCTGTCCTTTGCCCCCTCGACGGTCTCAAGGTTAAGACCATTCCCTGACGGATCGCTCATATAGCGGGTCATCATATCCATGAAGCGGATGGCAACCTTGTCGGGCAGCTTTCGAAGACTCTTCATGCAGCCGATGTCGTAGGAGACCCGTTTCGTGATTGTATCCGTCATGATTGTGCCCCCTCAAGCGCCTGCAAAACTCTGGTGACGGTCTCTCCGACCGCGTTCGTGTCTGGATCGAACGTGATCAATGACCAGCCAACCTCCTCGTGTGCCTCTTCCGCGACGGCGACACCTGCTGCGGACCAACCAAACTCCATCATGCCAATGACCCGTCCCCCGGAGAGTAGGTCGTCTCCAAAGTGGTCTGGCCCTGGCGTCTCAGCGGCAATCAACGCATCGATCAGGGAATGGAATGCTTCGTCGCAGAGCGCCCGCGCCTCAGCCCAAGCGCGCGCCTCAATCCCACCATCGGGAGCCTCCGCCTTGATGGAAATGTCAGGTGGGGACAGTGTGTCTAATCCATCAGTCTCGACATGAAACCCCCGGACCCTCTGGAACAGGTTCACGAGTCGCCAGAGGCCACGCCACGAATCCGTGTAAATCGCTTTCGCGGCGGGTGACTCTCCTGGTATCGGCAACTCGGCACGCAGCAGGAGCCGCAGGTCTTGGTCCGTTTCAAGCCATTCGGTCGGAGAGATTTTCTTGCAGGCGAGGTAGAGGTCGAGCGCTCCAGTTCCGACATGTTCAGTAAGGCCAGGTGTCAAAAGAAAACCGCTCCCCTCTTCTGAGAGGCTGGCCGCTCTCGGTAGTTGATCAATCGGTCGCCCTGTTGCGACAAGTGCACGGATCAGGACGGAAAGCGCGGTGCGATCTTCCTCTGCCTTCCCATCAAGCAAGCGCTTGAGCGCGGCGAGTGAGCTACCGGTCTGGAAGGCGCGGACCGTGTCAGCGAAGGGCGCAAAACTTGGATGCGCGAGTACTCTTCCAAGAGGTCCGACCTTCACAGCCCCAAGACTCTGCTCCGAAAGCGGATTCTGTGCTGTTACGTCCACTGGATCCAGGTCTTTCCAGGAAAGTGTCCACACATCGACGTCCCCGGACCGGATCATGGTCAGCCGGTCCAGAAGGTCCTGGGCGACAGTGCCAGCGTGGTATTCGAGCCCATCCATCTCGATTACCAGTGGACGAGACCCCGCCCGGCCGACAGGGGTGAGCAGGAAGTCGATCCGCTTCTTTGGAAGGCCCCTGAATCGAGCGTCGATCTGAACCTGCGGCTCGATTGTCCACAGTCGCGGCGCATCAGGGTGGCCTGTCCGTAGCACAAAGCCTCGCCGCCCGCCCGCGAGCACTTGCGGCGTCAGCGCTCCATCCCCGTAGAGTTCAGAGAGCGCGCGCAAGAGCCGCTTTTCAAGTGCACTCTCAACCAACGCACCGCGGATTGACTCATCGATCCCAGTTTCTGTTCGTGTCAGGCTGTCCCATTTCTGAAGGATCGCCTCCATCAACTGCCGCGCTCTATCCCTATCCGGCTCGCCGGGACCAAACTGTGCCCGGTAGGGTTTGACGCATCGGAAACATCCGTTTCTGTCCGCTTCCTGATTGCATGGGCAGTCTCGCAGCGCCTGCGCAGCGCGCATGATTACTGCGCGCATTGTGTCAGGATGTTCTGCGATCTGACGCAGGTAGCCGGATCCGCCCGGGACCGAGTCGTAGAGATAGAGGCTTCGGACTGTGGCCATACCGTCAAGCCGAGCCTCAAAGATGGTGGACCGGATGTGGTCCACTTTTCCGGCAAAGTGCCGACGCATTCCAAGGTTAATTGCAGCGACGAAACTCTTGAGGTCGTCATCATCGGCCTCACCAACGACCGGGATCACAATCCGGATCGCCTCTGTATCGAAGCCACGCATCAGGAATACATCTGTCTCCCATCGGTCCCGCGCAAGTTCCGGCTCTCGTGACACAAGGCAGTTCGGTGGGTGGGTTCCACGATCGTCCTCGCCTCGGGGTCGGTTTTGTAGGGTGCCGCAGTGCCTACAAATACGAAACGGCTGTGCGGAGCGATTATCCCCGGCGATCTTTGGTCCAGGAACTGAGGATTTCGGGCCGAAATTGAAGTCCCGGAACGTGCAGTGCGGAATGAATTCGAAGCCGAAAGGTGGCCCACTCTCGCGACTTGTGAACCAAGAAGTGGCGATGTCTTCTGGTCCGTGGAACGGCATCAGGACCCGGTCGAACTGCCGTTGATCCCGCTGGTCCAGATCCCGGATGACCGCCTTTTCCTCGCTGTCGACCGAAATGACTGACTTTAGCTGCACTACATCGTGCTGCGAGCCGGTATCGGACCACATCTCATCCCCGCAGCGCGGGCAGACACGAGCCTCCGCGCCCTCAAGTCGCCGCGCGACATGGGAGCAGGAGGGACAAAAGGTCCACGCAGTAAGATCCTCTTTTCCAATCTCAATTCGCTCAATCTGAACTTGGCGGCCGTTCGCATAAAAGAACTGACCAGGAGCGAATTCAGAAAGGGCGGAACTTGCAGGCCGGGAATACTCTAGGTACAGCAGCCCGTCCTCATCCTTTGCGGAATCGTTTCGACGGGAAAGGATCGAGGTTAGCTTCACGCCTTCTTCGGGGAAGGCATAGTTCGGCAAAACACCCTTGTCGGTCAGGAACTTGATGACCGGGACATCGTCAATACCATTACGGATCAATCGGTTGATCTCTGTTCGATCGCGGGAAATTTCCTTTTCGCGTTTTTCGAACTCCTGATCCGTAAGTTCTGCTCGCCGCCGTCGCAACCGCTCCAGCTCGCGTGTGGCTTCCTCGCGCTTCTGAAGTAGCCGAGCTCTCTCCTCTGCAGCGGCGTCGAACGCTGCTCCGACTCGCCATCCAATCGAACGTGTGTCGGCTCCGGTCAGATAGGTCCGGATTCGGTCCGCGAGGTCCACCCGATTTTGCACCTCAGGTGGTAGTCCTGACAGGAAGATGTCTGCGAATTCTGCTCCGCGTTTCTTAACGAGTTCTAGCCACTCAACCGGGAAACCCTCGGTCGCCCCAGCCGCCCGACGCTTCAGAACATCTCGAACCTTTCCGTAGTCCCCACTCTCTGTAGATTCCGACACATAGGCATCGAGGGTGAACGCGGTCACCTGACGCAGGAGCACCTCCTCCGCAGCCAGGAATACGCCCGGTGGGCGCACTTGCCCGGCCAGCATCGGGGTCGGGTCCTCCCAGAACTGAAGGTCGTGCGGTCGCGCGTTGGCCAGAACCAGGTTCAATGCGTTCCCGTCTCGGCGCCCACTTCGCCCCATACGCTGGACGTAATTTGCCTCCTCCGGAGGGACAGAACTGAGGAGCAAGGTCGAAAGGTCCCCGATATCGATCCCCATCTCGAGGGTCGGGGTGGCTGAAATCAGGTTCGGCGACCAACGAGCTTCCCCTTTGATGAAACCGGTCTCCACCCGAAGCCGCTCCTCCGCCTCAAGTATCCCGGTATGCTCGCGAGCTACGACCCGATGGTTCCGGTTGGATACTAGAGAACGGCGCAGGGCGGGACGCGGCGGTTGGGAGCAGGTCTCTAGTAGTCCTTCGCAGCCAATCCTGGTGCAGGGGGATCCGAGTGTCTGCTCGGCCTTCTCCACAATTACAGTTTCGCGTCGCCCACACCTGCCGCAGGCGAAATCAGCGGTAGCCGTCGAAACAGTGACTTGCTCTGGCTCAAGCAGCCAGGCATGGCGATTTTGGCCATCCGGACCGTTCACACGACGGATGAGCGCGTCCGCCTCTAGACGATTAAGGACGATTGGATAGACCGACTCCGGATCCGTCCCGAGCCGGAGATCAACTGGGCCAAGGACCCGAAACAGCCAGTCGCGATACCAGTTCGAGACTTGGCTCCGGGTAATCCGCTCAAACCCGGGTGGGCCACTCTGAAGTGTAATGGGGATTGGTGCGAGCCCCCTCCAGTGATTTGGAGCGGGTAGAGTACCGGTCCGACCGAGTCCCATATGAGCTGCCGCTCCGAACCAATTGAGGCCGCGCCCGCCTTGGCTCGTCGCAACCGCGCTAACGAGGTACGGGTGCGCGACCGAGCCCTGTCTACACATCCGCTGCACTACCCCGGACAGGAATTGGGCCAGTCGGCCAGGGTCGATCTCGGGGGCACCCGGCAGCGTATTCCGAAACTCGCGTCCGAGACGCTCCGCCGAGGCGAGTAAGCGGGCGGCGGCAACGTCTGCCGAAGCCATCCCGTTGACTTCGAGCGTGTGGCTGAAATGGGCTCTGTAGCTCAGGTCTACAAAATACTCCCAGCCAAGCCGAACTCGCATATGCTCGAGAAACACAGGATCTGCGATCGATATGCTGTCTCGGATTAGGTCCTGGTATCGGCGGCGCCAAGTCTGCTCTTTGGAAATGAAGAGCGCTGTGAAATCATCCGCTCCAAGGGAGTCGAGGTACGCAGCCGGAACTTTTTCGATCACGTCGCGCAGTGTCATCTGGCCGGACTCTGAGCTTTTCAGAGCGCTGAACAAGGACTTCTGATAGACTGAGAGCGCGTTGCGGGTCTCTGCTACGGCGGCCCGGTGCGCCGCATCTTGCACCGAGTCTGAGAACATGAGGAAGCGCGGTTTCGCCAGCGCATTCTCTTCGTTCTGCTCAGAAGTATACAGAGTTCCAATCACCCCAGTCGTCAACCGGGCGGCCCGCATTCCAAAGAGAAGGAGCCCTCGGGCCTGACCGCAGGCCGGGCAAGTCCGGTCGATCCGCCCCTGCGTGTCGGTGGGGTTATACATCCAGACGGGCGCTGCTGGGCCAGGCTCTAGACCGTCGTGATCGGCAGGGGTGAACTCGATCGACTCCGCGTCGAGCAGCCCTTTCACAATCTGGCCGCTGCCGCCGCTCGCTTGGATCATCCGGTCGATGAAATCGTGATAGAAGAGCCGGATCCTTTCTCCCCCGTTCTCGTCAAAGAATTCCTCATAGAGTTGGTCGAGTGGAGCCCAGCAGGACCGTGAGCCGGGATTGAGACGCCCGACATGTGCGGTAGCACCACAGCGGTTGCAATTCACCACCGGCAGTGAGCGCCGCAGAACATGGCGATCTAGGTCGAGCGCGTGGAACAGGTCCATCTCCGACCGCCGCACACCCGCCTCGAGGCGTGGCAGGTTCGTGACCATCCGAGACATTTCCCGGACCCACATTTGCACCCGAACGTTGAACAGAGGACGCGGGCTCTCGGTTTCGCCGGAGCGCGCCCAAGCGACAAGGGCGACTACCAACTCGGCAAGAGCGCGGTGATCTTCGGGCTCCCAGTCGCGCAACACACGCACTTGGGCGAGGCCCGCGGAGATCGCCATAAACGAGGCGGGGCCCAGATGCTCGGCAATGATCTTGAGCGTCCGCTGGCAGAGATGATGCTCAAGAAGCCGGTCCCCGAGTGCGATCCGCCAGGCCGGATCGGCCGGGTCAATCTCCCGCAGGAACGCAAGGTCAGGATCGGCATCGTCTGGGAAGAGGCAGAGGGCAAGCCGTCGCGCGGCATTCGACTGGTCCAGGTCTTCCGCCTCCTGAAGAGCCGAATGAATCGCCGCAGGTTCGGGGCGGTCGAGGTATTCGGGGTCGCCAAATACCTCGTTCGGAGTCTTCCGGGTCTCGCGGATGACGGCACCCTCACCCTCATCGAACGGCTCTCCGAAGATTGTCTCGGCATAGCCGCGCAGTTCGGTCGCGGCCTCTTCGCCTGACCCAAGCGTGGCAGACGACCCGACGCACACGAGGTGCCGCTCGGGCGTGCCGAGCCGATACTTCAACCGGCGCAGCAGCAGCGCCAGGTCCGCGCCCTGCGCCCCGTCAAAGGTGTGCATCTCGTCGACCACGAGAAAGCGCAGGGTCTCGGGATCGTTCGCCCCCCACAGCGGTTTGTCGCGGCCGCGCAGAAGCAAATAATCGAGCATCTTGTAGTTGGTGAGCAGAATGTCGGGCGGGTTCCGCCGCATCGTCTCGCGGTGGGTGATGATGCTGTCGGCCGTCACAGCATGGGTCGCGTTTTTTGGCTCGGCATCGGCGTAGATCCCTGCGCGCACCCCGTCCAGCGCACCGATTTCAGTAATGGCCGCCGCAATCCGCCGGGCCTGGTCACTGGCCAGCGCGTTCATCGGGTAGATCAGGATCGCCTTGATCCCCGGCTTGCCCTTGTTCTGACGGCAATGTTCTAGGATCGGCCAGAGGTAAGACTCGGTCTTGCCCGAGCCGGTGCCGGTGGCGACGAGGGTTGAGCGCGGGGTGTCGCCGCCCAGCCGCTCAAACGCGTCGAGCTGGTGCTGGTAGGGCGCGAACCGCAGCGGGACCTCAGCAAAGGGTTGAACCCAACTGCCATCCGCCGCCCCGTCAATCTGCCGGAACGGCATGTCGACCGAGATCCACGGGCCCTTGATGAAGTTCCCCGGCTGATCGAGGAACCGATCCACCGTGCCCTCGAAGGCATGGCTCGTGGTGTTGAGCGTCGTGTGGACGAGCTCGCGCAGGCTTTCCTGAACATGACGGGCAAGGAGGATCGGGTTCATATCAGGCTGCGTCCTTGGATTTCAGCCGCTCGAAATGGGCCCACGCACGGCGGTAGTCCTCGATCCGGTCGCATTGGGTGAAGGGGCCGACGAAGTGGCGGATGACTGTGCGGGGGCCGCCGGGCATCGTGTCGTCGATGGCGGTGCACGTCAGCTCACTTGGCGGCTGAGCTAGAATACCTTCCCATTTCTTGCGATCAGGCCGCCGACCGTCTTCTTGGTAGCCCGACCGCTGAAAGCCGCTTGCAGTCGTCCAAACAACCTTCCCAAGCTGATCAAAGAATGTTTCCGCTTCATTCTGTATTAGAACTGGGAAAGCAGTCAGAAGGTTTAGGAGGTTTTCGAGTTCAAGACCTAGTTCTTGGGCTATCAAGACGTCGATTTCAATCGTAGCAAGCCGTCTTGCGAGTGGAGATCGCAAAGCGCAAGCCGGGCGCCAATCAGTAGGTGGGTTACTGTCTAGGCCGAGCCCTACCGCCATACTCTGCCAAGGTGATGCTATCGCGGAAACCAAGCCTATATTCCTGTTCCAAAGATCGGCGTAGTCTTCCGTAACGCAGTTCAACTGAAGCACACGAAGGAGGGCATGGTCTGGCAAATTGACATACGGAAGGCTCAAGAGCGTGCTGGGATAAACGTCTCCTTGCCGCATCGCCTTTACTGCAAAGTCATACAGCAGCGAGCTCCAAAGTGCAGCGGCATTAAGCAAATGACGTTCTTGACGAAATGCTATGCTTGTGAGCTGGTGAGCATGGAGTGCTTCCGGAGGCATAACGGCCCCACAAAGACTGCGCTCCGTTCCAACGTCGATCCTTCTTCTGAAGACGAATCGGAAGTTGTTAGAGAATAATCGTGTGTGGTCCCACTGACACCTGACGTTGAAGCCATCCTGTTGATGAATGTTCTCGGCAAGCAGGAAATTCGATCTGGGTCGATAACCTGAGTCTACGTCCGATAGATCGATCGAATCATAGTGCTTTGGAGTTGAGCAGAGCCTCCTTGGAGTCTTCGTCAAGGGATTCAGCGGGTAGAGAGAGGGTCCCGAAACGAAAAATGGACCAGTAGCATCCGGCCAATGGGTTTGGCGTCGTATCGACCCCTCCGATTCAGCATCACTCTGGTTAGCGAAACTAGAGGACTGAAGCTCAATTTCGGTGGATCTTAGCCCCTTAGTTCTTCCCATAATTTCAAGTGTGAGTGCTTCCCGCATTCCCCAAGTAGATCTCTGATTTCGCTGTCTTGAACGTGATATTTTCTATATATATCATGGCGTTGGTTGCTGCGGAGGATGTGTTTCATGGATCACCCAGAGGGTGCGGGCTTGCAGCGGGCAGATCGTGTGGATTTTGACCCTCGCGTGCGGCTGGAATTCCGGGGCGCTCAGCTCAGTTCGGATGGCGGCCTTCTGGTGATGCGCGAGCTTGATGACGCGCTCGGTCTGTCCAATCTGGCGTCTGCTGCCCTGTGCGATAATCGCCGTGGCAAGAACACGATCCACCGGCTCGACGGGCTGTTTCGGCAATCGGTCTACGGCCGGTTGGCAGGATACGGGGACGTCAATGACGCCGACCGTCTCGCGCTCGATCCCGTGATGCGCCAGGTTGTCGGTGGCCGTGCCGTCGATGCGCATGCCGCATCCACGTCGCAGATGGGCCGGTTCGAGACCGAGGGACTGGCGACCGCAGAGAACCGGGCGGCTCTGTCTGA
>NZ_JAIMIA010000052.1 GCF_019966495.1 Tateyamaria pelophila | reverse complement strand
TTCAAACGCTCGCGCAACGGCGCGTCTTCGACGAAGCGCCAGGCATTCTGCATAGCTTCTATCAACGAACCCTCGTTATAGCGTGGTGGTGGACGCGTTTCTTTCGCCTCGACCTTGGGATCACGCAGGGTAGCCGCCTCACCGTTTGTCATCATGGGCAATACCTGCGCATCGTCAGATTTCTCACTCGTGGGAACCCAATCAGGAAAGGCCGCTCGCCAGCCAAGATCCAATGGCTGCCTGCCGGTGGCACGAAACGGAGCACCCGGGACTGCCAGCAAGGCAACGGTCTGCCGGAATCGAAAATCTGGCATGATGGCGGCGAGGTAGGCCCGCGCGATCACATCGAACAACTTTTTCTCATCAGCCGATAACCGCGGCCAGACATCTTTCAATGTATCGATTGTATTGGCGTTGGGGATTACGGCGTGATGGCTGGCATCCTTGACGGCTTTGTCGTGAAACGCTCCTCTAGGACCTTTGCGGATAATAGGCTGTGCTGGCACGGGCATATCCTTGTAGGACTGACCAACCTGAAGACCTGCGATGATTTTAGGTACATCTGCGATCAGCGATTCAGGCAGGTAGCGCACTTCGGCACGGGGATAGGTGATGATCTTTTTACCCTGTCCATCGTAGAGCTCTTGAGCCACATCCAGCGTCTTCGAGGCGGTCCAGCCAAACCGAGACGCGCACAGTTTTTGAAGCGACGGCAGGTCATGCAGTTTGGGCGGGCTCTGCCGTTTGTCTTCCACGGTGACGCTGAGTGGCCCGCTGAAGCCATCGGCCTTGCATACAATGTCTTCGGCCGTTTGCAGTTTGAGAATGCGCTCTTTCGGCGCGTGGCGCATCTTGAAGTGCCCCCCGGCAACGGATGCTGTAGCAACAACCTCGAAATAATTCGTGGGCACGAAGTCTCGTATTTCGAGCTCCCGCTTACACACGATCGCCATGGTCGGCGTTTTGACCCGCCCGACGCCAATCACACCGCGTGCGCCGCGGCCCAGTGTTACGGTTGCTGTACGTGTGAGCGACAAATTGTAGATCTGATCCGCCTGCCGTCGGGCAACTGCGGCGGCGTAGAGCCCGGCATATTCATGGTTTGGGCGCGCTCTATGAAACGCGTCTCGGATTGTCTGGGGGTCTTGAGCGGTAAACAAAACCCGCACAACCTCACCTTGGTAGTCGTAGTGCTCGAGGATTTCTTGACCGATCAGTTGGCCCTCGCGGTCGCAGTCGGTGGCAAGCCAGACCTTTTTTGCAGACCGCAGAGCCTCGCGGATCGCTTTGAGCTTAGCAGCCTTGTTGCCTCCCTTCGCTGGACGGGTGGCATACAAACCGTTGGGGCGTAACAGAATGGGGGACCACCGCTTCCATTCTGGCATTGCGTCCTCGGGCTCTTCGAGATCCAATAGATGCCCCTCTGCGGGGAGGATGGGTCCAAATCTTGAGCCAACGGCCGCCCGGACATCTTTTGCTTGGCTGGACTTTTCTGTGATGACGATTTGGTCGACCATTATGCGCCACCTGCAGCTGATATTGAGTTTATGTCATTTGGAACATAAGCGGAACATGCGTGGGTCGCAACGCAAATACGCATACTCAAAATTGCTACATAGGGGGGTCAGTCTGACGCGCTCTTTTCCTGAAATGCTGCAGTTTCCTGCTCGGCCCATGGCAAAGTCGCCATATCGCTCAGGTTCAATAACGTGACCGCCAAAGTTTCACGTCGGTAGACCAACCGCCTCAGCACATCCGGCGCGAGGTAAGCCAGCCGCAGCTGTCGGCTGACATGGCGCTCAGCGAGGTTCACAGCGATGGCCAAATCACGCACCGTGCCGAACTCGCCAGCCTCCATGCGCCGCCGCCAACTCCAAGCCCGGCCAATGGCGCGCAGGATATGCGGATCTTGGGTCTGGTCCTCGCTCGGCAGGTAGTCCGCAGGCGGCAGGATTTTCGGCCGCCCGTTTTGCCTGCGGATTTTGAGCGGTACGAAGACCTGAATGGTGTCAGGTGCGGCCATTATTCCGCGGCCTCAACAGGGCGCGGTGTCATCATTTCGCGCATGACGCCTGCGATACCATCGGTGCGCAGGTCGATGACCAGCCCCTCGGCAGTCACAGTCACGCGGCGCACCAGCAGCTGGATGATCCGGGTTTGTTCGGCCGGGAACAGCTGAGCCCAGAGTTCAGGGAACCTCTGCAGGGCCGCGATCGCTTCCGCCTCTGCAATGTCCACCATGTCATCCTTGTCCAGCGCCGCAATGACCTGCGCTGTGGTCTCCGGCGTCCTGAGAACACGGCGGATTTCGGCAATAACGGCCCCCTCGGCCGTATCCGCTGGCAGGCGCCTCGGAATACCGTCCTCCGGCGTCTCCCGGCTCTTGAGAAGGTCCATCGACACGTAATACCGATACCGACGCGTGCCTTTTTTCGTGCTGGACGGCGTCATAGCCGCCCCAGTGGCCGTGAAGAGGAGTCCCTTCAAAAGCGCTGGCGTTTGTGTCCGGCTGTTGTTTGCCCGCGTGCGAGGGCTCTCAATCATGATGTCATGCACCTGATCCCAAAGCCGGACATCAATGATTTCTTCATGTTCGCCGGGATAAGCCTTGCCCTTGTGCACGGCGTCCCCGCGGTAGACGCGGTTGTTCAGCAGCCGGTAGAGGTACCCTTTATCGATCAAGGTGCCCTGTTTGTTGCGGAACCCGTCGCGGCGCAGGTCCCGCGCCAGCACTGTGGCAGAACCCACCTCGACAAAGCGCTCGAACACCATGCGCACCTTGGCGGCTTCCTCTAGGTTCACCACCAGCTTGCGATCCCGGACATCGTAGCCCAGTGGCGGCACACCGCCCATCCACAGGCCCTTCTTCCGTGAGGCGGCGATCTTGTCCCTGATCCGTTCGCCAGTGACCTCACGTTCGAATTGTGCAAATGAAAGCAGGATATTCAGGGTTAAACGACCCATGGAGGTTGTAGTATTAAAAGCCTGCGTTACCGATACGAAGGTAACGCCGGTGCGGTCGAACACCTCGACCAGCTTGGAAAAGTCCATCAGCGAGCGTGACAGGCGGTCGATCTTGTAGACCACCACCACATCGACCAGTCCGTCCTCGACATCGGCCAGCAGCCGTTTCAGGCCGGGGCGTTCCAGCGTGCCGCCGGAGATGCCGCCATCGTCGTATTGGTCGCGCACCAATGCCCAACCCTCGGAACGCTGGCTGGCAATGTAGGCCTCACACGCCTCGCGCTGAGCGTGCAGGCTGTTGAACTCCTGCTCAAGACCCTCTTCGCTGGATTTGCGCGTGTAGATGGCGCAGCGCAGGCGGCGGGCCGGTTTGGCGGGTATATCCATCATGGCTCACTCCGCTTCCGCTCACGCAGCCCGAAGAAACGATAGCCGTTCCAGCGTGTGCCGGTGATGGCGCGGGCGACGGCCGAGAGCGATTTGAATTTGCGTCCCTGCCATTCGAAGCCGTCCTTCAGGACGGTCACCGTATGCGCAACGCCATCCCATTCGCGGATCAGCTTCGTGCCCACCACCGGATTGCGCGGGTCGGCAATCTGGTGCTTGCGCCGTGTGTGGCCTTCGACCTCGTCTGCCAGTAGGTCCAACATGCGCCGGGTTTCCCGGTCGGGACCGCCGTAGGTCAGTTCCTGGATCCGATAAGCCAAACGGCCTTCCAGAAAGTTTCGACTGTTGTTCGGGGCGGGCGCGTCAAAGAGCGCCTGCCATTCGGCTTTCAACTCGTTCACCGACATGGCCTTCAAAGCCGCTAGCCGTGCCAGAATTGGTTCATGTGTTGTCATGCGGATCTCCTCTGAGTTGGACCCGCAGTACCGCTCTGTTCTGGTCGGAAGTGTAGCGAACTATCTCTCTCATTTTCAGTATGCTGGCTTTGTTTTCGCGCCTGCAAGCGAAGGAATCCAACCGCCAGGATTTTACAGATCTCGGCGCGCCGTTCGCGCGGGGACATCTGGTCAGGGTTCTGAGAATTTGCCGCAGAAAGCGGGGTAAAAATATTGTTGGGCACGGTGGCTTCTTTCCGGTTTGTTACCCGAAAGAAGCGCGTGTGAATCGCACTCACAAGCAAAAACAATAGCTTGTCGGCCCATGTCGGTTTGCGGCGGCTAATGGTGGGAGGGCCGCTTTTGTTTATGGTCAGACGCGACGCCCGTACCAGCGAATCCGCCCGACGATATTGACCTCGTCCAGAAGGCATTCGTAGGGCGAGTAGTTGGGATTGTCGGAGGTGATGCGAATGCGCGGCGGGTCAATTGAGGGGATATGCTCGACCCGTTTGGCCATCAACCCCATACCGTCATGCAGCACGAAGAGGCCGGGAGGATAGGGACTTTTGCGGCCCATATCCACGAGGATCGTGTCGCCATCGTTCAGCGTGGGCATCATGCTGTCGCCAGTGACGCGCAGCATCCGGAGGTTCTTCGGGTTTGCCTCCAGCTCATCTTCAATCCACGATAGACGAAAGTGATAAAGCTTGCTGGCCTGCTCGTCGTCAGCATGCACAACAGTCCCGCCTCCGGCAGACGCCTTTGCCTTGACGCCCGATATCCCGACGAAAGTGGTGTCTGGTGAATAGATCTTCGGGGCTTCGCCTTCGACAGTGCCATCGCCGTCTATGAGCCAATCGACCTCCACCTTCAGTACATCCGCAACCTTTTGCAGCTTAGACCGGCTCGGGCGCACAGACTTGCCGCGGATGATGTCGTATATGAACGATCGGTTGAGCCCGGAAGCTTCAGCCACGGCCGCTGGCGTCATGTCGAGCTGGAAAGCGCGCGCCTTCAGCCTTTGCGCGATGTTCGTGACAATCATGTTTATCCCCAGCTAAGTTGTGGACTTTTTAGGATATCTATTCTGTTGAAATCGGACAGTCAAATAGATAAGAACAATACCAGAACAAAGGGGCGATGGCGGTGCTGATTCCACGAGAATATTTCACTTTGAATGAGGTTCTGGAGGAATGGGGGATTTCAGAATCGGAACTGGGCTACGTCGTGGAAATGGGGCAGCTCACGCTCTCCGTCAGGATCTACGGTTCCTTCATGGTGGCTGACCGTAAAGATCGCTCGCCTCAGTGCAAACCTGACTTCGAGGGCGTAGTCGATCTTGAACGCCGTGACGCCATGCGGGTTTTGCGAAAGCAAGCGTGCCAGGTCGCGTCCTTCGCCTTGAATGGTGGAACCGTGATGACGCCAGAGGGCGGCACGGTTTGGGTTGCATATCGGGACGCTTTGCTCGTGCGCGCCTGCGAGCGTGAGCAATTTGAGGAGACAGCACTGGCTGTGGGTGCCCCTCATATCAATGATTATGATCGGTTTTTGGCGTTTGAGCTTGATGGAAAGCACTATCTGTTCACGGACATGCAGGCGCGGGCTTTGAACTACTTGTTCATCTGCGCCGTCACAGGAGACCCTGAACAGCGCGGTGTGCAAATCTTGGCCGCCGCGGGATCTGCTTCGGTGAAGCTGAGCTATCTGTTCTCCAGCCGCAAGGGGTGGCGCGACGTCGTGCATCCGGTCTCGGGGCGCCGAGGTTACTATATGCTCGAACCCGCCCTGGTTGTTACCATGCGCATCGGTCCCTGACGTCTAATATCTTCCCAAAACAGGCCCGCCTCGAGCGGGCTTTTTTGTGTCTAGCGGTCATCGTGATTCGTTTTTGGCGTGGGCCAACTAGAGGCATTCGGTCGGTGTTCGGTTGGAGCTTGGTTGGTGAATGGTTGGTGCTGGGTTGGAGCTCCGACCGAAAATCTTTCGATCATTGATTTTCCAGCAAAAATTAAATTCAAGCACCGACCGTTCATGCCACGACCTCCAACCCAAGTCTTTGGCAAGTTGCTCTCATCAACTCGATGAGGGCGGCAATGCAGCAAGAACAATATCTACTGAGCACCAAACACCTGTCTCGGCGCTGGAACATTGCGCCGCGCACTTTGGAACGCTGGCGCGCTGAGGGACAGGGTCCTCAGTTCATTCGGATCGGCCGACACATTCGTTATCGTGAAACGGATATCCTGGACTTCGAAGCCGAGCAAATGGAGGCTTCCAAGCGCCGAAACGGCCTGACGTCTCAACGGTGCATCGCATGAGCCGCCGCCTTTCATCAGCGAATCCAGTTGTTTCGGAAATCACACTGATGGCCTGGGTCGATGTGGCCGAGCCGGGTGATCGACTAGCCTATCACACGGGGTTTCTGGTGGTCGACACGACCGCCAATGTCTCGACGCTGGCCAAGTCCGAGCGCGAGGGCCTGAGGGCCACGGCAGATGCCGCCTACCGCCTTGCTGAACTTGGCCGCGTTCATCTGGTTCAGGAACGTCTTGGACAAGACCGTTTTGCCTACCTCGTCATCGCCCGCCCCCAAACATCCCGCAATGCCAATGCGCTGACGCAGCTCGCTGCGGCTGCCTGACCCCATTCCCCCCGAAAAGGAGACCCTATGACCTACCCGGAAAACACCCCGAGCGTGGACGACATGCTCAACATGCCGACCGGCGAGTTGGCGAAGATGCCGGTGGAATCGCTGGCCGCGCTGCAAGCCGCACTTGACCACGCCAGCAAGCAGCTGAAGGCGGCAACCGTCCGTTTCAACACGGCGCTGGACGCGCGCTATGCCAACCGCGCTGCTGAGGCCCGCCGCGCCTGTGGCAAGGACACCGGAACTGTGCGGCTCGCGGATGGCAACTACACCGTCGTGGCCGATTTGCCCAAACGGGTCGACTGGGACCAGGCCAAGCTGGCGCAGATGGCCCGGAACATTGCTGACAGCAAGCAGGACCCCTCCCAGTTCATCGACACGAAGCTGACGGTCTCTGAGCGCAAATACGGCGCGCTGCCCGAGGCCTGGCGCGAGGGCTTTGAGCCTGCGCGCACCGTGAAGACCGGCACGTTGAAGATCACCCTCGAGCCGAACGAGGCCGCGCAATGACCGCGCTCGCCCATGTTCCCAACCCTGTCCAGGATCTGCCCAGCCTGATTGATCGCGCGGCAGCCATGCTGTCGAGCGCCAAGACCGCGGCGGAGGTTCTCGAGGCCCGCGAGACTGCTGGCCTCGCCTATGACGCCGCCAAGCGCGCGGCACGGATGAGCCGCGCCAAGTCAGCGCATGACGATCTGATCGCCGCCGCCCACCGTGCGCAGGCCCATGCGCTCGAAATCGAAGCTGCCGCCAAGCGGCGTCTGGCCGATGAATATGACGGCGCACAGGAGCGTGGCGAGGTGGCAAAACGTGGATGGGAAAGTGGTGTCGACAAGCGCAACACCACTACTGCAGCCGATCTTGGTCTTCGCCGCGACCAAATCCACGAAGCACGCTTGATCCGAGACGCCGAGGCCGCTGATCCCGGCATCACTCGCCGCACGCTGAATGACCGGCTTGAGCACGGTGAGGAACCCACGCGCGCGGCCCTGCGCAAGATGGTGACGGATGCCGCCATGCGGGGGATGCGTCCGCAGCGCAGTCCCAGCCGACGTAACCCGCACTACGTGCCGCCGACACCAGAACAGGCCGCTTGGCAACATGTGACAGGCACGTTCCGCGCCTTTGCCGAATGGGCCTCTGACGAGAACCTCGCACTCGCGCGGCAGGGCATGTTTGAGGCCCGCAACGCCCCTTTTCACCATCTTGACGCCAAGGCCATCGCCGAGGGGTCAGCAGCTTTCAAAACAATCAAGGAGTGGTTTGATGCTTGATAGCCAATCAGCGGCTTTTGCCGAACGCGTCTGGGATTACGCATCCCGTCTGGGCAACAACGCCCCCAGGATCGCCGATGAGATGATGGAGGCGGCTTTCCCGCTGACCTGCACGCAAGCCCGTCAGGAAGGCGCGCTACGCATGCTGCGCACCGGTATCATTTCCGAGGTCAAGCGCATCCTGCGCAACCGCGATGATGGGTTGGGCCAGGCGGATTTCGCAGAGGTTTGCGCGGCCTTCGCGCCGCTGGTCAAGGACCTGCGCTCTAAGTCCTATTTCGTGGAGAGCGCCGAGGAATACGTCGCTGTCCCGGATCTGATCGTCGAGCCCGACCTGCTGGATGACGCGCGGCGGTTCATGCGGCGCAAGGGCATCGAATGCCTCACCGAAGCCGATCGTCTGGATGCGCTGTTTGCGGCCGTGACCACCGAATCCGCGATCCCGCCGTATCTCAATTCCAACCCTGACAAAGGAGCCCAATAATGGCCATTTCTCTCGCATCTTTGCGAACAACCTCGGCTCTGACGCCGCCACGCATCCTGATGCACGGTGTTGCCGGTGTCGGTAAATCCACCTTTGCGGCTGACGCGGACAGGCCCGTGTTTGTCATGACCGAGGACGGCCTTGGCAAACTGCAGGTTCCGCACTTTCCATTGGCGACCAGTTACATCGAGGTGGCGGAAGCGCTCGACGCGCTTCTGAATGAGGATCACGACTATGGCACCGTCGTCGTGGACAGCGTCGACTGGCTCGAGCCGCTGATCTGGGCGGAAGCCTGCAAGCGCAACGGCTGGCAGTCGATCGAAACCCCGGGATTTGGCAAAGGGTACGCTGAGGCGCTGAATATCTGGCGCGAATATCTCGACAAGCTGAACGCGCTGCGGGACCAGAAGGACATGGCGGTCATCCAGATTGCCCATACCGACATCAAGCGCTTCGACAGCCCCGAGCATGAACCCTACGACCGGTATGTGATCAAGCTGCAGACCCGCGCTTCGGCGCTGCTGCAGGAGCATTCGGATGTGGTGCTTTTTGCGAATTACCGGATCTCGGTCGCCAAATCCGATGTCGGCTTCAACAAGAAGGTGACCCGGGCGCTCGGGTCCGGTGCGCGCGTCATGCACACCGAAGAGCGCCCCGCCTTCCTCGCCAAGAACCGTTACGGCCTGCCAGACACGCTCGAGCTCAGCTGGGCCGGGTTCATGGAGGCCATGGTGAGCAGTGACAGTGGCCCCAGCGGGGCCGCGAAAACGCCGCAAACAGCTGAATGATACCCCTGAAAGGACAAGACCATGGCACGTTTTGATACGTCATTTGACGCCACCAGCGTTGAACCCAGCACCCCTTATGAGCTGCTGCCCGCAGGCAAATACAGCGCCCAGATTGTCGAAAGCGAGATGCGCGTGACCCGCAATGGCATGGGTCAGTTACTCTGGCTGATGCTCGACATCCTTGATGGTCCGTACAAGGGCCGGAAGATCTTCGACCAGCTTAACCTTGTGAACCCCAACCCGGTGACGGTTGAGATCGCGCAGCGGACATTGTCTGCCATCTGCCATGCGACGGGCAGGATGCAGGTTAGTGACAGCGAGGAGCTGCACCAGATCCCGATGACGATCCAGGTGAAGATCAAGCCGCCGAAGAACGGCTACGGCGAGAGCAACGCGATCGCTTATCTGCCACCCGAACGGGCAGGAGCCCCGGCTGTTGCTGCAAGGCCTGCACCCCCCGCAGCACCGGCCACAACGCAGGCTGCTGCTGCCCCGCCCAAGATGGCCTCCGCACCCTGGAACAAGAAGGTTTGATGATCCGCGCTGCTCCGCATCCATGACTGACGGGGCACCGCCCAAACCCATCTGAGGATATTCCCATGACTGACCTGAAAAACACAGCCCCTGTGGCTGTGATCAGCCCCGGCTTGCCTGATGACCAGCGCCGCCTGATCGACCTCGACGACGCTATCGCCAAGATCCGCACGCAGATCGCAACCGCTGATCTGGCACGCCAGTGCGGCCAGAAGCCCATCGACCCCGACTGGTTCCACCGCGCCCGAACCGCGCTGCGCCACCTGTGCCGCGAACGGTCGGAGTTGCTTGCCAAAGGCACCGGCCGCCGTCGCCGCGAAAAGCTGAAGGACGCGCTGATTGGTGTCCTGCGAGACCGGCATGACCCGGAAACCTGGGTCGGCATTCTAGCCGAGGCCCAGGCCCGCAGTGAACGGGAGGGTTTGTAATGGCTGATCTTCCCGCACCGCCCACGCCGACACTCACGGCGATCTATGCGTCCTATGAAGCCCGGCAGGGGGACGGCTTTCGCGATCACCTTGGCGCGTCGATCATCGGCAAATCCTGCGCACGTGCGCTCTGGTATGATTTCCGCTGGATCACGCCTTCGCGCCATTCCGGTCGCCTGCTGCGCTTGTTTGAGACCGGACAATTGGAAGAGGACCGTATGGTGCGCAATCTGCGTGCCACCGGGGCGACGGTTCTGGAACTGGATCCGGAAACAGGGCGGCAAATCCGTGTCGAAGCCCATGGTGGTCATTTTGGCGGCTCGCTGGACGGCGTGGCGCTCGGCCTGCTGGAGGCCCCGAAAACCTGGCATGTGCTGGAGTTCAAGACGCATGGCACAAAGAGCTTTGCCGATTTGACCGCGAAGGGCGTGGTGCTGTCCAAGCCCCAGCATGCCGCACAGATGCAGATCTACATGCACCTGACCGGTATCACGCGCGCACTCTATATGGCGGTCTGCAAGGACACCGATGCTCTGCATATCGAGCGCATCGAGGCCGACGGCGCGATGGCCGAGCGGCTCTTGGAAAAAGCGGGCCGGATTATCTTCGCCCAGCATCCGCCCGCGCGGATCAGCGAGGACCCGGCCTGGTTCGAATGCCGGTTTTGCGATCACCATGCTGCCTGCCACGACAGTGGCGGTGCTGCCGTGACTTGTCGGTCCTGCCTGCATGCCACCGCAGTCGATGGCGGGTGGCATTGCGCCCGTCATGATCGAATGCTGGCTCCGATCGAGCAGCGCGCGGCCTGCAGCAAACATCTCTTCATCCCCGATCTTGTGCCGGGTGAGGTCATCGATGCGGGGGACGACATTGTCACTTACCGCATGGCCGATGGCTCCACCTGGGAAAACGACGCCCGCACCAAGGAGGCCACACCATGCTGACCCTGCGCCCATATCAACAGGCCGCGATCGCTTCGATCTACGGCTATTTCCAGACCCACAAAGGTAATCCAGTGGTGGTTCTGCCAACAGCGGCCGGAAAATCTCTCGTGGCCGCCGCCTTCATAGAGGGCGTGTTGAAAGCCTGGCCTGATCAGCGCATTCTGATCGTGACCCATGTGCGCGAGTTGATCGCGCAGAACCATGCCGAAATGATCGGGCTGTGGCCCGAGGCACCTGCAGGCATCTATTCGGCGGGGCTTGGCAAGCGCGAGGCGCAGGCGCGTATTCTGTTTGCCGGCATCCAGTCGATCCATCGCCGCGCGCAGGAAATCGGCCATACTGATCTGGTGCTGATCGATGAGGCCCATTTGATCCCGGGCAACTCCAGCACCATGTATCGGCGCTTTCTCGACGGGCTGGCGCAGATCAACCCGGCACTGAAGGTGATCGGGCTGACCGCCACACCGTTCCGTGTTGATTGCGGCATGCTGCATGAGGGCAAGAACGCACTCTTCACGGATATTGCCTATGAAGCGCCCGTGCGTGATCTGATCGATCAGGGCTATCTCAGCCCGCTGGTTTCCAAGCAGCCTGTAACCCGGCTGGATGTATCGAAGGTTGGCACCCGGGCTGGTGACTTTATTCAGCGCGATCTGGCGGCGGCTGTCGATCAGGACGCTATCACGCGGGCCGCTGTCAGTGAGATCATTGACTATGGGGAAGACCGCAAGTCCTGGCTGGCCTTCTGCTCAGGCGTGGATCACGCGCGCCACGTTGCCGAGGAATTCCAGCGCCGCGGCATCAGCTGCCGCACGATCTTTGGCGACACGCCCAAGGACGAGCGGGATGCGATCATCGCGGCCTTCAAACGCGGTGAAATCCGCGCGCTGGCCTCGATGGGCGTTCTGACCACCGGCTTCAACGCGCCCGGCGTCGATCTCATTGCGCTGCTGCGCCCCACGAAATCCGCCGGCCTTTATGTGCAGATGGTGGGTCGTGGCACGCGCCTCGCGCCCGGCAAAGAGAATTGCCTCGTTCTGGACTTTGCCGGCAATGTCCGCCGCCATGGGCCGATTGATCTGGTTCGGCCAAAACGGCCCGGTGAGGGCGGCGGGGGCGAGGCACCCACCAAGGTTTGCCCCATGTGCGCGAGCATCATCGCGCTCTCGGTCACCGAATGCCCGGATTGCGGATACGAATTCCCGGCCCGCGAGGTGAAAATCGCCCCCACCGCTGCCGCGCTGCCAATTCTGTCGCCAAAAACGCCCCAATGGCTGCCAGTTCATGGTGTCTACTACAGCCGCCATGACAAGCGCGGAGGGCGGCCCTCGCTGAAGGTGACCTATAGCTGCGGGCTCACGAGCTACAGCGAATGGGTCTGCTTCGAGCATCAGGGCTATGCGCGCCAGAAGGCGGCGGACTGGTGGCGCAAGCGCGCGGCGGATGTGCCGGTGCCGCTCAGCGTCGACGAGGCCATTGTACAGGCAGACCGTCTCAAACGCCCCAGTGCGATCTCGGTTCGTCCTTCGGGCCGCTATTTTGAAATCTCCGGCTACAGGTTTGATCCATGCCCCAAATCCACCCCGGCCTCTGCGCCGTCTGCCACCGGGAACCTCGCGGCTTTGGCTGGTTCAACGCAGGCTTCCCCGTCTCGGACCAGCGGCGGGATGCAAGCCGCAAGCATCTCTGCTCCCGGACCTGCCAGAACATCTGTCACGGGAGGACGGGCATGATCGATCCCACTCCGAACGAGAGCGAAGCCATGACTGTCGGTGGTTGCGAAGGCGGCGAATACCTCGAAAGCATCGGCAAGTCTGATCTTGCGACCCTGACCGAGACCGAATGGGACTGCTTCCTTGATGCGGTCATCACCGGATATTGTGATCACCTGCGTGAGCTTGCGGGCAGGGACCGCACGCGGCTCGATGCCATGACCCCCGAGGTACCTTTCTGATGGCTGATACATCCTGCATGGCGCGCTACGGCGCGCGTCTCGTCACCAATGGCTATACCATCCTGCCGATTGGCCCGGGCACCAAAAAGCCCGGGCAGTTCAGACGCGGTGCCTGGGCCGATTACCCCGAATGGAACCGGCATGCAGAGCGGGCCACGACAGAGGTGGAGATCGCAACCTGGTCCGCTTGGCCCGATTGCGGCATCGGTATCGTTGGTGGTGCGGTGGCTGCAGTCGATATTGATATCGTTGAGGATGCGGAACTGGCGCTCCAGATCGAGCAGCTGGCGCGCGCCAGGCTAGGCGACACCCCAGCGCTGCGGATCGGAAAGGCACCGAAGCGCATGCTGTTCTATCGCACGGCTGAGCCATTCCGAGGCATCAAGCGTCATCCACTGGAAGTGCTTTGCCTGGGCCAGCAGTTCGTCGCTTATGCCGTCCACCCAGAAACCGGCGCGCCCTATGCCTGGCCGGAGGAAGGGCTGGCCGATCTCGATATCAGCGATCTGCCAGAAATCACCGCTGATGCCGCGGCGGCGTTTCTCGATGAGGCTTACGCGCTGCTACCGGAGGCCCTGCGCCAGCGTGGACTGACAACTGCGTCGCCAACAGCCGAGCATCTGCGCAACCACAGTCAGATCGGAACTCTGCCCGCCATACGGGCGGCCCTCGCATGGCTGCCCAATGCCGAGCTGGATTATGACAGCTGGATGCGGATCGGCATGGCGCTGAAAGGCGCGCTTGGTGACGCTGGCGCCGATCTCTTTGCCGAGTGGTCGGCACAAGCGGCAAAGGACGTGCCCCAGACCACGGACAAGGCCTGGGCCAGCTTCAAACCCGATCGCATCGGCGCGGGCACGATCTACCACCTCGCCATGGAGCGCGGCTGGCAGCCTGATGCCTCTCTTTGTCTGGACGGTGCTGCGGTCTGCGATGGCGAGCACCCAGCGGCGGGGCTGCTGTCGAGGCTGGGCGAAGCTCATGGCTCTGAGGACCGGGAAATGGAGGTGCAGGCTGTCAGGGTGCCGCCGCCCCCACCCCTCTCGCAGCTTGATGGGGCACTGGCGATGATGATCGAGCATATTCTGGCCAGTGCCATCCGGCCCCAGCCTTGGCTGGCGGTCGGTGCCTCCCTCACCGCGCTTGGCACATTGATGGGGCGCAAGGTGCGTACCGATAGTGATCTGCGCTCAAATCTTTACGTGATCGGCCTTGCGGAAAGTGGGGGCGGAAAGGATCATGCCCGCAAGGCGATCAAGGAGATGTTCGCACAGGCTGGATTTGCGTCGCATCTTGGCGGGGAGCGCATAGCCTCCGGTGCAGGGCTGATCTCCGCGCTCACCCGACAGCCGGCGTCACTGTTTCAGATCGATGAGTTTGGCAAGTTCATGGCGAATGTCGTCGACAAGCATCGCGCGCCAAAGCATCTGTCCGAGATCTGGGATCTGTTCACCGAACTCGCAACCAGCGCGGCAACGACCTTTATGGGCGCGGAATATGCGGATCAGAAGGAACGACCACGCCAGGACATCATCCAGCCCTGTGCCTGTGTGCATGGGGTGACCGCGCCGGGTCCGTTCTGGGAATCGCTCTCCACTGGCTCCTTGCAGGATGGAAGCCTCGCGCGATTCCTTGTGTTTAGAAGCGAAGACGACATTCCTGACCGGAATCGGACGCCGCGCTCGCTCAGGGATGTGCCGCAACCGCTTCTCGATGCGCTCAAGGCGATTGCCGCCGCTGGCGGCAGTAATCGCGGCAACCTTGCTCAGACAGGAAGTGCGACCATTGTGCCTGCACCGTTACTGGTGAAAATGGATCCATCCGCTCTGGCAGTTTTTGATGATCTCGATCTTGAGATGACGACACGTCAGCGCGCGGCGATCGGTACGGAGCAAGGCGCAGTGCTTGCACGCGTCTGGGAAAACACGGCCAAGGTTGCGTTGATCAAGGCGGTCAGCGCAGATCCTTCCGCGCCGATAATTCGCGAGCCGGATGCGCTTTGGGCGCGGGAACTGGTTGCGCACTGCATTGGCACGCTCTTGCTGCAGTCGGAGCGGCATCTGGCAGATACCCGCACCGAAAAGCATCACAAGAAGGTGCTGGAGATCATCCGGGCCGCTGGCAGAAAAGGGATAAGGCGCCGCGATTTGACACGCAAAACCCAGTTTCTGGATCTGCGGGTGCGCCAGGAGGTTCTGCAGACCCTGATTGAAAGCGAACAGATCACCAGCGTGAGCACCAAGACCAAAGGGAGGAGCGCTGATGTGTACCGTATCGGGTAGGACTTAAGACAACGTCAAATGTAGCGTCAAAGTACGGAAGATGGGGGTCAACATCATGAAATAATTGAACAATAAACTTACGTCATTCCGTCATCTAGAAGAAACCATATCCCCCCTCCACACGGAGGGGGGAGGCAAATCGGAATTTCCCTCTAGAGAGAGATGACTATATGACGTAAGTATTTATATATAATAAAAACAATACTATAATAGCTAAAAATCCGTCAAACTTCCGTCAATTCCGCACTTTGACGCTTTGACCAAACTTGACCCCCTTCGGGGCCTGGCGAGACCGCAGCCTTCACCGGCCAGCCCTCTCGCCTCGCTCACCAAACCGAAGAGGAGGTCTGCATGACCCAACCCACACAAACCCCGCGCACCATCCTGGCGCTTGACCTCGGCACCACGACTGGCTGGGCCATCCGTGGCTATGATGGCCTGATCACCAGCGGCACCGCCAGCTTCAAGCCCGGCCGCTACGATGGTGGTGGCATGCGCTACCTGCGCTTCACCAACTGGCTGACGGAGATCGACCGGCTGTCTGGGCCGATTGGGGCGATCTATTTCGAAGAAATACGCCGGCATGCAGGCACTGACGCAGCCCATGTCTTTGGGGGCCTGCTGGCGGCCCTCACCAGCTGGGGGGAATTGCGCGGCGTGCCGTACCAGGGCGTGCCGGTTGGAACCATCAAAAAATTCCTGACGGGCCAGGGCAACGCCAACAAACCGGCCATGATCGCCGCCGCACAAGCCCGCGGCTTCAGCCCCGCCGACGACAACGAGGCGGATGCCATCGCGATCTTGCTCTGGGCCATCGAGACGCAGGGAGGGCTGACCTGATGGGCATGCGGTTCACTCCCAGGGGGTATGGCGGTCACCGCCGCGACCCCGAACAGGTCAAGCGCGACGGCTGGCATGAGCAAGGCGTGTTAGCCGTCAGCGTGGATGATCACAGGCTGACATGGCCGGAGCGCGAACTCGTCGAACAGCTTGGCGCGAAGCTTTACGGGCCACGCCCACAGGGCAGGGAGGTGCGCCATGGCCGATGACTGGACCCGCGCAATGGTCGCAGACCGGCTGGACCTGGCGGCGGACGTGATGCGCAGCCAGCCACCAGTGCGCCCGCAGGGCTATGTCAGCGCGTGGCCCGAATACGTCTCGACCTTCGCCGATCAGGTAGAGCAAGAGCCACGGATGAAAAAACCGCTACCCTCGCCACGGATGATCACGCAGGCCGATGAGGCGATGCTCTGGCTGCGATGGGTAGACAAGGACATCGGCCAGATCCTTTGGGCGCGCGCCAATCGCAAGCCGTGGAGGCGGATCAACTGGCATCAGGGCATCAGCCGATCGGCTGCTAATCGGCGGCATGAGTACGGGCTGGCCGTGATCGTCTGGAAGCTCAACGGTAGAAACGTGCCACGCAAGCGGTCGATGAAATTCGTTATCGATCGCACACAATGAGAATGGATGTTCTTTCCGATACGCTTGAAAGGCTGGGTAGGGGCACATACCCGCCTGTCGCGGATGCCCGAAACCCGCCGCCCTCATCCTGTTTCTGACGTTTTGCGATGTCGTGGCGTTCGAATGATGAACTCGTCCTGTCACGCTTCCTTTCATATCAAGGAAAGGCTCACGCCATCTGATCATGAGACCAAACAGCCTTGGAAATGGGCAACCTCAACCAGTGTTCGCGCAGGACTGAAAAGGGTCTGTTGGGGAAACACGTTCCGCAAACTGGCTTGTAACAGTACTAGGTGCGATTTCGGGTGCTACTGCTGCAGACTTCCCTAGATTGTAGATGTCAGGGTATCGCACAACGCTTCCGGATGCGTCGGGAAAGACCGTGAAGTACCCCAGCGTGACTGGCACCGGTGGCGTTGGGATGTCGAAAGTTCGACTTCCATTCGCATGGGCATGCACCTGATCCAAGGACATGTCCAACAACCAAGCCACCAAATCATCCCAGCGCTGTACACGAATGCACCCGTGAGACAGCGCACGTGCGTCGAGATCAAACAATTCTCGGTGGTTAGTGTCGTGCAAATAGACCAGCATACCCTGCTGTAACCGCACTGCCGCCAGCCCCAGTGGATTGTTCGGGCCTGCCGGCACAACCCGATCTCGATATTCACCGCTTGCGATCATCGACGGCGTGGGCCTCCAAGTTGGTCGAAACCTGACAGCAGATGTGAATGTCTGTACCCTTGGGGTTCTGTGCCATGGAGCGCCAACAATCACCTTGCTGCGAAATACCGGGGCTCCATCCTGAAAGGTCGTCAACTCAAAGGCTGGAATGTTAACCAGAATAGCTTTCCCTTCTGGCGGTATTTGAAAGTCAATTCCGTTGTCATCAAGCAGGTTTTGAAAGGCGGAAGACGGTTGTCCAGGAATGGTTTGCTCGGAGGATGGGCCTTCCGCAAAGGAGATCGTTGCGATCGAAAAACACAGGAAGAGCACCAAAGGTCCGACGAACTTGGTGAAAACATTTTTCAGAACAATCATCCGATATCCACATCCTCAATGAAGCGGCATGCCCGGCGGAGAAACGCGTGCCATGCTGATCGATACCAAGCTAACGGCTTATTGGTACATTGGAACATGATCTGATCTGACTCTCGAACATTTTTTCCATTGGCTAAAATGCGCGCTTTGGCCCCAGGAAACGCGTGTAGGTATCATCGATACATCGGCCAGATATTCTGGGCACGCTGTGATCGTCTGGCGGCTCAGCGGTCGCCGTCTGCCGTGCAGGCGGTCTATGGCATGTGTGATTGAGCAGACGGTGTGATGCGCGGGGCGGTTGCACGACGACGGTCCTGTCAACCCCTTTCGTTCCAGCGGGACACTTTTCAGCGGGACATCGGAAGGCGAGACAGATAAATTTTCCAGGGGTATATAAACGATATACTCGGTGTCGTGCGCGTGGGAGGCAGGGGCTGTGAATGTCATCATCCGCGATCTTGATCAGACCCGCATTCACTTCGAAGCTGCCGTTGCCCGACTCGGAGAACAGGCGGCAACGCGCGCTTTCAACCGCGCGCTCAACAGCGAGGGCAACAAGGTCCGCACTCAGGTGCGCCGTGCCCTGCGACACCAGACCGGTGCAAAGGCCGCGCTGATCAACCGCGAGACGCGGGCCATCCGCTCGAGTTTCTCCAACCTGACCTATACCATCGAAGCGCGCGGCGACTATTTGGGCCTGTCGCATTTCAGCCCACGGCAGTTCGCCTACGGTGTGCGGGCCAAACCCTGGGGGCGCTGGCAGCGCTTCGATGGCGCTTTCCTCGTGGGCTCGCTCTCCAACAACGCCTTCGTGCGTGAGGGCAGGGCGCGCCTGCCGATCAAGAAGATGTTCGGCCCGGCAATCCCGAAGGAGATGGTGCAGGACGCGACACGCGACGCTTTCGAGGCGGCACAACCAGACGTGCTGGCCGAGGCCACGCGTCAGATCGCGCGTCTCTTGGACGTCTGAGCGGCGCGTGAGACAAGAAAATCCCGCTGGTTCAACGGAATGAAAGAAAAAACACAAACGATGATTTTTTTGTTGGACAGTGATTCGCGAGGGGTATAAAAGTATCGTCAAGAGGCAAATCAGCGCACCAAGGCGCGTACGAGGAAACCGACAGGCCCCCCCCCTTGGGTCCCTTCTGACGCGCTGTCTTACGCGGGGGCGCCGCCTCGCGATATATGAGCGTTTTTTCTTCTTTCAAAAACCCATTTCGCTTCGTTTCAGCGGGGGTCTCCCCCAATGAAATCAGGGGCTTAGGTCCCGAATTGGCGAAATGACCCCCCCCTAAATCCACTTCGTTTCGCGCAGTTTAAGCCCCCTCAAAACGCGCCAAACCCCAATAAAAAATGGGCTTTCGCCACCTCGCGAAACGAAATGACCCCCTGCGGTTCGTTTCGTTTCAGCGGGGGGGGGGGGCGTGGCTCGTGCCCGGCAGGATTCCGATGACAGCACAATCCAAAATCAACCCGCAGGCCTGGCCTGCGGCGCAGGTCGAGATGTGGCAAGTGGCCGATCTTGTGCCCTACGCAAAAAATGCTCGACAGCATCCGCCGGACCAGATCGACCAGATCGCGGCGTCCATGGAGCGGTTCGGCTTCACCATTCCGATGCTGGTGGCCGAGGATGGCACGATCATCGCAGGCCATGGCCGCTTGATGGCAGCGCTGCAGCTGGGGCTGGCCGAGGTCCCGGTGATGGTGGCGCGTGGCTGGTCAGAAGAGGACCGGCGGCTCTACACCCTGGCCGATAACCGGCTGGCCGAGATCGCCGAATGGGATCCGGAAATGCTGCGCCTTGAGTTGGGCGAGCTGCGCGCAGATTTCGGGATCGAGGATATGTCACTGATCGGCTTCAGCGCTGATGATCTGGCGGAACTCTTGCCCGATGCACTGCTTGATACAACCGGCGGGCTGACCGATCCTGACGATGTGCCGGAGGTACCTGAAACCCCGGTGACGCGGCCGGGGGATGTCTGGGTGCTGGGCCCGCATCGGCTGCTCTGCGGCGACAGCACAGTGGCCACAGATGTGGAGAAAGTGCTGAAAGGTGTGAAGCCTCTGCTGATGGTGACAGATCCACCCTACGGTGTGGAATATGACCCGGGCTGGCGCAATCAGGCAGGGGCTGCCAAAACCAAACGCACGGGCAAGGTGCTGAATGATGACCGCGCCGACTGGCGCGAAGCCTGGGCGCTGTTCCCCGGTGATGTTGCCTATGTTTGGCACGGCGCATTACATGCGGCAGAGGTTGCGGAAAGCCTTGAGGCGGCGGGCTTCAACATCCGGTCACAGATCATCTGGGCCAAGGAGCGGCTGGTGCTCAGCCGGGGTGATTATCACTGGCAACATGAGCCGGCCTGGTATGCTGTCAAAAAGACCGGCAAGGGACATTGGGCGGGCGATCGCAAGCAGACAACGCTGTGGCAGATCCCGAGCAAGGATCAGGATGCCAAGACGGTACACGGGACTCAGAAACCTGTGGAATGTATGCGTCGGCCGATTGAGAACAACTCGAGCCCCGGGCAGGCGGTCTACGAGCCCTTCATGGGATCTGGGACCACGCTGATCGCGGCAGAGACCACAGGCCGGGCCTGTTACGGCATCGAGTTGAACCCGGCCTATGTTGATGTGGCGGTCGAGCGGTGGCAGGCGTTCACTGGCGAGGCGGCAGTGCTGGAAGTTAGTGGGGAGAGTTTCGAGCAACTCCAAGATGCCCGAGGAGAGTCCTCAGGAGCGTGAACGACGCGCATCCGTCGCCGAGTGGAACTACGCGAGGTGGCAGCGTCTTGGTCGTGGGGCGGCAATGCGCAGATAGCGACCTTTGCAAAGTCGCGGGTCATGGTCGCGGTTCTCGACGTGCCCGGCCCATTGCCGACGTCCAACAGTGATCTTGAATGCTGCGGTGCGGCCCGTCATTCCTGCCGTTCGTGCACAGCGCAGCATTTCTTCGGCTGAAACGTCAGTCTGCGGACTTTTCCGACTTATGCCAGCGCAGCATGGATTCTTGAAGCCACTACCAATCACCGCCGCCAGTCGGGTGAGTTCTATGGCGGTCTTGAAATTGCGTTACGAGTTTGGTTTGCTCATCTCGAGAAATTGAGACACCTTATCTGCTTGGACATCCAGCGGTTTCTATATGTAAGCAAATTAGTCCTATCATCGAAGTCTTGGAGACACGTCTTTTTGCATTTGACGTTCCGACAACTTGTCATCCGGTATGCTGCTTTTGCGATTGTAGCAACATTTGCTAATCTTGCTGTTCAGCGCCTTGTCCTTGAGGGCACAGAAGGCTGGTACGTTCAGGCCTTGATGGCAGGCACATTAGTGGGGCTGGTCGTGAAGTTCGTTCTCGACAAGCGGTGGGTCTTCTTTGACGACAGCAGGAAGCTCCGGGATGAAACCCGGAAGTTCGGCCTCTACACTCTGACCGGAGTCTGCACGACGGTAATATTCTGGGGAAGCGAAACCCTTTTCTGGCTGATCGGGAATACCCAGAGCATGCGCGAAATCGGCGCGGTGCTGGGACTGACTGTTGGCTACGTGATCAAATATAATCTCGACTATCGCTTTGTCTTTGACCAAGCTAATTCGTCGAACAAACAAACCTCAGACGGCTAGCACCATTAGCGCTAGGCCAATCCCCAAAAGCAGCAGTCCGATGCGGTCATGGAGCATGAAGCGAACAGGATCATAATCCTCGCGGCCCGCAATACTGAGCCGAACCATTCGGAACAACCACATCATCAGCGGCAAAGCCGCCACCGAAGCCAGAACTGGCGCAGAGTAGAGCCCTGAGGCATGTTCGTCCCGAATATAGGCCAGGAAGACCAGCCCGGAGAGGGCAGTGCTGGTATAGGCTGCATTTTTCAGAGAGATCAGGTCATGGAAGGAATACCCGCGACCTGGCAGGTAATCTCGCTGGTGCATGCGAATGAGCGCGGTCAACCGCTTCACGCAAGCAAGTGTGAAAAATACAGCAAAACCCAGAGCCAGCAATAAGCAAGTTACTCCTGCGTGGGCTGCAACAGCGCCGGTCAGCATACGGAGCAGGAACAGGCCTGTTAATGCGATTAAATCCAGCCAGCGCCGCTTCTTTAGCCATAAAGAATATGACAGGCTTCCCGCCATGTAGGCCAGCGTAAGCTGCGCGACCTGAGGGCTGACACTGAATGCCAGCAAGACGGCAGCAAATGCCAGCAAGACACTGACGCGCATCGCGGCCGCGATTGGCAGTGTTCCTGAAGCAATTGGACGGAACCGTTTTTCCGGGTGGCTTCGGTCCGCCTCAAGATCAAGCAGATCATTCAGAATATAGATTGAGGATGCCCCAAGGCTAAGAGCCACCGCCGCAAGGCAGACAGCCAGAAAGGACGCGGTATTAATATCATGACTGGCCAGAAATGGTACAAAGAGAAGAAGGTTTTTTGTCCATTGATGCGGTCGGATTTCGCGAATAACGTCTGATATCCCCCAGTCATCCGCAATAGTTTCAACGGGTTTGACCAGCGCTTCGATTTCTTTTGTCAGCGCGGAGTTAGGGTTCACTGCGATGATTTTTCGTGCACCAGCCCAGGACTTCAGATCGGCATGCGCATTCCCGGCGTAGTCATATCCACCTTCACCAAACTGGTGCTTCAGAAAAGCCGCCTTGGTTGCAGCGGTCAGGTTTCGATCAATATCCGAACCA
The DNA here is from genome assembly GCF_019966495.1 of Tateyamaria pelophila. Classification (GTDB taxonomy): domain Bacteria; phylum Pseudomonadota; class Alphaproteobacteria; order Rhodobacterales; family Rhodobacteraceae; genus Tateyamaria; species Tateyamaria pelophila. The sequence goes on along the minus strand of NZ_JAIMIA010000052.1, from coordinate 10,834 downwards.
AAATGAGGACCAGGAAGTTCTAAAAAGCTGGCCAGTTCATCGACCAATTCCTGATTTGACCCCGAGACAAGATGCACCGAGCGACCCGCTTCCACCGCTTCTCGTGCCGGAGCGAGCAATGCGTCGCGTACCGGCAACAAACTTATGCGCGGACGTGCGATATTGATCAGAGCCTGCTTCAACCGTTCAGGTCGTTGCCAGTTGACGGCAGCGGCGAAAAGTGTCGCCGCTAAATCACTCCCCAGCGCAGCCCAGAAGGATTCGTAGAGCAGGTCTGTTCGCAGAAGGGTTCCGTCCACATCCAGAACCAAGGCAACGTCAGCGTCGTTCATCTGATTGGGGGTGGTTTGCATCTTGCTCCGTCGGTGCTCGCTGCCGGACTCCGCCACCCAGGCCAATATCGCTCACCTTTACCTTTTCTGTGAGATTGCCGGGAAATTGCTTTATCATCATTGATGTAGATCATATGCAACATCAGGCGAATTTTTTACCTTTGTGATCGAGCTAATGCGTCCTGCTTCAGGGCAAAAATGCACGTAAGAGATATGACAAACATGCGATTTCTGGTTACAGGCGGAGCTGGCTTCATGGGCATTAACCTTGTTCGGTATCTACTGGACAAAGGGCATGAGGTACGAAGCTATGATATCGCTCCGTTCACTTATCCTGAAGCAGATCAGATATCCGTACTTCAGGGCGACATCCGGGACACTACCTTGCATGATGTGGCGTTCGAGGGGATTGATACTGTTGTCCACTGCGCCGCTGCGTTGCCTTTGGCTGACCAAGCAGAGATCATGTCGACCAATGTCGACGGCACCCAGCTGATGCTACAGGCCTCTCAGGACCGCGGGATTGACCGGTTCATCCATATTTCCAGTACGGCAGTCTACGGGATCCCAGATCATCATCCGCTCGTTGAAAGCGACCCAATGGTCGGTGTTGGACCTTATGGGGAATCCAAGGTTCAAGCTGAGCATCTTTGTGCTGAGTATCGCGACAAAGGATTGCTCCTGCCGATTCTGCGCCCCAAGAGCTTTGTTGGCCCCGAACGGCTGGGCGCGTTTGAATTACTATATGATTTTGCCAGCAACGGGCATAATTTCCCGGTTCTGGGATCCGGTGACAACCTCTATCAATTGTTGGATGTCGAGGATTTGAGCCAGGCTGTGTATCTTTGCGCGACAAATCCGCCGGAGATCGCAAACGACACTTTCAACGTTGGAGCCGAGCGATTTGGGTCACTGCGCCAGAGTTTTCAGGCCGTACTAGACCGGGCGGGCCATGGCAAACGCATCATCGGAGTGCCTGCCGCACCTGCAATCTGGACCCTGCGGGTGCTGGAGGCACTGCATCTGTCACCCCTCTACAAATGGATTTACGAAACCGCATCAAAAGACAGTTTCGTTAGCATTGACCGGCTTACTGAACGGCTGGGGTTTGCGCCTAAATATTCCAACGAAGAAGCACTGATCCGCAACTATGAGTGGTATCTGAAAAACCTCTCGACCATTTCAACTCATGCCGGAGTCACTCACCGCGTGCCCTGGAAGAAGGGAGCGCTGGCGCTGGTCCGGTTCTTCATGTGACGCCAGAGGGGGAGAGAGCCATGCATATCATGACCAAATCAAAGTCTGTTCTAATCGGAGTTGGCTTCGGGCTTGGGCTATACATGTCTGCAGCGATCGCGCAAACCTCGGAAACTCTGCGAGAACAGCGCGACGCCTATGACGCGATAAGTGCCAAGTCCGTTCTGGACCTGCAGCTTTTTCGCAAGACGCAAACCGCGCAAGTCGCCGCGACAGGCCGTCATCTGACCTGGATATCCACAAACCCGGCCGTGGGCGCTTGGTTCCTGCTGGAACTGCGCACGGATCCGGACGGTAAACCCGAGAGCTACCATATCGAGAACCCGTCCCCCGCACTTCAAACGCTTATGTTTAATACTGGGCCCGCGCCTGAGATTGAGATCGCGACAAAGGCGGATATTACGCACTGTGCGCCTTGGGCTGCGGATGAAAAGGAGTTGAAAGTCGCAAGTAAGACCGGACTGGCCTACGCTCCGATTTGCGACGGCAAGCTCTTTTTGCGCAACCCTGTAACCGGTTCGAGGACAAATATCGAAGCCACTACCGATTTCCTGCGTGACAATGTTTGGGGTGGAGAGTCGATCGTTCGGTTCGTGCGCGACACGTTTTTTAAGGACTCAGAACTCGAGACCAGCGAAACCGTTGGCACGGGAGGCACTAACGCGCCAGCATATGGGCCGACTCCGATGCGGGGCAAGGTTCCGCCAAGTGAACAGCGGGTCATTTCGACTCTGCTCACACTGGGCATTGAGGGTGCCGGTCCCGGGCAGATGACAATCGGCCAATGGTACCCGATCGCGGGTCTGGAGGGGGTATTTGCCAGCACATTCCAACCTCGCGCGATCAGCAACGAAATCCTGCAAGCCCCCGGCGCGAACCGTCTCGATGGTGTCGAAGCCAAGGCCACCGGATATATGACCGCCTTTGACATGAGTTTGTTTGACATTGGCTATGCCGTGGGCACGGATCACCCGGCGCTTGGCTGGTCGTCGCGCCCACCGGGATCGGTCAGGCCGCGCGGTCTACCTGGGCCAGACGGAATTGATACTGTCAGGCCACTGGTGACGCTGGGTATGGTGAACCCAGTTATTGCCAGCAACGCCATCGCAACTTTTACAGGTGGGTTCAAGCGTCAGCACGGGGCTTTCAAATTCGGCGATATGGCAACCTACAATCTTGGGCACCACTACGGATTCATCGAAAAAGGCGTGATCCTGAGCAAACTGCAGCCGGGCCTTTCGACGTTATATGGGCTGACTGACGGTAGCATCGGCATGAAAACTTGGACGGAAGAGGACAATGTTTTGCTGCCCCGCATCCGGTTTGCGCGGCAGAACGGCGTCCCCCTAGTGGAAACGGACCCGGCCACGGACCAGCCAATGCCGGGCGACCGTGTCACGAGCTGGGGTGGCGGCAACTGGTCCGGGTCCGCCAAAGCCGAGCTGCGCACCCTGCGCGCCGGGGCCTGTATGGTTGCGAATGACGGGCGTGACTATTTGATTTACGGATATTTTTCATCGGCCACACCGTCTGCCATGGCGCGGACATTTCAGGCATATGGCTGTAGCTATGCGATGCTGTTGGATATGAACGCGCTCGAACATACCTATCTAGCCCTATATGTTCCGCAGGGCGGTAGGGTGCATGTCGAACATCTGCTTCCCGGAATGGCGCTGATTGAGAAGAAAGTACGGGGCGGTACGATCATACCCCGTTTCATCGGATTCCCCGATAATCGAGATCTATTTTATCTGACCCGGAAGGAGCGCAGCAAATGACACGGTTTCTCCTTTCCTTGATCTTTGCGACAGTAATAGCAACGACCGCTCTGGCGCAATCCAGCCTGCAGCAGGCCAATGAACAACTATTCCGGCAGCTACAGTCCGTTCACGGCCTGAACTCAGCACAGATGGATCGACTGAAGGGCATATTTTCCGGCTCCCGTGTAATCGGACAGGGTAATCCTGCAATTACACGCCATCCAATGACGCCAGAGCAGTGCACAGAGAAGATCGGTGGAACTGCGCGCTATGACAATGCGCGTAACCGGCGGATATGCGGTGAAAAATACATGGCACCGCTGTACGACCCGCGTTCGGAAAAGCCATCTGAAGCCGAAGCTTGCATCGATATGTTTGAATTCCCAAACATCCCCTGCACGTACCCGGTGGTCTGGACCCGTGCCCGCGAGGCTGCGGAAATCTGCGCTGCCGTCGGCAAACGGATATGCGATGCGCATGAATGGGAAGGGGCTTGTGCCGGTGCTCTGGAGCCACCCGACTATTTCTTCGGCCGCGGATCGGTGTCTTCGATGCGAAGCGCCCATAACGCGAAGTACGCTGCTAGTAAGAACTGGTCGTATGGCAACGGTTATCAGCGGGGCATCTGCGCGGCCGCAAGCCAAAAAAGCGCCTCATGTGGCGGAGGCGGGTATCAAAGTTGCGGCTCAAACACTTACCCGACTGGTAGTTTTCCAGGGTGTAAAAGCGTGCTTGGTGTCTATGACTTGCATGGTAATGCCGCTGAACACATGAACTTACCGCTTGCTCCCGACCAGATGGCCAGCACAGGCAGCATCAAGCTCGGCGTGACTGAAATGAAGGGAAGTTGGTTCATCTTTGACAGGTACTATGCGCATCCTGACTGGTGTCGTTGGCGCGCTCCCTACTGGCATGGCAGCCGTGTATTGAGCCCTTCAAGCCACGAGAATTATCACCTCGGCTTCCGTTGCTGCAAAACGATAGAATAGACGGATCAGTTGGTAGCCTTGCTTGCATATGTCTGGAGCAATCCATCTGCGTTCTCGATGGGGCCTTCGCTGCTTACAATGCTCGACAAGGTTTTGGCTTGAAGTATCTCGTTTAGTGCCCTTGGCTCGCCATTAACATAGGCCATGCGACTCACCAGCCGCACACCATGGCTGTAATCAGCATATTCGTCACCATGTACGGTGCTGAGCGGTTGTATTGGTTTTCCATTCGGCCGGTGCCAACCATAGATCGCAACGCGGCCCGGTTTGCTATTCAGCCGGTTCGAAAGAACGAGATCTTTCTTATGGCCTGCCGACAGCTCAGATCTTGTGCCACCGACTTGGGTCAGTTGCTGTTGGACCGTTAAGTTATGTGCCAGAAAGTAGGATGTCGATGTCATCTGGGATGTCGGGCTCATCGGACTGGGCGATACTTTCACGGATGCCTGCTGGTAAATTGCGTCGACCATTTTTGTAGTAGGCAAGAGAAAGCCAAAGTCGGAAGCAATCCGGGCCGCGGCCGCGAGACCGAGCGGCACGCGAACAAAATCACGGTCGCTCCCCACAGCCAAATACTCTGGCGTGACGCAGAGCGTGACAAGGATCTTGCGGCCCGTTGAAAGTGTTCCGGTCAGCGTTACCGGAACCAGTTCATGCAAAAACGACGGTAAGTTTCCACCGAGCAATTCGTCCTGGATTGCCATGTCACGCTTGGATCCACTGGCTTCCCCAAGGCGACTCATCACAACGCTACCTGGCAAAGCCTCAATAGAACGCGACGGGATATTCTTTGCCAGTGGTGCCTTGCAGACACTTGCTGCTGCATTTGCAACGCCGGGAATTGCCAAGTACAATACAATATTGAGAACCGCCCAGACATGGCGTCTGGTAGAAAACCTGTTAAGCATTGCAACCTCGCCTGTGCCCGTGGCCCGTCATGTAAACCTATTCTGGAAACCTTGACAGATGTGCAAGTCGTGGGTTTTGCATGGGCGACAATCCGCACAATAGGATACGAAAGCCTGCCACCTTCACGATCTGAATGCGGCCATGTTCTTGTCTGGCCAAGGTACGTCGGCACTGCCATAGTTGTGCGGTGACAAGGGCCCAGATGCGATGGAAGGTATCATGACAGAACATCCCTTCGCCGAGGAGGACCGTTTCTCAATCTCGGAGAAAGTTAGGTTTTTGTCGGATGCTGCTGCATATCCTCACGGGCCGAAATCCGTTGAGGTGATTGAAACGCACATGTCGTGGGTCTTTCTCGCCGATGACCTAGTTTACAAGCTGAAGAAGCCGGTGCGATACGATTTTCTCGATTTTGGTACGATTGAAAAGCGCTGTACCGCTGTTTTTGACGAAGTTCGCCTCAATCGGCGACTGGCACCGGATGTTTATCTTTCAGAGCGCGCACTGCGGATTGGTGCCGATGGAAGACTTACGCTTAACGCGTGTGGGCAGGCCATCGACTGGATGGTTGAAATGCGCAGGCTTGCACAAGAGCAAGATCTTGAGTGCATGATTGCATCCGGCGGTCTGACGCAGGTCGACGTCACCGGTGTGGCGGATCTGCTTGCCACGTTCTATCAACGGTTACCGTCTGCTAACACGGATCAATACACCTATTACGCTCAGTTCGCGGACGAAGCTCAAAAGACTGAAGATATCTTGACGGACCCCACACTCGAGCTGGACGAACCGTTGCTCACATCCGCGCTTGATGGGTTCTGGCGCGCCTTCGAAATAGCGGCTCCGCTGCTGCGCCACCGGGTCGAGAAGGGATTTGTCGTAGAGGGGCACGGGGATCTTCGCCCGCAGCATGTGTTTCTGAGCGATCCACCGGTGATCATCGACTGCATCGAATTCAGCCTTCGCTTCCGACTCGTCGATCCTCTGGACGAGGTCGTCTTTTTAGGCATGGAATGCGCGCATCTCGGTGCGAGTTGGGTTGCGGGAAGCCTTATGCGAAGGTTGAACTCAGTGATTGGTGAACCTCCGAACGATCTGGCCAACTTCTATTGGCGCTACCGCGCGCTTTTGCGAGCGAGGCTGGCACTTCTGCACCTGGTACTCCAGCCTGATCGCACGCCGGAAAAATGGCGACCACTAGCGCGAGCTTATGTTGCTTTGTCGGTCAAACCAGACCTTATGCGCCAGCAGCAGGCAGGTCTACAATCGGACGATAGTCGTGAAGGCGCTGGATAGTCTGTCCGAACAACGGAGCTGCGGATATGATCTCTACCCGGTTCGCAACATCTTCAGTCAGCCGGAATGGTGGCACCGTATCTGTGATCACCCAACCTGTAACTGCAGGGTCTGACAGTGCCTCAGTAGCGCTACCGGTGAATAGTCCGTGCGCGGCCAACGCCCATACATCGCGTGCGCCGCGACGCTTAATCTCTCTGGCAGCGCGTACCATGGTCCCGCCAGAAGCGATCAGGTCATCGACTATGAGAACGCGCGCGCCCTCGACCTCCCCTGCAAAAAGTTCACCTGTGACCACTCCCGCGCTCCGTCGTTTTTCCATCAAAGCAAAGCCGACCGCGCGCTGAAGTTTTTCTTCCAACGCCTCTCGGAACAGTTGGGCACGTTTGACTCCGCCGGGATCAGGCGACGCAACGCTGACTGGTGCGTCTCCGGCCAGCTCGACCGCGCGGTCCAATATGACCCCACGTGTATCCAACGCAACGGTTTCGCAGCGGAAAGAATTTTGGAATGCAGCAATGTTGTGAATTTCCATCGCCACGACACAATCTGTCCCAACCGCCTCAATCAATTGCGCGACATAGCGCGCCGACACCGGATCGCGCGGCTTGGTCTGCCGATCTTTTCGCGCGTAGGCGAGATAAGGCAGTACCGCCGTCACTCGGGCCGCGCCATTTGTACGAAGTGCTCCGACAAAAAGCAGCAGCTTGCATAGCTTGTCGTTCGGGCTGTCATCCGGCCCCCCATGAAGTCCCTGGATTACGTAGACGTCCGCGCCGCGCACCTCTTCTAGAGGGCGCGCCTTGTGTTCCCCGTCTTCAAAGTTGCGCTCTTCCATAGTTGCCAGCGATGTACCTGTCGCCTTTGCCACAGCGGAACCAATAGACCGAGAAGCATCCAGAGCAAAAATCTTGAGATCCAATGATAGGTTACTCCTTGATGAATTGCCCATGATTAGGCGGTGCGCCAAACCTGCGCGCAAATCTGTTGCTCTGCCACCGATCAAGACTTTTGTTTTGTCGAGACTGAAATGTCGCGCAATGTGCCGACGATAAGAACGTATAGCCTATAGAATGATCTTCCAAGAGTTGTCTGAATAGCTCAACTTGAATCGGGCAAGGCGGCTTTTTGGCTTTGGCCGTGCCCAGATCTGCTTTATTCATGTACTTCACAACCAGCCCCGCGATCATCCGTTTGGCGGTAATGCTCTAAATGATAAAATTCTACTTTCGCTGCCAAATTTCGAAATTCCCTTGTGCGGCGAGGGACATAATATACAGACTCCATCCAACCCGACTTATTATGCGCGGCGATACAATAGAGAATGGCTTATCCCCTTTGTTCCGGCAAGACTACATGTTGAGGCGACAGAGCTGATGATTGTAGCTTGAGGCGCGGATCGGATCAATTTGCGGGGCAGCTTGGGCGCATAAAACGTAGCTTTTCTGATGACAGATGACTTTCAGACGCGCTGATCGACGAAATCGCGATAGGTTGCAGGCGCGAGACGGACACCGATCCCGAGCAGCGTGTCGAAGGCACTGCACATGTGTCGTCGCCGGTTCCAACGGAACACGAACTCGTCAAGGTAGCGTTGCAGATGTCGTTTCCTGAGGCCGTGGAACACGCCTTTCGCCCATCGCTTCAGGTTGGAGAACACGCGGTGAACCCAGTGCAGGATCTCATGTGCCTTCCTGCCGGTGACAACCTTGGCCTCATGCGTGTTTGCCGGGGGATTTTCGTAACCGAGCCAGCCGTCCGTGATGATATGCGCTCCAGGCTCGACGGCCTGGCCGATGAACCCGTGCAGCGTCTTTGACGCTCCGTCGGGGATGTGGTTCATCCGGATCCGGCGCGGCTGGCCGTCTTCGGACAATTCCACCGCACCGACCACGAACATCTTGCCCACCGGACTGCGCCCACCCTTCGGCCGGTCGACCGGATCGTACCGAGACCGGAACGGCATCTCCGTTTCGTCGATCTCAACAAGGTCTTTCAGAGGGTTGCGGTCGGGGTCGACCATGGAACGACGCAACTTTTGCAGCAGCAACCAGGCCGGCTTGTAGCTGCCGAGGCCGAGCTGAGCCTGTAGTTGCAGCGCTGACATGCCGTTTGAATGACTGGTCACGATGTGCGCGGCAAGAAACCACGTCCGCAATGGTAGGTGGCTGCTGTGCATCACCGTGCCAGCCGTCACAGATGTCTGCCGCCCACAGCCAGCACATTCCCAGGTCGCGCGATTTCGCTTCAGGGGCCAGCCCTTGCAGGTGCCACAAGAGGGGCAGACGAAGCCCTCAGGCCAACGACGTTCCGCCAGATAATGCGAACACGCTTCCTCATCGCAAAAGCGGGCGTCAAACGCCTGGCGGGACATCGGTCTGTCGTTTTTCCATCTGGCTGGCATGCCCGGAACAATACAGGAACATCGCCGATTGGCAAGCCGTATAGCACTACATCCTGTGCTGCCGGATCAAAGGGGATAAGCCTTCAATAGAGAAAATTAGGGATCTTTTTTTCCCGCATAAGTCCGCATGGTCCGGCAACCCGGTCAAAGGCACCTGGACCCTTGCTGCAGCTACAATGAACGACTGCTTTGCTGGCTGCGGTGCGACGGATGCATTAGGCTGACTTTGTTGCTGCATCTGCAAGCATGCTTGCAAAGGCGAGTCCGCTTCGTGCAAGGGCTCACTGCCGACCTTCGCTGCGTTTGCATGACAGAAAAAACTGGTCGATGCCCTGAGCGTCCGCTTTCTTCGAGCCGCCCTTTCGATTTCGCACTTGCGGCGAATGGCCGGTGTCCGCCCTCCCTGTCAGATTCTGCAAGTGCGAACGTCGGGACGACCGTGCCCGCTTCGGGGTGACACCAGCCGACTGCACCTGCAGCATCACGACCAATCCGACCAGCAAGAAAGGGCGCATCGCATTGCTGTGCATGGCCGGATTTGCCAAGGCTTAACGATAAAAAAGGGCCAGCGCGAGGCTGGCCCAGTCTAAGGCGGTAAAAGCGGTGCAGGCAGCACCACTTTGAGCAGTTGAGGTATCAGGCAAACGAAACCTCAGGCTGCATGTCTTGCATACCTGGAGGATTATGCAAGGAACACAGAGGCTTGAAGAAAGCAGAGTTACCGGAAAGTCACATATTGGTGTTTTCAATTCGATACACGCGACCTCTCCCCTCGATCTTTCCGGAGGTGATGTTCAGACCTAGCTTTTTCTTGAGCGCGCCGGACATGGCACCGCGGACCGTGTGGAGCGCCCACGCGCCAACGCGGTCGCGATCTCCATGATGGTCGCGCCGTCTGGCTCGCGGAGCATGGCGATCAAGGTGGCCTGCTTGGTATCGAAGCGACACTGAATGAGCATCTGACGATTGGATTGGTGTTTATCTTTGTTTCCTCGATTAGGGATTATGTGGTGCGGCAGGTGTTTGAGGCATTGCAGGCGCAATAGCTTGCGTGTGACCGCGTCGTCGAATAAAGCGTCACGGTCATTCAAGCTCGTGTGGATAAGGTCTTACGGTCAGGACGACGTTACTCCTAACGGTGTACAGATATACTCCTTCGCCTGAATTGACCTGAGGTTTTCCCCTCAAACCACTTTGTATTCTTTGAGCGATACGACGCGGAAGTTGTCGGTGACGGTGTCGCGGAACTCTTCCCATTTTTCTGGCAGGTGTTTGCGGAAGAAGTCGAATATCGCCTCAGTGAACTGGTTGAACGTTGCATAGTGCCGATTGTGGGTGACCCATTCGTGCATGACCCCCCACAGGCGCTCGATTGGGTTGAGATGCGGCGCATACGCTGGCAAGAAATGCAACTTGACCCGGCGTTCTGGGCTATCCAGCCATGGCTGGAGTATCTTGGCATGGTGATAGCGAGCATTATCGACAAAGACATGGATGGCCGTCATGGTTTGGTTGTTGCGTTCCAACTTTTCCAGCATCTGTCGGGTTGTCTGAGCATTGATCTTCTCGCCTTCCACAAAGGTGAACTGGAAGGTCTCAAGGTCAAGCGCGCCCTGAATGTTGAGCCGCTTGCGCCCTGATGTCGCCTTCAGGGCCGTCTTTTGACCCTTGGGGAACCAGCCATGGGAAGGGCGGCTCTGGTGCTCAGGATGGACAGCGTCCGAAAAGACAACCATCTCATCTGCGGCCAGCCCGTTCATCAGGGCCTCATATTGAGCAATAAACGCAGCCTGTTTGGCTTCATCGGCCTGTGCAGGCAGTAATTGTGGTTTCTTATACGCGAACCCCAGGCGGCGCATCAGCTTGGGGGCTCCTGAGGGGCTGTAG
>NZ_JAIMIA010000051.1 GCF_019966495.1 Tateyamaria pelophila | reverse complement strand
TCAGACAGAGCCGCCCGGTTCTCTGCGGTCGCCAGTCCCTCGGTCTCGAACCGGCCCATCTGCGACGTGGATGCGGCATGCGCATCGACGGCACGGCCACCGACAACCTGGCGCATCACGGGATCGAGCGCGAGACGGTCGGCGTCATTGACGTCCCCGTATCCTGCCAACCGGCCGTAGACCGATTGCCGAAACAGCCCGTCGAGCCGGTGGATCGTGTTCTTGCCACGGCGATTATCGCACAGGGCAGCAGACGCCAGATTGGACAGACCGAGCGCGTCATCAAGCTCGCGCATCACCAGAAGGCCGCCATCCGAACTGAGCTGAGCGCCCCGGAATTCCAGCCGCACGCGAGGGTCAAAATCCACACGATCTGCCCGCTGCAAGCCCGCACCCTCTGGGTGATCCATGAAACACATCCTCCGCAGCAACCAACGCCATGATATATATAGAAAATATCACGTTCAAGACAGCGAAATCAGAGATCTACTTGGGGAATGCGGGTTGAATGCAACCGGCCAAAGCAGAGGGGGGCTGACAGATCGCAGGATGTTTTGGAATGCTTTGCGCTCAGGCGCTGCCTTAGGCTTGCTTCGCGTTATTGGAAAGGCGCAAATTGCCGATTGCAAATGACCAATCACGGGCGAATGCGCGTGATCCATTCGCGCGGCATTCGATAAACTAGACAAATTCTAAACGCGGTGGCGCATCAAACACGTCCGGATTGATGAGACCACAGGATCACGGTTTACGTTTTTTGCCGACCCGGAGGGACTTCCGATCGAGATCTACGAAGTCCGGTAAGATCAGTTTTTTGAAAGATCACACCTTTGAGAAAACGGCGCTTCTCGCAATCATTGGAGCGCCCTTGATGAGATCATTCAGGGCCAAGCATGGTGGTTTGACGTCGGTCACGTGGGGCGCAGGATTGATCAGGACAATTCCGGTCGATGGGGGCATCACTCCTATTCAGGACGCGGCCGTCGCGAACTTATCCCAAATATTCGGGTGCCCGGATGCCGTCCGCGCGGCCAATACAAGCGCGTTCCCTTGTTGGAGCCGTACCAAAGTCAGTTCAGCGCTTGCCAATTCGAATCGGCCTGATTGATTTTGACACCGGCATCCGTGTCAAAGTGATCCATCGCCCGTTGCTCTCCGCCGAGGAAGAGTTGGCCATCGACGATCATCCAGTATTGGGGATCAATTTCCGCTTTGTACCCTTTTACCGACATGGCTCCGGCACAGAACCCTCCATAGCGCGGTGCATATTTCTCCGGGCTTTCTTCGAACATCGACTGGTGCTCCGCCGACGCAAACTGCCAGATCGCATCTTGCCATTCTGACTGGAATTCCGACGCGCCGACAACCGGACGCGATTGCGTGAAATAGGCGACCGGGTCATATCCATCGAGTGCGATGTTTTGACCATTGGTGTTGATTTGCTCGGCCTGCGCCATCGAGGCAAAGGCGATGACTGCGCTCGCTGCGGCAATCCCAAAGCATTTACGAATTGTCTGCATGACAAAAAGTCTCCCCGAATACGCGTATTGATTGATCAGATAAATAGCGCATTTAATGCATGAAGCGATAGTATTTTAAAGCAAACCAAGGAAAACGGGGTTTTTGTGCGAATTGTTGTGAGCCGAGGCGACACAAATGGATGACGACACGCCCAGCACGCCTGAGAAAGGCGGCACGTCGGGACGGCGGCTTGCGGCTGTGCTGCATGCGGATGTCGTTGGGTTCAGCCGTTTGATGGCGCAGGACGAGGGCAGGACGCATGCCCGGCTGATGGCGCATCGCGAACTGCTCTATGCGGCACTGCGCGGGTACAACGGCAGAGTCGTTGGCACCGCTGGTGATGCGGTGCTTGCGGTTTTCGACAGCGTCGTCGATGCCCTGTCTTCCGCGCTCGCTATTCAGGAAAAGCTCAAACAGGCCAATGCCGATCTGCCACAGGACGCGCGGCTTGAATTCCGCATCGGTTTGAATATCGGCGATATCATCGTCGATGGCGATGATATCTTCGGCAATGGCGTCAATGTTGCGGCGCGCACCGAAGCGCTGGCTGATCCGGGCGGCATTGCGGTTTCCGCCGCTTTCAAGGAGCAGGTCGGAAACAGGATTCCGGTCGCATTCGAGGATCGTGGTCTTCACACGGTCAAGAACATCGATGAGCCCTTGCACGTCTTTGCCGTTACGACCGGGGACGGGGCCGCGCAACACCGCGCAAGGCCAAAGCCGCGCCGCAAGATCGCTGCGCTCCTGCTCGTGGGCGTGGCGATATGCAGTCTTGTTGCGGTGGCATTCGTGACCGGGGTTTTCAGCATAGGCCAGGAGGATCCGGTTGCGCAGGATAGCGGCGATGCGGTGGTTTCAGCCGTATTGCAAAAACCGGCCATTGCCGTTCTGCCGTTTGAGAGCCGCGGTGCGGCGCAAGACAGCTATTTCGGGGACGGTGTGACCGAAGAACTGATCGGATCGCTGGGGCGCTTTTCCGACCTGCTGGTTCTGTCGTGGAGCGCTGTGGCCCCCTACAAGTCGCAGTCTGTGCCAGTGACGCAGCTGTCCATGGACTTGGGGGCGGATTACGTTGTGACGGGGTCGGTCCAGCGGTCCGATGATAATATCCGCATCACTGTACAACTCAGCGACACCTCGAACGGGCTTTTGATCTGGTCAGAACGCTACGACGCGCAAATGACCGATCTGTTCGAGGTGCAGGATCGTCTCGTGCGTCAGATGGTTGCCGCGCTGGCCGTGCGGGTGACGCTGCAAGAAGAAACCCGCGTCGCCGCGACACCGACAGAGAGCCTGACGGCTTACGATCTGGTGCTCAAGGGCCGTGACCTGCTCAGACAGGTTGTCCGGGAAGCGAACAACGAGGCGCGCGACCTTTTTGAAAGGGCGCTGGAGGAGGACCCTGACTATGCCGACGCGATTGCGGCTCTGGGGCAAACCCATCTCAATGATTTGTCCTTCGGCTGGACCTTTCGCCCCGAGTATTCTCTGGAGACCGCGATCGCGCTGGCGCGCAAGGCCATAGAACTTGATCCCTTCAATGCGGGGGCGTTTGAACTGCTGGCTGCTGGCCAGAAGTATTCCGGCGATCTTGCGGGCGCGGAACGGTCGATTGACCAGGCGCTGGAGATCAACCCCAACAATGCCATGAGTCACGCGGAACGGTGCAGCATTCTAATGTTCTCCGGGCGTCCAGCGGAAGCTTTGGAAGCGTCGGCATTTGCGCTGAGGATTGATCCCTATCCGCGTAGTGACCAATTGAATTGCCCGATCGGATCGAACCTGATGCTGGGGCAGTATCAGGCTGTTCTGGACGTCTTCGCCGCGTACCCGGGCCGCATGAGCGAAGAACCGGTCAGCCTCATGTTTCGCGCTGGGGCCTATGCCATGTTGGGGCAGGCGGAAGAGGCGGAGGAATACAGAGCCGCGGCACTGGCGCGCTATCCGTTTCTGAAAGCACAGAACATTGCACAGATTTTCAAGGGCGAAGAAAACCGGCAGACCGTTCTGAAAGCGTTACAAAAGGCGGGCTTTGACTAGCGGAGTCTTGCGCGCGATCAAGGTCTTGATATCCTGTGCGCGCGCCGGGACAAAAACTTGAAACTCACTGCACTGAGAAAGATCGCACCGATGGGACTGCACGAACAGGACGATGCGACATTTCTGGCGCAGCAAGTCGCATCGGGTTCCGTCTCGCCCGATGAATTGCTGGATGAAGCACTGGCGCGCGTTGCCGCCTTCAACCCGCATTTGAACGCGGTTGTCCTGATGCAGGAAGAAACCGCACGCGCCGCGATCAAAGCCGGATTGCCGGAGGGTCCTTTCAGGGGCGTTCCCTTTCTGATCAAGGATCTCGGGGCCGAGGCCGTCGATTTTCCGTCCCATAGCGGGTCAAACCTGCTGCGGGACACGCGGTATGGCTACGACAGCGAAATCTACCGCCGGATGCGGGCGACGGGCATCGTGACATTCGGGCGAACGACCTCGCCGGAAGGGGGCGTTGGCCCCGTGACAGAAGCTGCTGTGTACGACGGTCCGACGCGCAACCCCTGGGATGTGTCGCGCACGTCCGGTGGATCGTCCGGCGGGTCGGGTGCTGCGGTCGCGTCTGGCATTGTGACGATGGCGCACGGATCGGACGGCGGCGGGTCGGTGCGTATCCCGGCCTCGAGCTGCGGCTTGTTCGGGTTCAAGGCGACGCGGGCCCGGCTTCCGGATGGGCCGATGGCCGGTGAGGGGTGGGCCGGGATGGCGATCGACGGCTTTTTGACGCGATCTGTTCGCGACAACGCCACGATGATGGATGCCTGTGCCGGTCCGGATTTGGGCGCACCCTATGCCGCACCCGAAATGGAGATGAGTTACAGCGCAGCCATCGCCCGCCCCCCGCGGCGTTTGCGTATCGCGGTCTGTGACACCACATTTACCGGAAAACCCATTGACGCCGCCTGTAAGACAGCCGTGCTTGAGACGGCAAGGACCCTCGAAAGTCTGGGGCATCATGTGACGCCTGCATGCCCAAAAGCGGATCACGAAGGCATGATGCGGGCATGGACCAAGATCGTCGCCTGCGGCACGGCGCTCTGGATCCACAACAGATCAAGGGCCAACGGGCGTGACCTGCGGCAAGGTGACGTTCAGGGGATCGCACGGGGGGCCATCGCCTATGCGGCCGGGATTTCGGGCGCGGATTATCTGGCAGCGGTCAACGCGATCCACGCCTATGGGCGGGAGATGGCCGCAGCATTCAACGACTATGATATCATCCTCTCTGCAACCCTGGCCGAGCCGCCCGCGCTGGTCGGTCGCTTTACCCATGAACGCGAAGACTATGAGAACTACCGCATCGGTCCGGGGGGCGTTTTTGAGTATTCTCCGTTCTGCGCCACGTTCAACGCCAGCGGGCAGCCCGCCGCATCGGTACCGCTGCATTGGACCCATGACGGCTTGCCCGTCGGCATTCATCTGGCTGCGGCGTTCGGCGACGATGCCACGCTGATTGCGCTTTGTGCAGAAATTGAACAGGCCGCACCCTGGGCCCACCAAAGGCCCTCGATGCTCTTGGACTATCTTGCATAAGCTCAAAACGCATTGCACAGTGCGAACAGGGGGACCAGCGATTGAACACACCCATCGCAGTTGATGCGCGCAATATTGGTAAAATCTACGCAACTGGAAAAGACGCGGTCACGGCGCTTGGAGATGTTTCAATTTCAATTGAAAAGGGCGAATTTTTCACGCTCCTCGGACCTTCCGGATGCGGCAAGACCACGCTTTTGCGCTGTATCGCCGGGTTCGAAACGCCGACATCGGGCTCCATCCATTTGTCTGGGCGCGATATCACTTACATTCCTCCCAATCAGCGGCCGGTAAACACGGTATTCCAGTCCTACGCGCTGTTTCCGCATCTGAGCGTGGCGCAAAACGTGGGCTTCGGTCTGAAGATGCTCGGCAAACCTGCGGGCGACGTGGCAAAGGCCGTCGCGCGGGTTCTGGCGCTGGTGAAACTCGAAGACTTTGCCGACCGGTTGCCGCAGCAACTGTCGGGGGGGCAGCAGCAGCGCGTGGCACTTGCCCGCGCGTTGGCGCCGGAGCCTGAGGTGCTTCTGCTCGATGAGCCGCTCTCGGCGCTGGACCTCAAGCTGCGCAAAGAGATGCAAAGCGAGCTGAAACGACTTCAGACTGAAACCGGTATCACCTTTGTGTTCGTCACGCATGATCAGGAAGAAGCGCTGACCATGTCGAACCGCATCGGCGTCATGTCTCAGGGTGAACTGCTGCAGGTCGGCACGCCGCACGACATTTACGAGCATCCGGTCAATCGCTTTGTCGCCGACTTCATCGGCGAGACGAATTTCCTTG
This sequence comes from Tateyamaria pelophila, assembly GCF_019966495.1. GTDB lineage: Bacteria > Pseudomonadota > Alphaproteobacteria > Rhodobacterales > Rhodobacteraceae > Tateyamaria > Tateyamaria pelophila. The sequence goes on along the minus strand of NZ_JAIMIA010000051.1, from coordinate 28,892 downwards.
AAGGGGTTGTCGAAGGGCACCAGGTCCGCATCGGCACGGGCGACGCTCTGGATGTTGTGCTGGACGGGCAGGTCGGGGCGGTCACGCTTGCAATCCGGCCAGAGCAAGTCAGCCTGACGACGGCTGGCGCGGGCATTGCCGCGCAAATCGCCGAGACGACCTATTTGGGCACGGATACCCATTACGACCTCAAGCTCGGCGATGGCAGCCACATCATTGCACGGGTCCAGTCCAAGTCCGCCGGTACATTCAATGTCGGCGATACGGTGAGCATCGCGATCGATGCCAAAGCGGTGCAGGTCCTGAAATCATGAAGGGCAACGGCGCACAACGCAGCAAGGGTGCCAACGGCTGGTTGTTGTCTGCGCCTGCGTTGGTCTTGCTGGTCTTTGCGGCGAGCGGGCCTTTGCTGATCGTTGCTGTCTATTCCGTACTGGAAAAGGGGGACTATTCCGGCGTCCGGTGGATCCTGTCCGGAGACGGTTGGTTTCGCGTTTTATTCGAAAGGGATATTTTCGACCAGACCGTAAGTTTCGCGGACGCGAACCTGTCGATCTTCTGGCGCTCGGTCAAACTGTCGATCGCGACCACGCTCATCACCTTCGCCTTCGGCCTGCCGACGGCGTGGTTCATTGCGACACGGCCTGCCAAATCGCGGGCCTTCTGGCTGTTTCTCATTACCATTCCGTTCTGGACCAACCTGCTGATCCGCACCTTTGCGATCATGGAGGTGATCCGCAACGAGGGCATCCTGAACACTGCGCTGATCAATGCGGGCCTGATTTCGGAACCGATCCAGATCTTGTACACCGACACGGCGGTGCTGATCGGCATGGCCTATGTCTATCTGCCGCTCATGGTTCTGCCGCTTTATGCTGCCATCGACCGCTTTGACTTTCGCCTGATCGAGGCCGGATATGACCTTTATGCCTCGCGCTTGCAGGTGTTGCGGGGGGTCATCCTGCCCATCATCAAACCGGGGATCATTGCCGGGTCCATTCTGGTGTTCATTCCCAGCCTCGGTGCCTATGTGACGCCGCGCGTGCTCGGCGGGGGCAAGAACATGATGATCGGCAACTTCATCGAACTGCAGTTCGGACAGGGTCAGAACTGGCCGCTGGGTGCGGCGCTGTCGACCTTGCTGCTGCTGGTCGTTCTGGTGTCGCTGCTGGTTTATACGCGCGTCTCGTCACGGGACACGCCCCATGAATAAAAAGCGCGCCTTTGATGTGACGACCCTGCCGGGGTTTACCTTTATCGCGATCTTGTCGTTTGTGCTGCTCTATGCGCCCATCGCAACGCTGGTGATCTATTCGTTCAATGGCGGCAATTCGGTCAATCAGTGGGGCGGGTTTTCGCTGCAATGGTATGTGGTGGCATTCAACAATCAGGCGGTGCAGGATGCCACGGTGCGCTCACTGATCATCGCGCTCTGGGCCTCCGTCATATCGACCACGGTGGCGATGATGGCCGCCCTTGGCACCACGAGACGGGGCAGGTTCAAGGGACAGACGGCGATCTACATGATCATCAATCAGCCGTTGATGGTGCCCGAAATTGTCACGGCGGTGGCGCTGCTGATCTTCTTCTCCTCGGTCAAGATTGCGACGGGCTATACCGGTCTGGGCTACCTCATCCTTGCGCATTCGGCATTCTGCGTGCCCTTTGCCTATCTGCCGATCAAGGCGCGGCTGGAAGGGATGGACACCAGCATGGAAACTGCCGCCGCCGATCTCTATGCGACGCCCTGGCAGACGTTTCGCTATGTCACGCTGCCGTTGCTGTTGCCCGGGGTGATTGCGGGTGCGATGCTGGCCTTTATCATCTCGCTTGATAATGTGATCATTACCGAGTTCGTGAAATCGGCAGGGCAGGACACGTTGCCCACCTATATGCTGGGTCAGCTGCGGCGCGCCCTCACACCCGAGGTCAATGCCATCTCGACAGCGTTGCTGGCGCTGACCGTCCTGATCCTGATTGCGTTCGTATTTCTGACCAAAAAGCGGGAATAACCCGTTCCAAATCCAAAAAGGGAGTATCCTTATGAAGACCTATCTTATTGCCACTACGGCCCTGCTGGGCAGTACTTTTGCTGCGTTGGCCGAAGGTGAGCTGAACCTGTACAACTGGGGCAACTACACCAGCCCCGAGATGCTGGAAAAGTTCACGGAAGAGACGGGCATCGCCGTGACCGTCACGGATTATGACAGCAACACAACCGCGCTGACCAAGGTCGAAGCGGGGGCGTCGGGCTTTGATCTGGTTGTGCCGTCGGCCAACTATATCCCGGTCTACGTCCGCAAGGGCCTGCTGACCGAGTTGGACCATTCCCGCATCCCCAACATCGGCAACATCGCCGCCGAATGGAAAGACGTGCCATGGGATCCGGACCGCGCCCATTCCGTGCCATGGCAGTGGGGATCGGTGGGGATTGCCGTCAACACAAGCGTTTACGACGGTGACCCGAACACCTCCGAGTTGTTCCTTGATCCGCCTGAAGAGTTGGTGGGCAAGATCAACATCGTACCCGAAATGAATGACGTTCTGAACATGGCAATCTTTAATGCGGGCGGCGAGGCCTGTACCGAAGACCTGACCGTGCTCCGGACCGTGCGCGACCGGTTGATGGCGGCCAAACCAAAATGGCTGTCGATGGATTACGGCACAACGGACAAACTGTCCTCCGGTGACTATGCGGCTTCGGTCAACTGGAACGGGTCCACCATGCGCGCCCGGATCAACAACCCGGACGTGGTCTATGGTTACCCCGTGGAAGGCTATCCGTTGTTCATGGACTCGGTTGCGCTGCTGGCTGACGCACAGAACGTCGATGAAGCCTATCAGTTCATCAACTTCATCCTCGAGCCTGAGAATGCGGCGATGATTTCCGCCTTCGCACGCTATGCGAACGGGGTCGCGGGATCCGAAGAATTCATGCCAGAAGATATGAAAACCGCACCCGAGATCGTGACACCGGCAGAGTTCGCGGCGGCGGGCAAGTTCCTACCAACCTGCCCACAGTCGGCGGTTGATCTCTATACCGCGATCTGGACAGAACTGCTGAAGTAAGTCTTTTGATGCGGGGCTGCATTGCGGCCCCGCTTCTCCACCGCGCCTATGCGGTGCCATCCAGTCCCGTCAAAACACCATAAAGATCAATCCGTCTGTCGCGAAAGACGCCCCATGAACGGCGCAGTTCTGCAGCATGGTCCAGATCGACCGTGGCAGTGATAATTTCCTGACCTTCCCGCCCGGCCTGGGCCAGCATCTGGCCCGTTTCGCCCGCAATAAACGATGACCCGTAGAATGTAACACTGCGGTTGTCCTGTGCCTCGACCCCGATGCGGTTCGACGCCAGCAATGGCATGATGTTGGCGGCCGCATGACCGCGCATCGTCATCTCCCAATGGGGTTGGCTGTCATAACCCGGACTGTCCGGTTCCGACCCGATCGCCGTTGGATAGAGCAGGACTTCGGCGCCCATCAGCGCCATGGCGCGCGCCGCTTCGGGAAACCACTGGTCCCAACAGATCCCGACGCCGATCATGCCAAAGGCGGTCTGCCAGACGCGAAATCCGGTGTCGCCGGGCGAGAAATAGAACTTTTCCTCGTAACCCGGCCCTTGCGGAATATGCGACTTGCGATAGAGGCCCAGTTCGGTCCCGTCAGCGTCAATGACCACCAGCGCATAGAAAAAAGCTTGCCCCGCGCGTTCAAAGAACGAGATCGGCAGAACAACGCCAAGTTCCCTGGCGAGATCCGCAAAACGCGCGAGCATCGGGTGGCCGTCGCGCGGTGCGGCCCAGTCGAAATAGGCGGGGTCTTGTGTCTTGCAGAAATAGGGGGCCGCGAACAGTTCCTGCAACAAGATCACTTGAGCGCCTTGCGCTGCCGCCTGACGTACCATCGCTTCGGCGGTATCGAGGTTGCGGACGCTGTCCGCATCGGCAGCAAACTGGGTGACGGCAAAGGTGACGTTACGCATCCTTGAACCCTTCGATCACGTTGACGGTGTTGATGCCAACGGCTTCGATCGCGTACCCGCCTTCCATGCAGAATACTGTCGGCAGCTTCATGCGCCCGATGCGGCGGCCTGCGTCGGTGAAGTCGTCGCTTTCCAATCGGAAAAAGCTGATCGGATCGTCCTTGTACGCATCCACGCCGAGCGAGACAACAAGCGCCTCCGCCCCCCAGGCTGTGATCTTGGCGATAGCATCGTCGAGCGCTTGCGCCCATGCTCCAAAGCCCGTGCCTTCGCTCATGGGGTAGTTGAGGTTCGTGCCTTCGCCCGCACCTTTCCCGATTTCGTCGGCATATCCAAGATAGTAGGGATAGGCGTCTTGCGGGGCACCATGCAGCGACGCGAACATGACATCGGCACGGTCATAGAACAGCGCTTGCGTGCCGTTTCCGTGGTGAAAATCAATGTCCAGAATGGCGACACGCGTAGCGCCTGAGATCCGGAACATATCGGCGACCACAGCCGCGTTGTTGATAAAGCAATAGCCGCCATACTGATCCGCTGTCGCGTGGTGGCCGGGAGGGCGGCACAGGGCGAATGCGCTGTCAGCCCCAGCGGCCACATGGCGCTGGGCGGATTGCGCGCTGGCGACCGAAGACAAGGCCGCCGCCCATGTGCCTTGCGTGATCGCGGTCTCGGAGGCGTGGCAATAATAGCCGACCTTGCCGTCGATGTTGTCCGGGATCCGGTCCAGATGCATGCCCCGCGCCGGGACATTCGCCGCGATGATTTCCCCGGCCATTCCGGCAGCTTTCCAATCGTCCCAAGCCGTTTCCAGAAAGCTCAGATAGCCGGGATCCAGCAAGGCTTGCACCGGAGCCATATCGACCGGACCCGGCGCACAGATGTCTGTCAGCTTGCGTTCGCGCAACCGATTGAGCACGTATTCGACCCGCGATGGACGCTCAAACGGGGTTACGAATTGCCCGCCTGACAACTCCGCCTGCGGAAAGTGGAGGCGGTGATCCTCGCTGTAGATTATTCTCATTGATTTTGCCTGTTCTGGAAATTGTGCTGTACATCGCAGAGTTCTAAAGTGCCGATGTAACGCGCGAAGCGTCAACGCCTTTTATCGTGTCCTTGGTGTTGTGCCAGACCTGCATCCAGGCCTCATGAAGCCAACCCTTTGGTTTCGGACCAAGGCTGATGCCACATGATTTGAACCCATGCGAAGAACAAGGATTGATCCCGCGATCGAAACCGTCCAGGCGGCGGGACGTTTCAATACTGCGATGTCACATCTCGCCCCGCTCCGGTGCATTTTCGGGATGTGTGCCTTCGCCCGGTTGGCGCCGGTTCCTCCGGACGATTGAATGCCGGGCCGGGCTCAGTTCGGCGATTTCATGCGCGCGCCGGAATATTCGACGATCGAGGACACCAAGACGTCAAGCGTGTCAAGAATCGGAACAGGTGCCTCGATTTCCGTACTCACCAGCGAAAACTCGGAGCAGCCGATGATCACCCGCTCCGCGCCGCGTTGAACCAGTGCTGCGGCTTCGCTGTTCAGGCAATCGATGTCCGTCTGGCGCGGCCCGGATTTCTTGATGCTTTGGATCGCCGCCAGAATTTTGGTTTCGTTTTCAGGGTAAATTGACCTTACACCGCCCGCCGACAGGAAATCCTTGAAAAGACCTGTGCTGTTGGTCGCAGGCGAGGCCAGAATACCCACGACCGCGCCCTGTTTCATACCCTGCGCCGCCTGTTCACACGCAAGTTTCGGCATGTTCAGCAACGCGATCCCGACGTTTTTTTCAATCTGTGGTGCATATAAATGCGCCGTATTGCAGGGCATCGCTAAAACATCGGCCCCGGCCTGTTCCAACCTTGCCGCCATTTCGGCAAGAACCGGACCGGGATCGGGGCCGTCTTTTTCAATCACGTGGCGGATGCGAGAGGGCACTTGCGGGTTCATGTCCACAAACATGGGAACATGGTCCTGATCCCCCTCCGCATCCGTCGCCGCATGCACCCGCTTCATCAGCTCAATGGTCGCCTCGACGCCCATGCCTCCGAGGATGCCGATCCGGCGAACCTTGCCTGCGGGGATGCTCATGGCCCGGGCCGATCAGGTCCAGCGGTCGGAAAAATCGAATGCTGAATCATATCCGAACAATGCCACGGAACCGCCCGTGTGCAGAAAGACAACGCGCTCGCCTTTCTTGAAGTGACCTTTTCGGATCAGATCTATGAACCCGGCGGCCCCTTTGGCGGAGTAGACCGGGTCCAGCAGGATGGCCTCAAGTTCGGCAAACATGCGGATTGCTTCGAGGCCACTTTCGGTCGGAATGCCGTATCCTTCGCCGACATAATCGGTATTAGCCACCACATCGTGCCGCTCGACAACACCGGGACAGCCCAGTTTCTCCGCTGTTTTGCACGCAAGATTGAAGACGTTTTCCTCCTGCTTTGCCTTGGGTGCGCGCACGCCGATACCCAAAAGCGGGATCTGGGCGTTCATCGCCTTGAGACCCACGATCAAACCAGCCTGCGTGCCCGCACTGCCTGTCGCCGTGACCATGTGATCGATCTTCAGCCCGCTGTTGTTCACCTGAGTCAGCATCTCGAAGGCACAGTTGACGTAGCCCAATGCGCCGGTGGCATTCGATCCACCACCCGGAATCGCATAGACTTTCTTGCCATCCGCCCGCATCTCGGCCGCCATGTCCTCGATCAGGGCGTTGAAGTCCCCCCCGCCGGGTCGTTTTTCGGTTGTCGCACCGTGCAGATGGTCCAGCAGCACGTTGCCGTTATTGTTGTAGTTTGCGTTGTTCGATGCGGTGCGGTCTTCAAGCACGATGTGACATTGCATGCCCATCTTGGCCGCAAATGCCGCTGTCTGGCGCGCGTGGTTGGATTGAGTGGCGCCTTGCGTGATGACCATATCGGCGCCTTGCAGCTCCGCTTCGGCCATTAGGAATTCCAGCTTGCGCGTTTTATTGCCCCCGGTGGACATGCCGGTGCAGTCATCCCGTTTGATCCAGATTTCCGGTCCGCCCAGTTCTTTGGTCAGGCGATCAAGGCGCTCCAGCGGTGTGGGCAGGTGCGCGAGAAAACGGCGTGGAAAACGGGCAAGATGCATGGCGTCAAATCCTTAATTTGCTTCATCCGATGTTTACCCTGTGAAAGCTGCGATTGATAATGCAAAGTGCCCTGCATAAGTTGCGCAATCTGCAAGTTTTCTGGGGTCGCACTCATGCGTCTGGAATGGATCGACGACATATTGGCGGTGCTTGAAACCGGCTCGCTCGCGCGGGCGGCGGAAAAACGGTCGCTGACGCAATCCGCTTTCACCCGGCGTGTGCGCCTGATCGAAGAAAGCATTGGCGCAGAGCTGTTCGACCGGCGGCGCAAGCCCGTCACGCTGCTGGCGGGTGTCGAGGCGCTTGCGCCGGAATTGCGCGCGCTGAGCATGCGGTTGCGTCAGGTCAGACAAAAACTCAAAACCGCAAACAGCCAGACCGGCAGCACTCTGAGCTTTGCCTGCCAGCATGCGATCACGACGACATTGTCTCCCTGGATTGTGCGGGCGTTGGCCGCGCAGGGCATTGTGCCGGTCAAGGTGAGGTCGAGCAATCAGGAGGAATGCCTGATGCTCCTGTTATCGGCAGAAGTTGATTTTGTGGTGATGTACACGGTTCACGACACGCACACACCCTTTCTGGAAGGGGCCTTTGAAACATTGGCCCTTGGGCACGATATCCTGATTCCAGTCTGTGCCCCGTCGCTTCGGGACAGTATTCCATCTTCCCGGTTTCCGGCCATCAGCTACCCGTCAGATGTCTTTCTTGGGCAGGTCTTTGACCGGCATATCGCGCCACGACTGGACAGGGAACTGGAGATCATTACCAAGGCGGAAACCGCTCTGACCCTTGCTGCCTACGAATTCGCCCTCAGCGGCATCGGCATCGCGTGGTTGCCCCGCTCTCTGGTCATCGAGGCTTTGACGCAAGGCACGCTGATCTCTCTGGAGGCGGATTTGCCGGTCCAGCCGCTCGACATCAAGGCGTTTCGCCTCTCGGATCACGGAGGGTCGCAATCTCATGCCGTCTGGCGCGACCTGCTGTCCCAAATCGCCTTGCCCGAGCACCTCAAGCCCCGCGGGCACGCGGACGCATTGCTCACTCTCCCCGCGCCAGACCTCTAGCCGACCGGATAGCCCGCCATCGATGCACGACCGGCAGGTGGTGCGGAAAGCGGCGGAATGGAGCGGCTTTTGGGACGATTCAATTGGAGTGCCGCATCTGAAAAATTGTGTGAAACTTGCTATTTGCGCATTTTGCAGGCGAAAATTTGCATTAGACGCATGCCATAGGCGAGGATAATGTCTAAAATACGCAAATTCCGGGTTGAGCACTGGCGCGGTCCCGCGCTTTGGCCATGATAACGACGGCAAGAAAGAAACAGGCAAATGTCGACCCGTCTAACCAACAATGGAGAATATGAATGCAACTCAAGAAAACTTTTTTAACTGCGATCGTCGCATTGGGCTTTTCGGCGCCGGTTGCGCTTGCCGAAGCGCATGGCGGTACTTTGGCCAAAATCGCCAGCAGCGGCGAAATCGTGATTGGCCACCGCGAAAGCTCCGTGCCCTTCGCATATCTGGATGAGAACCAGCAGCCCGTCGGATATTCCATCGACCTGTGCATGAAGATCGTGGACGCCGTGGCAGAAGAACTCGATCAGGAACTGACGGTCAGATATGTGCCGGTCAATCCAAAGACACGCATCGCGCTGATGGCGAACGGCACAATCGATCTGGAATGCGGCTCGACCACCAACAACCTGACGCGTCAGCAGCAGGTGGAATACCTCCCTGTCACTTTCGTGACCGGTACCAAAATCCTGACCCGCAAGGACTCGGGGATCAATTCGGTTGCCGATCTGGACGGCAAGGTCGTTGCGGTTGCCCAGGGGACAACGAACGAGCGCGCCTTGCTGGCTGCTGTCGAAGCCGCTGGCCTTGACGTCAAGATACTGCCCGTTCGCGATATCGCCGAAGGCATGCTCTCGTTGGAAACGGACCGTGTGGATGCCTATACCTCGGACCACATCCTGCTCCATGGTGCCGTGACAAAGTCCAAATCGCCCGAAGATTTCGTGGTGGTCGGCGACTTTCTGTCCTTTGACCCTTACGCGCTGATGGTGCGCCGGGACGACAGCGCCTTCGAACTGGTTGGAAAGAAAGCGCTCGCCGAAGTGTTCCGCTCGGGCGAGATCAACGCGATCTACGCCCAGTGGTTCGACCCGCTTGGCGTGCCTGCTGATCCGCTCCTGCTTGCGGCGTTCCAGTTGGGCGCCTTGCCAGAATAAGCCACAGACGAACCGGCAGGGCCTTCCTGCCGGTTCTTTCTTATAAGCGGGGCGGGGCAGATGGAATATAACTGGAATTGGAGCATCCTGTTTGAGGAGCAATACCTCAACTGGCTGATCAGCGGTTTTGGGTGGACCGTGTCGGTGGCCTTGAGCGCATGGTGCATCGCCATTGTCATCGGCGCGCTGGTTGGCGTCGGAAAGACGGTGCCGAACAAGGTCATTCGCGGCATTTGTGCCACCTATGTCGAGATTTTCCGGAACGTGCCCCTGCTGGTGCAAATGTTCATCTGGTATTTTGCGGTGCCTGAAATGCTGCCCGACGACTGGGGCCGCTGGATGAAGCGCGACATGCCAAACCCCGAATTTGTCACCGCCGTCGTAGCCCTCGGGCTTTATACCGCGTCACGCATCGCCGAACAGGTGCGCGCCGGCATCGAAACCGTTCCGCCGGGCCTGACCGCAGCCGCAACCGCCCATGGGCTCAGCGTTGGCCAGACCTATCGTTACGTCCTTTTGCCGATCTCGTTTCGCATGATCGTCCCCCCCCTGACCTCCGAATTCCTGACAGTTTTCAAGAATTCCTCGCTCGCCCTGACCATCGGCCTTCTGGAACTCACCGCACAAAGCCAGCAGATTGCCGAATACACCTTTCAGGGGTTTGAGGCCTTTACCGCGGCGACGGTCATCTATGTCTGCATCGCACTTGTCGCGACGGTCTTGATGCAGCTCCTCGAAAAATACACCCGCATCCCGGGCTATGTCGGAAAGGAGGGCTGATCCATGGCAGACTTTGATTTCAACGTCATCTGGTCATCGCTTCCTTTCTTGTGGCAGGGCTTGCAACTCAGCCTGTGGCTGACCTTCCTGTCGATCATCGGCGGCATCGTTCTGGGCACGCTTCTGGCCTTGGCGCGGCTGTCAGGTATCCTTCCGCTGTCGTTGATTGCCGCAACTTACGTCAACCTGATCCGCTCGGTGCCCCTGATCCTTGTGATCTTCTGGTTCTTCTTCCTGGTCCCTCTGGCGATCGGGCGGCCGATCGGCAGTTTCTATTCCGCGCTCATCGCCTTTGTCCTCTTCGAGGCAGCCTATTACTCCGAGATCATGCGCGCCGGTATTCAAAGCGTCAAACAGGGACAGGTGCATGCCGGACAATCCACAGGTCTGAATTACTGGCAAATCCAGCGCTACGTGGTTCTGCCGCAGGCGTTCCGTAACATGATCCCAATTCTTGTCACGCAGGGCATCATTCTGTTTCAGGATACATCGCTGGTCTTCGTCGTGTCCTTGCGGGACTTCATGACCGCCTCTTCTATCGTTGCGCGAACCGAAGGCAGGCTGGTCGAAATGTATCTTTTCGCCGCTGTCGTCTACTTCGTAATCTGCTTCTCCGGTTCCATGCTGGTCAGAAGCCTCAAATCCCGGATGAGCACATGATCAGCATTGAGAACATCAGCAAGTGGTACAGTGATTTCCGCGTCCTGACGGACTGCACCACCAGCGTCAAAAAGGGTGAAGTCGTTGTGGTGTGCGGCCCTTCGGGATCGGGTAAATCGACGCTGATCAAATGCGTCAACGGTCTGGAACCGGTGCAGGAGGGCAGGATCACCGTCGATGGGGACGAGGTCACGGCCAAACACGCAAACCTGACCGCCCTCAGGTCACGCATCGGCATGGTCTTTCAGCACTTTGAACTTTACCCGCATATGTCGGTGCTCGAAAACCTGTGTCTTGCACAAGAAAAGGTCTTGGGCCGAAGCCGGAGTGAAGCGGTCGCGCGGGCGGAAAAACTGCTCGCACGGGTCGGGATGGCCGATCATGTCAAGAAGTATCCCAGCCAATTGTCGGGCGGTCAGCAGCAGCGCATTGCGATTGCAAGGTCGCTCGCGATGGATCCGATCGCCATGCTCTTTGACGAACCTACCTCGGCGCTTGACCCTGAAATGATCAAGGAGGTGCTCGATGTCATGGTTGAACTGGCCCAGGAAGGGATGACGATGATGGTCGTGACGCACGAGATGGGATTTGCGCGCAAGGTAGCTGACCGGGTCATCTTCATGGACGAGGGTGCAATCATCGAAGACAGACCAACCACTGAATTCTTCGACAACCCTGTGAGCGAACGGGCCAAGGACTTCCTGTCGAAAATTCTGAACCACTGATCGGCGGCCTTTTACGTCCTGGTTTGAGCCGGCGGTGTTGTCCTTGTCGCGGGTCAGGTTCTTTTGAGCCGCACCCGTCGTGGGCCGCGCCCCTGCATCAGGTCGGATCAACCACCCCCATGGCAATCAGGCGCAGCGCCGTCATCGAGGGGACGAAAAAATACTCTCCGCCCCGGCATTCCACGAATGTCTTGAGTTTGCTCATGATGTAGGGCGGTTTGCCACTCTTTGGGTCGGACGTGATCGTGTGGCGGGTATGGACACTGTGATCACCCAGCATGGGGCAGGTGTTGTTGCCCTGATGAAAGTCGAGCCCGTATTGCACCCATTGTTGCTGGACGAACTCGAACTGCCGGAACAGGCTGGTTCCGAGGATCATCAACGCGACACCTTGCTCTGTCTGATCCGTATTCTGTGCCGGGTCGGAGGCCCCATATGGCAGCCCGCGGCGCAAGACGCGGCGGCGTTTGTTCAGCGCATGGGTTGCGTCGTGGTTGGGATAGGGCTTGCCCGAGGCGTCGACGCCCGGCTTGTTCAGCGGGTCAAGATAATCGCGCGTGTTCATACGCCGGATATGGGCGCCGCCCGGCACCTTGAAACCCGGCATATCGTCGGCATAGCGGAAATCAGACGCTTCGGGTGAGCGCAGATAGGCCGTGTGGTTTTGGACCGCCACCATCGGGTCGGGGTCGTCAAAGCCCTTTTCAGCCCGGAACGCCTGCCACGACTCAAAGGTGGGCACCACCGCAAGAGGTACTCCGTCTGACCAGCGTCCGCACATTTTTGCGCGCAGGGTTTCGCGGGCTTCCTGTTCCGGAATGTCCATGACGGTGGCAAAACGTTTGGCCTCTTCGCTCACGACTTCGTCAAAGCTGGAAACGTTCTCATGCAGTTTGCGAAAGGCCATGAATGTGCCGTTTTGCGAAAACTCCGGGGGCATCGCGGCAGGGGGCAGTTCCTGGCTTTCGTCCGGATGGCCCAGCAAAAACTCGCCGGTGGCGATGGGGACCCATTTGCCATCAACCCGTTTGCCGCGTCCGATCACGCTGGTTTTCATCTTTTCGGCAGGATACTGGCCGTCAAACACCGGATCGCCGATCCCGTCGGAAAATCCGAAATGCTCCTTGGGTGACGGCAACATCATGTCACCGTGCTTTTCAAAGATCGCGTGGGCGGATTGATAATCACCCGTGCCGTCCGGTCCGATCCCGGACAACAGACGCACGCCGGAATTGGACGCCGTGCAGAGATCGCGGAGCCATTGCGTACGTTCTTCCAAGGCATCGACCGGATCGGTCGCGCCGATTGTTTTCAACTGGGCGTTCAACGAAACCCAGATATGTACATCATCGCGCCCGCCATCACCGCCTTGGCGGTTCGCCCGCCAGATCGGATCCCAATGGGCATCCCAATCCGGATCGTCGGCCGCAACCTCGCTTGTGTTCCGGTCGCCCAGAACAAAGGCACGGTCTTTCATCCCTTCCGCAAATTCAAACGGCATCCCCCTGAGCGTGCGCGGGGGAACTTCCAGTTTCCAAAGGCCGAGAAAGCTGAATCCGATGTTGACGGTACAGTCCGGTTTCTCTGCCTCTTCGGGCCAGCGCGCAGCCGTGGTGACATGCCTGCGGACGTCATCGACGAATTTGCGGCCTTCGGCTGCGTCGGAGATGTTGAAAAAGAAGTAGCGCGCGAATGGAAAAGAAAAGCGGCCGTAAGCGCGAACGACATTGCCCTGAATGTCATGGAGGTTGAGCGTGCGTGCCATGTGTTATCCGCCTTGCTTCAGGATTTCGGTGTCGCGATGACACCAGGGGGCTGCGTCGGGCCTGAGCGGTCGCTCGGTTTGTGCTGTTCCAGAAAGGCGCCAAAGCTGTCATGCAGGTCCTGGGGCGAAGCCCCTTGTGCGTCCACGGCAAAGTCCGCGAATTGCTGCTGCATATAGAGCGCTTTGAGAACGGATGGTAGGTCGTCGTATTTGCCCGGGGCCAGAGGTTTCTCTCCGTTCCTGATCGCGTGTTTGACCGCCACAAAGCCCGCGACCCCGGCGACGAGCAGACCACCCACAAAGGCAAGCAGGGTGTTTGTGCCAAAGATCGGCATGGTCATCACCCCAAACAATCGCAGCACAAGGCCAATGAGTGCAAAGAGCGCGGGCAGACCAACGGCCGCCAGCAGCATCTTGACGGGCAGTCGATTGAATTCGGGCAACTTGAGGTAGTAGTCGTGAAAGGGCATCGTGGTTTCCACATGGCAGCGGTCAAGATAGGTGGCGAAGTCCTGCGCTGTCACCACGTTCTCGAAGCCCTCGCAATTGACGTAAATTTCGCGCAGATCATCCTCCATCGTGTTCCACAACTCACAGGCATAGGAGGCGCGGACGCTGCGCTGTTGTTCCGGTGTCAGATGGGTCGGCAGGCGCGCGCCATCTTCTTCGACGGCGTCAATGTCGGCGCAAAAGACCAGATAAGAGGTGTTGAGCCTGTCGACGGGTTGCACCACGGACGGATCATCGCCCGTGAGGGATGCGGCAAGGGCGTTTTTGCCAACCCGACCGTTATAGACAATGTCGTTGAGCACAAACATGCGCGCGAGGTGGGTCCGACGGTTGCGGGAAAAGGGGCTGTTGACCCCGGTCTTGACCGTCGCGGGCGATTGCAACGCGGTGGGCAGTTTGGCAAGGGCGATGCGCACGGCCTGGGTGAAGGACGTATGCTTGGGGGCTGTCGCACTGTCGCGAATGGGCGCGAGGGTCGTCAGAAAGATGTGCCCACTGTCGAGATCTGGCATGGCAATTCTCCCTGCGCTCTAGCGGCTGTGAATATAGGCACCGCGATTGATATCGGCGCGTTCCGTGCTGAGGCTGGCGACGGGGCCAAACCCGGCATCGCCAAAGCCTGCCTGCACTTTACCCAAGGCAGCCTTGTAGGTTTGCGCGAACTCTTCGGGCGTTTGGGTCTTGTGCGCCTCTTCCAGGCCCAGCAGCACGTCATAGGTCAGAACCGACGTCTTGATGTCACGCTGTGCCGCACCCGGTGTTGCGTTGTAATAGTAATCGGTGCTGATCTGATTGTGCGTGATGTAATCCTTGAACGGCGTGATCGGAACAGAAAGCGGGTATTTCGTTGCCGAGAACCAAAAAAGGTTCAACCCGTTTGGAATGCCATCCGAGAACGCGTCGATATACTGATCCCAGGTCCCGTTAAAATTGGAACAGAACAGCATGTAGTCATTCTCGAGCGTCTGTTTGCCTTGCCCAAGATCTGGCCAGTCTTCGGGCTTGATGATGACCCACCGGGCAAAGTGGATCAGGGAGAGGCCAAGTAGCCCGAAAAGCCGTTCGGGCATGCCGCGCGCAGCCATGAAAAGCAGCCTGTTGATCCAGGTTATCCGCGGCTTGCTTGGGGTGAGCACATTCATGGCATAAGCTTTGCCAGCAATATTTGTCATCGCGTGCCTTGCGTTCAAAATTCAAAAAATAATGCCCGTCGATACCACGAAAGGTTGGTTTTGTCACGTTTCAGCTGCGGTGGGACGCTCCAGTCTTTCAACGGCTGGTAGTATGGTCCGAAGGGGATTTCGCCTCCGACGCGCTTGCTCCGTCTGACTGCGCAGCTCGGCATTTCCGGTCGGCTGCCCATGCTGATTCCCTTTGATGTCTTACAGGCTCGTTTGCCGGTGGGGCAGGGGTCTGCGCCGTAGCCGTTCCAAATGGACTTGAGCAAAAAGCGACCAAACGCATGTCCGGGTGTCGCTGCGCTACAGTTGCATTGCGCGCGCGGGGTGGAGGACACCGCATGCCCGACTGTAGCATGGATTTGACCGGGGACAATTCCGCTTTACTCAGGCGATGCGTTGTATACGGTGTGCCCAGAAATTTTGGGCGCGCGCAAACGCTTAGGTAGAAAGCGCAACTGTCCGTGCACGCCTTGAAGTCAGGAGCGCGCCAAAAAAACTCTAGGGGAGATTCTCAATGAACATACGCAACGGCCTTTCAGCTCTGGCAATCATCGCCGCCAGTCCGGCACTCGCAGATTGCAGCACAGTCACGTTCTCGGATGTGGGCTGGACCGACATCACGGCCACCACCGCCGCGACAACCGTCCTGTTGCAAGCGCTGGGCTATGAAACCGAGATCGAGACATTGTCTGTACCGGTGACCTATATCTCGCTCGCCAAGGGCGATGTGGATGTGTTCCTGGGCAACTGGATGCCCACGATGGAAGCCGATATTGCGCCCTATCTGGAAGCGGGCACGGTCGAAACCGTCCGCGTCAACCTGACGGGCGCAAAATATACGCTGGCCACCAATGCGGCCGGTGCGGCCCTCGGGATCGACAGTTTTGAGGCGATCGCTGCGAATGCGGAGGCGCTGGATGGCGAGATTTACGGCATCGAGTCCGGCAATGATGGCAACCGCCTGATCCTCGATATGATCGACGCGGATGCGTTTGGCCTCAAAGGGTTCGACCTTGTCGAAAGCTCGGAGCAGGGGATGCTGGCGCAAGTGGAACGTCAGTCCAAGCGCGACGCGCCTATCATTTTCCTTGGATGGGAGCCGCATCCGATGAACGCGAATTTCGATATGACCTATCTTGAAGGCGGCGACGATTGGTTCGGACCCAACCTTGGCGGCGCCGAAGTGGCGACAAACGTGACCGCAGGCTATACCGAAGCCTGCCCGAATGTCGGGCAGTTCCTGAAAAACCTCGAATTCTCGCTCGCGATGGAGAACGAGATCATGGGGGCCATTCTGAACGACGGTACGGACCCGGACGAAGCCGCGACCGCATGGCTGACGGCCAACCCCGGCGTTCTGGAGGTTTGGCTGGACGGTGTGACCACCCAGGACGGCGGCGATGCGATGGCAGCGGCCAGGTCGGCCCTCGGCCTTTAAGACATCCGGGCAGGCCAGCGCTGGCCTGCCCCAATACCAGAGCGGCTAAAGGTTTGACCTCATGGACTCGTTTTTGAGCCTCGACTGGCTTGCTGATTACAAGATCCCGGTGGACGACGCAGCCGAGGCTGCGTTCGACTGGCTCGAAACCCACATGATCTGGTTCTTTGACGGTCTGGCCGCAATACTGGAAGCGATGACCGGGGCGATTTTATGGACGTTTGAGACCATTCCGGCCCTGATCCTGATCGTGATTTTCGTCGGGTTCGCGTGGGTGCTACAGCGCAACTGGAAAGTCTGCGCTTTCGTGGGCCTCGGCTTTCTCTTCATCCTCAATCAGGGCTATTGGGAAGAAACGATAGAGACGCTGACCCTCGTGCTGTCCGCGTGTCTGCTGTGCATGTCCATCGGGGTGCCAATCGGGATTGCAATGGCGCACAGGCCGCGGCTCTATTCTTTTGTCCTGCCCGTGCTCGATATCATGCAGACCTTGCCGACTTTCGTTTATCTCATTCCAGCCATTGTTTTTTTTGGTCTGGGCGAGGTTCCGGGGCTGGTCGCGACGGTCATCTTCGTTTTGCCGGCACCAATCCGACTGACCCATCTGGGGGTATCCAACACGCCAAAACCGCTGATCGAAGCGGCACAGTCCTTTGGAGCTACGGGGCGGCAGCTTTTGTGGAAAGTGGAATTGCCATCGGCGTTCCCGCAGATCATGGCGGGTCTCAACCAGACCATCATGCTGTCATTGTCCATGGTCGTCATCTCGGCGCTGGTCGGGGCCAACGGGCTTGGCAAACCGGTCGTCAGCGCGCTCAACCGTGTCGACAAGGGGCTGGGCTTTGAAAGCGGGTTGGTGATCGTTGTCGTCGCGATCATTCTGGATCGCATGCTGCGGGTGAACCGGTCATGAGTGCCGTGATTTTTGACAATGTTTCCATCGTGTTCGGGGATCATCCTGAACAGGCTTTGCCGATGATGGACGCGGGCAAGGAGCGGGCGGAGATCAACGCGGAGACAGGGCAGGTCCTTGGCGTGCATAACTGCTCGCTGACCGTCGAGGAAGGCGAGATACTCGTCCTGATGGGCCTGTCTGGTTCTGGCAAATCGACCTTGCTGCGCTCCGTCAATGGTCTCAACCAGGTGGTGCGCGGCGATGTGCGTGTGGCCGGGCCTTCGGGCATGGATTCAGTGACCACCGCCAATGCACGGACGCTCCGCGCGATCCGGTTGAAGCAGGTCGCGATGGTATTTCAACAATTCGGCTTGCTGCCATGGCGCACGGTGCGCGACAATGTCGGCCTTGGTTTGGAATTGGGCGGCATGTCGGTCAAGGACCGCCATGCCCGCGTAGACGAGGAACTGGCGCTGGTCGGATTGGCCGATCGGGCGGATGCCCTCGTGGGAGAGTTGTCCGGGGGCATGCAGCAGCGTGTCGGGCTGGCGCGTGCCTTTGCCACCGACGCGCCGATTTTGCTCATGGACGAGCCGTTTTCCGCCCTTGATCCGCTCATCCGCGCGCGGCTTCAGGATGAATTGCTGGAATTGCAGACCAAGCGGAACCGCACGATCATTTTCGTCAGCCATGACCTGGACGAAGCGTTCAAGATCGGAAATCGCATTGCCATCATGGAGGGCGGCCGGATCGTACAATGTGGCTCCCCGCGTGATATTTTCACCAATCCGATCAATCCTTATGTCGCTGATTTCGTCGCACATATGAACCCGCTTGGCGTTCTGACGGCCCGCGATGTCATGGTGGAAGGGGCTGGTGAAGGCCCGCGGATCGACGTGGAACTTCCGGTGAAGGACATCTTGCTTGAATTGCACGACGCCCCCATCCTGCAAGTTGTCGAAAACAACACCGCGATCGGCATCGTTTCGCGCGAGAGTGTTCTCAACCGTATCGCGCAGTGACGGGCGGCTGTGAGGTGACAAGATTGCGCCTGCTGCTGTCTGCTGCACATGCTATGCCGCTGTTGACGTCAGCCGTCCATGATCTTCCGCGCCGGAGTGAGGGTCAGGCCAGGCTCGCAAAAAATGGGTTATGAAATTGGAACGCTGACCCAAGAATGAACTGTAAGAGGATCCCCTAGATGGTTCTGCAAAAAGACTTTTTCGACCTGCCTGCGGGCATGATTTACCTTGATGGGAACTCGCTTGGGCCATTGCCGAAAACGGTGAAAGACCGGGTCGCGGCGATGATACAGGATGAGTGGGGCACCCAGCTGATCAAGGGCTGGAACACATCCGGCTGGATGGCGCAACCGTCCCGGATCGGCGATGCAATCGGGCGTTTGATCGGGGCACCGCAAGGCACCGTCGTCATTGGTGATACGCTCTCCATCAAAGTGTTTCAGGCTGTTGCGGCGGCGATAAAAATGCGCCCGGACCGTCGGGTTATTCTCAGCGATTCCGGTAACTTCCCGACTGATCTGTATATGGTCGAGGGCCTTATCAAAGCGCTGGATAGCGGCTATGAGTTGCGTGTCGTGGCCCCCGAAGACGTGGCGAGCGCCATCGACGATACGGTGGCCGTCGTGATGTTGACCGAAGTGGATTACCGCACTGGACGCATGCACGAGATGGGCTCGATGACGAAAACCGCACATGAGGCAGGTGCCGTGATGATCTGGGATCTGGCCCACAGCGCCGGGGCCGTGCCCGTAGATCTGGAGGCCAGCGGCTGTGAATTTGCCATCGGCTGCACCTATAAATACCTCAATGGCGGGCCGGGCGCGCCTGCATTTATCTATGTGCGCAAGGATCTGGCCGACGACGTGGAGCCCGCCCTGGCCGGCTGGCTGGGCCATGACGCGCCATTTGCGTTCGATCTCAAGTATCGGCCCGCGCGGGGCATCGAGCGTATGCGCGTGGGCACGCCGCCGGTGCTGCAGATGGCCGCATTGGACGCCGCTTTGGCCGTTTGGGAAGGTGTGGATATGGCGGAAATGCGTTCCGCTTCAATTGCTTTGCAGGAAACCTTCATTCACCATGTTGAAAGCCGCGTGCCTCAACTGACACTGGCCAGCCCGCGCGACAGTGCACGGCGGGGCAGCCAGGTCTCCTTTGCATTCGAGAATGGGTACGCCGCCATGCAAGCCCTGATTGCGCGCGGGGTCATCGGCGATTTCCGCGCCCCTGACATCATGCGTTTTGGCTTCACCCCTCTCTATATCGATGAAGCGGACGTGATCGCCGCGGTCGACCATATCGAAGTGGTGATGAAAGATCGTCTTTGGGATGATCCGAAATACCTGACGCGCCAGCGCGTGACATGAGGGCTTGACACGCGCCCATAGAAAGGCGGCGAGAGCCTGATACCTCGGGGTGAAACCGAAAGACGTCGCGACAGATGATGGCCGTCGCCTGTGTTGCGGCTCTGAGCACTGGCGCGATGTTGGCGGCCATGACAACGGGAAGATCGGATTTGCGGTCAAGGAAGATCAGCGCAAACCGGATGTTCCTGTGCAATTGACCAACAAGATGATCCCGTCGGAAAAGGTGGTAATCGGTCACTTTGAAAACAGAAGGCGTTAAATGTGTGGTCGCTCTTCTTTGGTGGTCCATTTTTTCGCCAAGGATTCAAACGCGCGATGATTTGCTGGGGTATCGGCAATATGCTGCACCTGCTTCACCAAAGGCCTTGCGTACGTTCAGTTCTTGAGAAGCGTTGTTGAGCACCACTGCAAAATCGGCGTGCTGTCAAATGTTCCCGAAGGAATGCCGGTTGCCACCTGCGTAAACCTGTTGAGGACTGCCCTAAGGGTCGCGGATCAGGATCTGGGAGGCGGAGCGACAGCATATCTGTCGGTGGTTTCGGACGGGGTCGGACGCTCTTTGCCTTTGGCAAAGACGCCCCGCCCGCCGTCCCATGGGCCGCACGTACTTATTTCAGGTGCCACTGAGGCTGGTCGGGCAGGTATTGTCTCCCGCGCCATCGGGTCTGCCGTCGTCGGCGTTTTAACGGACGGTGTTCAAACCGCGCATCGCACCCAACAAAGTCTGGATTTGATCCTTGAACCGGAAAAACCCGTGCGTGGCGTGCGGCCAGGCTGCACTGTCGAAATCACGGCGGATTTGAGCAATCCGTGGGCCATCCGGCATCGCAGCGAGGCGTCCGATCAGATCCGCATTGGGACCGACCGGGGCATAAGGGGTCAAGATCTGTTCAATGCCTTGTTCTGCGGCCCACCGCGCGAGCGCCGGGGCGGTCGGGGCCGGGCGCGCGATTGTCCCGAGTCTGTCGGTGAACCGTGTCACGGTATCCTCGGAGGCCGCCTGCGCGAAAGCCTCCACCTTCGGTGCAATCGAGAGAGGCGACAGTCCTTTGCGTGTCGTCACGACGGCCGTCGCAATCGGTGCAAGGCCTGCATCAAGCACATATCCCGGACTGAGATCATCATCATGCAGCAGGAGACCTGTGGTCAGGTTGGGCCTTGGCGGCGCTACTGCGGGCACGGGTTGGCGTTCGGGCACCGGGGGGGCATTCAGCGCCGGTGCTTCGCCCGCCAGTTGCCATTTCGGGGCAAACCGCCCTTCGGTGAACTTTGAGATGTTGGATGTGCGGGCCAGGTAGGTTTTGCCCGGAGTCTGGATGCCGGCAACCCAGCGCCACCCGAGCGTGTTGGACGCCGGATCACCATCCAGCAGATGCCGCAAAAAGAAATCCGCGCCGAGCTCCCACGGCAAGCGCAACGTGAATATCCAGATCGAGGCAAACCACATGCGCGCGTGATTGTGCATGTATCCGGTCTCGACCAACTCATTGGCCCAGGCGTTGAAACACGCGATCTCGGTTTGCCCCGTACACGCAGCTTCCCACGCTGCGCGCAGGCCCGATTGGGTTTGGACCGCGTCAATCTGGCCCTTGAGGGCGGTTTTGTACTGGGTCCAGACCGCCGGGCGCATTTCGAGCCAGCCTTTCCAATAGGTGCGCCAGAACACCTCCTGCACGAACTTTTCGGCGGCGGATGCGCTGTGTCGTCCCAACACCGCATCCAGCACGTCGCGTTCCGTCAGCAATCGCGTGCGCAGATACGGCGAGAGCATGGACACGCCGTCATGCTTGTCCGGCCCCAGATCATAATTGCGGCGCGCGGCATAATCGCGCCCGGCGTGGGGCACAAACCGGCTTAACCGTTCCAGGGCCGCCAGCCGGGTGGGAGGAAATCGGGTCATCGCGTCTGTCATTGAGGTCCACTTAGACGGAGATCGACAGGCTTCAAGCGTCGTGCCCCCCTTGCAGGTCCCAAGCGCCGATACTAAGACTCGGGTAATCTCTTTGCGGGTATGGTCTCGCAAAATCAGACGAGGCAGGAATTAATGCGCGACCCAATCGATCAGTATACCCATTTTACCGGCAATCTCGTGCCTATGGTTGTCGAACAGACCAGCCGTGGTGAACGTGCCTATGACATTTTTTCGCGCCTTCTGAAGGAACGGATCATTTTCATCAATGGCCCGATTCACAACGGGATGAGCCATCTGATCGTCGCGCAGTTGCTGCATCTCGAGGCCGAGAACCCGTCAAAGGAAATCAGCATGTACATCAACTCGCCCGGCGGTGAGGTGACAGCAGGCTTTTCCATTTACGATACAATGCAATATATCAAACCCAAAGTGTCGACGCTGATTTGCGGCATGGCGGCGTCGATGGGGTCCGCGATTGCAATCGGTGGTGAACCGGGGATGCGGTTTGCGTTGCCAAACTCCGAGATCATGGTGCACCAGCCGTCAGGCGGATCGCAGGGTATGGCTGCCGATATTCTGATCTCGGCCCGGCATATCGAGCAAACCCGCGAGCGGATGTATCAGATGTATGTGAAACATTCCGGTCAGGATTATGACACGGTTCAAAAAGCACTGGATCGCGACACATGGTTGACGCCGGAAGAGGCCAAGGAGTGGGGCCATATCGACGAGATTGTCGCGAACCGCGCGAAAGACGACGACAAAGACAAGTAAGACGACACAGGAAAATAAGATGTGCACCGTTGCGGTGACGTAACGGTGTTTGACCTTCGGGTCAGAGAAAAAGACGATTGTGGACCCTGCGGGGCTGTCTTAAACTGACGGTCAACGCGGGAAAGCCGGTTCATTTCCGGCATCCGAAATGGCGGCGACTGCCGGGAAGGACGCGACATGGCCACGAATTCTGGCGGCGACAGCAAGAATACCCTCTATTGCAGCTTTTGCGGCAAGAGCCAGCATGAGGTGCGCAAACTGATCGCGGGGCCGACCGTGTTTATCTGCGATGAATGTGTCGAACTGTGCATGGACATCATTCGGGAAGAAACGAAGGCTTCTGGCCTGAAGTCCACCGATGGCGTGCCCACACCCAAAGATATTTGCGCAGTGCTGGATGATTATGTGATTGGTCAGGCCATGGCCAAGCGCGTGTTGTCGGTCGCCGTGCACAACCACTACAAGCGGCTCAACCACGCGCAAAAGGGTGGTGACATCGAGCTGGCGAAATCCAATATTCTGCTGATCGGCCCTACGGGCTGTGGCAAGACATTGCTGGCGCAAACTCTGGCCCGCATTCTGGACGTGCCCTTCACGATGGCGGATGCCACCACGCTGACCGAAGCGGGCTATGTAGGCGAAGATGTCGAGAACATCATCCTCAAGCTGCTGCAATCGTCCGAATACAATGTCGAACGCGCGCAACGGGGCATCGTCTATATTGACGAAGTCGACAAGATCACGCGGAAGTCAGAAAACCCTTCGATCACACGCGACGTGTCGGGCGAAGGTGTGCAGCAGGCGTTGCTGAAGCTTATGGAAGGCACCGTTGCGTCGGTGCCCCCTCAGGGCGGGCGCAAGCATCCGCAACAGGAATTCCTGCAAGTGGACACGACCAATATCCTGTTTATCTGCGGCGGAGCCTTTGCGGGTCTCGACAAGATCATTGCGCAGCGCGGCAAGGGCTCTGCCATGGGCTTTGGTGCAGATGTGCGGGGCGAGGAATCGCGCGGCGTTGGCGAGATATTCATGGATCTGGAGCCTGAAGATCTGCTGAAATTCGGTTTGATCCCGGAATTTGTCGGACGTTTGCCTGTCTTGGCGACACTCGAAGATCTGGATGAGGACGCGTTGGTCACCATTCTGACACAGCCCAAGAACGCATTGGTGAAACAATACCAGCGCCTGTTCGAGTTGGAAGATACCGACCTCACGTTCACCGAAGATGCGCTGAGTGCGATCGCCAAGCGCGCGATTGAGCGGAAAACCGGTGCACGGGGTCTGCGTTCGATCCTCGAGGATATCCTGCTGGATACAATGTTCGAATTGCCCGGTCTGGATTCGGTCACCGAGGTTGTCGTGAACGAGGAAGCGGTAAATTCAGATGCGGCGCCGCTGATGATCCACGCAGATGCAGAAAAAGAGCCTGCGACCGCCGGCTAAACGCCACAGCACAGACAAACAGACGAAGGCGGGCCTGAGGTCCGCCTTTTCTTTGCGCAGCCACTCTCGTTCATACCTTGTCTTTTTAAGCGCAGGGCCGAATTCTATGCCCGTAAGGCGCACCCTGGTGCGCCATGGTGGGAGGAACACATGACCATTCTGCGTATTTCGTCCGATGGCGCATTCGAGTCGAGGATCGGGTATTGTCGTGCGGTCGTGGCAGGCGGCTGGGTTCATGTGGCGGGCACCGTCGGTCAAGGCGATACCGTGACGGAGCAGTGCGAGAATGCATTGGCGACAATTCATGAAGCGCTGCGCGACGCAGGCGCCGATTGGCACGACGTTGTGCGGGTCACCTACATGCTGCCAGACAGATCAGAATTCGAACCGTGTTGGCCCATTCTGGCGGCAACATTCGGTCCCAACCCACCTGCTGCCACGATGATTGAATGCGGGCTGATCGATCCGAAATATCGAATTGAAATCGAAGTCACCGCACTCTTGCCATCATGATCTGCCCGGCTTGCGTGCCTGTGTCCTCTGGACGCGGCGCAGCGGATGCGGCATAGAGTGTTGAAACCGTCGGAGGCGAAAAATGGGCATTCTCAATACGCTGTTGCGTTCCGTGACATGGTGGAACGGCCAGACGCTCAACACCCAGTTGTTTACATGGCGCAAAGGTACGAAAGTCGGAGACGATTCCCAAGGGAATGTCTTTTATCGCAATGCCGACGACAGCCGCCGCTGGGTGATCTACAACGGCGAGGCCGAGGCCAGCCGTGTGGACCCACAGTGGCACGGATGGCTGCACCGCACATGGGACGAACCACCCACGGACAAACCTTTGCCCCACAAAGCATGGGAAAAGCCACACCAGCCGAATTTGACCGGAACAGCAATGGCCTACGCGCCTGCCGGTTCCATTCGCCGGGCCGCCCCTGCCGACCGCGGTGACTACGAAGCCTGGACCCCGGAATAAGGCCCCGACGATGTCTGAGAACACAACCGAGGTTTTGGTTGGTGGCGCTGTTCTGGCGGCGGCGGTCGCAATTGCCATATACGGCGCTCAGGTCGGCGGCCTGGGAACGGGCGGTGGGGCGACCTATCCGTTGTCAGCGAGCTTCCGCAGCCTCGAAGGCGTCAACGTCGGAACGGATGTGCGCCTGGCTGGCGTGAAAATCGGTACCGTCACGGATGTGGGATTGAATGCGACGACATTCCGGGCCGACACCACGGTCGCGCTTGGCAAGGACACGTTGATTCCAGATGACAGCGCGATCATCATCAGCTCCGAAGGTTTGCTGGGCGGCAATTTCGTGGAGATCGTGCCCGGTGGATCGCCGTTCAACTATGAACCGGGTGATGAAATTACTGACACCCAAGGGTCGATCAGCCTGATTTCGCTGCTGCTGAAATTCGTTTCAGGGTCCGGGGACGCAGGCGAATGATGCTGCGATTGGCCGTGCTATGCATGATGCTTGGCACAAGTGTATCGGGGCAGGTTCGGACTGAGTCGGCGTCCGGCGCTGTGCTGCGTGGCCTCGACAAATTCAACGGGGCCGTTGTTGACATTGAATTGCCCACAGGCCGGACGGTGAAGTTCGAACGGCTGAATATCACCCTGACCGAATGCCGCTATCCCGTGGGCAATCCGTCAGGCAACGCCTTTGCGGGCCTGCAAATCACCGAAACAGGGCGCACGGGGGCGGTCTTTTCCGGATGGATGGTCGCTGCATCCCCCGCTTTGAACCCGATGGAGCACGCCCGCTACGACGTCTGGGTTTTGCGCTGTATCACGTCCTGAAAGGTTGCAAGCGCGGGGCCACTGAAATCTGCGCTCCGGTCCAGCGCTGCGGCCAGCATGTCATGATAGCGCGCACGTGTGATTTCGATGGCACCCAGTGAAGCCAGATGTTCCGTCAGGAACTGCGTATCGAACAACGTAAAGCCGCCCCTTTGAAGCCGGTCGACGCAACCTGCCAACGCCATTTTTGATGCGTTGGTGCGGCGCGAAAACATGCTTTCCCCAAAAAACGCGGCTCCCAGCACGACGCCGTAAATGCCGCCGACCAATGCCGAACCTTCCCAGACTTCCATCGAATGGGCATGGCCGCTGCGACGGAGCGCGGAATAAAGCCGTCTGATTTCCGGGTTGATCCATGTGTCGGAGCGATCAGCACAGCCGTCGACCACGGCTTCGAAATCCGCATCCGCGGTCAGGGTCCAGTCACTGCGCCGCATTGCCCGGCTCAGGCTGCGCGAGATGTGGAATCCATCCAAGGGAAGAATGCCCCGTTTGCGGGGATCGACCCAAAAAACCTCTGGATCATCGCGGCTTTCTGCCATTGGAAATATGCCGTTGGCATAGCCCCTGAGCAAAAGTTCTGGCGTGATCACAAAGTCCTTCATCGCTTTCTCGTCTGATTTCAAACCCGCCTAGCCCGGCCTGGTCTCTGGTCCGGTTCGCAGTTCTATTATCACAACCGGGGGTCAAGCGAACCAGAAGTGAAAAATTTCCATGCCGAGCATGCCGTGGACCTGTCCTGCCGCTCATTATCGTGTTTCAGGCAACCGAAGGGCTAAATTCAGTGCGTTTCACACACTTGCCAAGTCTATTTCTCGGACGCACTTGGTGAGACTGTGGATCAAGCAAACCAGATTATCGGTACCAGCCCCGAGCGGCGGAAGCGGGTCGTTTTCATCCGGAAACGGAATGCAACGTAGTCGTTTTCGCGTACTGAAACTTGAAGGGCATACTGTTGTTCAGGTGCTGTATCCTTCCAGCCAGTGTTCGAGCCAGTGGATATTATACTGCCCCGTATGGATGCCCGGTTCAGCCAGCAGCGCGTGGAACAGCGGTACTGTGGTGTCAATGCCGTCGACAATCAACTCGCCGAGCGCCCGCTTCAGCCGCGCGAGTGCCTCTGGCCGATCGCGCCCGTGCACAATCAGTTTCCCGATCAGACTGTCGTAATAGGGTGGAATGACATACCCATCATAGAGCGCTGAGTCCATCCGAACGCCAAGACCGCCGGGCGCATGATATTGCGTGATCCGACCCGGGCAGGGGGTGAAGTCAGGCAAACGTTCCGCGTTGATCCGCACTTCGATCGCGTGGCCGTTGATTTTCAGATCGTCTTGATGAAATGACATGTCTTCGCCCGCCGCCACGAGGATTTGCTCACGGACCAGATCGACGCCGAAGATGGCTTCGGTCACCGGATGCTCAACCTGCAAACGCGTGTTCATCTCGATGAAATAGAACTCACCGTTCTCATACAGAAATTCAATCGTGCCTGCGCCAATGTAGTTGATGTTGGCTACAGCGTCGGCGCAGACTTTGCCGATATAGGCCCGTTCTTCGGCCGTGATCGAGGGGCTCGGTGCTTCTTCGAACACTTTTTGATGGCGTCGTTGCAGCGAACAATCTCGTTCGCCCAAATGCACCGCGCGTCCTTTTCCATCGCCAAAGACCTGAATTTCAATGTGGCGCGGGGTGGTCAGATATTTTTCGATATAGACTTCGTCATTGCCGAAATTGGATTTGCCTTCGGCTCGCGCGGTCATGAATGCGCTTTCCATGTCGGCCGCCGCAATTGCAACTTTCATTCCGCGCCCGCCGCCGCCAGCGGTGGCCTTGATAATGACGGGATAGTCCATTTCTTCTGCAATGGCCTTCGCTTCTTCCAGCGTTGCCACGCCACCGTCCGAGCCGGGCACACACGGTACGCCAAGCGCCTTCATCGTGTCCTTTGCGGTGATCTTGTCGCCCATCACACGGATGTGCTCTGCCGTCGGGCCGATGAATGTCAGGCCGTGGTCTTCGACGATCTGAACGAATTGAGCGTTTTCCGATAAAAATCCATAGCCGGGGTGGATGGCATCGGCTCCGGTGATTTCGCAAGCCGAAATAATGGCGGGAAAGCTCAGGTAGGATTGGGCGGAGGAGGGTGGACCGATACAGATGGATTCGTCGGCCATACGCACATGCATGGCGTCGGCGTCGGCTGTCGAATGCACGGCGACCGTGGCGATGCCCATCTCGCGGGCGGCGCGGATGACCCGCAAAGCGATCTCTCCGCGGTTGGCAATCAGGATTTTCTTGAACATGTGGCCTGCCTTATTCGAGGATCACCAGCGGTGCGCCGAACTCGACCGCCGCGCCATTGTCGACCACGATCCGTTTGACCGTACCGGCGCGGGGCGATGGGATATGGTTCATCGTTTTCATGGCTTCGACAATCAACAAGGTTTCGCCTTCTTCGACTTTCTGGCCGATTGAAATGAAGGAGGGGGCGTCCGGTTCCGCTTGCAAATAAACCGTTCCGACCATCGGAGACGTGACAGCGCCCGGGTCGTTGGCCGGATCCACCGCAGGTGCTGGGCTGGCAGCCTCGCCGACAGTGGCACCCGCGGCGGGGGCAGCGACAGGCGTCGGGATTGCGGTGGCTTGTGCAGCAACCTGCTGAATCATTTGCCGGGAGACCCGCACGTTCAGGCTGTCATCTTCGCCGTAATCCCGTTTGACCTGCAATTCGGTCAGGTCATTCTCGCGTAGCAATTCCGCCAGGGCCTTGATGAAGGCCACATCCGAGTCATGGTTGGTTTTTGTCATTCTCGTCCTCAAATGGTTGGTAACGGTCACGGCATCCGAAATAGGACGCGCGTGATCTTGCTTCGGTGCGGTTATAGCGGGCGATGGGGGCAGTGAAAAGCGCAGTTGATGATGCGGGCGCAGATCAGGGACCAGACTGGAAACGGAGGCAGGACCGGAGCGGGCCTCCACGTCCGGTCGTGCCTAGCAAAAACAGGCTCCTCGATCGCGATATCCGGACAGTCGAGGCGTTACTGCTTTTCCACGCGGCGGAACCTGTGGGTTGTCTCTCTGTCTCTGCGATACCAAGATTTCGGTGGAGGATGATGACTAAAAAAGTCAGCTATTTTGGCTCCAATTCACTTTCCACCTAATGGATCGAAGCCACCGGCTTCTAGCCGGTCCGCTTCAGCGAATCTTTCTCTGATCTTCTCTCCTGAATTTTGAAACCCGCTGTGGCGGTATGGTTTCAAAATTCAGGAGAGAAGATCATGCGTT
>NZ_JAIMIA010000050.1 GCF_019966495.1 Tateyamaria pelophila | reverse complement strand
GTCCGAACGCGGCGGCGACCGCGCAGCCTTCATGTACACCCTGATCGTCACCGCAAAAATGAACGACATCGACCCCCAAGCCTGGCTCGCTGACGTTCTCAAACGACTGCCCGACATGCCAGTCTCGCGCGTGCACGAGCTGCTACCATGGAACTGGAAAACCGCAGCACAAAACGTCAAGGCCGCATAAACGCGGTCCACGCCGGATGTTTACCATTAGAACAGGCTTCAGTAATCATAAATCAAGCCGCGAGATCAATCTCAGTCGTCCCATTCCGGCAGATTTTCCAACTGTTCCCTGGTCATTTTTGAAACATATGCGCCGTTTTCAAAAACAAAGGCATCGATAGGGACTTGCGCGTCCCGATCACCAATACCCAAAAAGCCGCCGATTTCGACGACGAAAGCGGCAGGCTGACCCTCCATGTCCACCAATACTTCTTCGATTTCGCCGATCTTTTCACCGTCGACACTGACCACATCCAAGTCATCCAGCGCGCGCAGAAACGCTCCGCTTTGATCTCTGGTATCAGCGGGAACGGGATCAGGGCCGGCCGATGTAACAGATGCAGCAAGGATCGCTGCAATTGTTGCGAAGGAATGGAAACGAGTCATGTTTTTCTCCTCATGAAGTTGAAAAACAAACGCGTTTCCGGCGCATTGGTTCCCTCGTGGTGGGCTGCTACTGGGCCGCGATCTCCTGCACACTCTCCACTCGAACCGCCGAAAACTTGAACTCGGGGATCTTGCCGTAAGGATCGACCGCCGGGTTCGTGAGGATGTTCGCGGCCGCTTCGACAAAGGCAAAGGGCAGGAACACCATGTCGGGAGACACCGCCCTGTCTTCGCGGGCCATGATCTCGATCGATCCGCGTTTGGTGGTCAAACGCACATGATCGCCAGCCACGATGCCCAGCTTGCGCAAAGTAGACGGATGCAACGAACAGTTTGCCTCGGGTTCGACCGCGTCCAGAACGGTCGCCCGGCGCGTCATCGACCCGGTGTGCCAATGCTCAAGCTGGCGACCGGTTGTGAGGATCATCGGGTATTCCGCGTCCGGCACGTCATCGGGCGCAATGACCGACGCAGGTGTGAAGCGCGCACGCCCGTCCGGGCGCGGGAATCCGTCACCAAACACAATCGGCTGGCCCGGATCTTCGGGTGACAACGATGGATAGGTTACTGCATTCTGCGTCTCCAGCCTGTCCCACGTGATGTTGCTCAACGACCTCATGTTCAGCTTCATTTCGGCGAACACATCTGCGGGCCCCGCGTAGTCCCAGCCAAGGCCCAATCGCTTGGCCAATTCCACTTCGATCCACCAGTCTTCCTTGGCCTCACCCGGAGGCGGCACCGCAGGGCGGCCCATCTGCACCTGACGGTTGGTATTTGTCACGGTGCCCGACTTTTCGGCAAAGGCGCTCGCTGGAAGGATCACATCAGCATAGTTCGCCGTTTCTGTGATAAAGATATCCTGCACCACCAAGTGGTCCAGCTTGGCCAGTGCATCGCGGGCATGCTCCACATCCGGGTCCGACATGGCCGGGTTTTCGCCCAGAATATACATCGCCTTGATGTTGCCCGCGTGCACGTCGTCCATGATCTCGGTGACGGTCAGGCCCTTTTCGTTCGAGAAATCGCCAGACCCCCAAACATCAGTAAATGCACTGCGCACGCCATCATCCGTGACCGTCTGATAATCCGGCAAGAACATCGGCACGAGGCCCGCATCCGACGCGCCCTGCACATTGTTCTGACCCCGCAAGGGATGCAGGCCAGCACCCGGCCGCCCGACCTGACCACACATCAGCGCAAGCGAAATCAGGCAGCGTGAATTGTCCGTCCCGTGAATGTGCTGCGAGATGCCCATGCCCCAAAAGATCATCGCCGATTTGGCACCCGCAAAGGTCCGCGCCACATCGCGCAACACGTCCGCTTCGATGCCGCAAATCTCGCTCATCTTCTCAGGCGAGAAGGCTTTCAGGTGCTCTTTCTCGGCTTCCCAATTCTCTGTGTAGGCGTCGATATATTGCTGATCGTACAGCTTTTCTTCGACGATGGTGTGCATGATCGCGTTCAGCATCGACACATCGGCGCCCGGCCTGAATTGCAACATGTGCGAGGAAAACCGTTTCAGCGCCTGACCGCGCGGATCCATCACGATCAGCTTGCCGCCGCGTTTGGTGAACTGTTTGAAATAGGTGGCCGCGACAGGATGGTTTTCGATCGGATTACACCCGATCGCGATGGCAACGTCCGCATTTTCAATCTCGTTGAATGTGGCGGTCACAGCCCCCGAACCGACATTTTCAATCAGGGCCGCCACGCTGGATGCGTGGCAAAGCCGCGTGCAGTGATCAACGTTGTTGTGGCCAAAGCCCTGCCGGATCATCTTTTGAAACAGGTACGCTTCTTCGTTGGTGCACTTGGCCGATCCAAAGCCCGCAACCTCGCGGCCACGGCCTTTCAACCTGCCTGCGGCAAAATCCAGCGCCTCGTCCCACGTCGCTTCGCGGAAATGCGTTTGCCAGTTGCCCGGATCAACGTTCAGCCCCTTGGCAGGCGCATCCTCGCGCCGGATCAGCGGTTTGGTCAAACGGTGATCGTGGTGAATATAGTCAAAGCCAAAGCGCCCCTTGACGCAAAGACGCCCCTCGTTCGCCGGGCCATTGATCCCGTCCACATATTTGACCTTACCGTCCTTCACCTTCAGCGAAATCTGACAGCCCACGCCACAGAACGGGCAAATGCTCTCGACCTCACTGTCGAAATCGGCGCTGTCGCCCACCTGGTGTTCATCCACCACGGTCGACGGCATCAACGCCCCGGTCGGACAGGCCTGCACACACTCACCACACGCCACACAGGTGCTCTCGCCCATCGGGTCCGCCATGTCGAAAGTGGGATAGGCATCATGGCCCCGTCCCGACATCCCGATCACATCGTTGACCTGCACCTCGCGGCACGCGCGCACGCACAGACCGCACTGAATGCAAGCGTCCAGATTGACCGACATCGCCACGTGACTGTCATCCAGAAGCGGAATGCGGCCCTCTTCCAGCTTGGGAAAGCGGCTTTGCACCACACCAGTGGCTTCGGCCATGTTCCACAGATGCGCGGATTTATCATGGGCGACGTCGCGCGCAGGCTGATCCGCCAAGAGCATCTCGACCACCATCTTGCGGGCATTCGTTGCGCGCGCGGAATTCGTGGTGACGACCATACCTTCGCCCGGTTCGCGGATACAGGACGCGGCCAGCACCCGTTCGCCCTCAATCTCGACCATGCAGGCCCGGCAGTTGCCGTCGGGCCGGTATCCGGGCGCCGGTTTGTGGCACAAATGTGGGATGACAAGGCCGCGGCCATTGGCCACGTCCCAGATGGTCATGCCGGCCTCCGCCTCAACCTCAACCCCATCCAGTGTAAATGTCACCCTGTCCGTCATCGCGCACATCTCCCTGATCTCGGGCCAGTTCTACCCCAGCGCCCACACTCAGAGGACTCCCAATCCCGACACCAAGACCCGATTTTACGCCACTCACGTTTCCGATGAGCGCCATTGCAGCACCAAGTGAACCCCGGTAGCTCTACCGCATGCTCAACCTGCCGACCCGTTCCAGCCTGATCGTGACAGGGCAAACCCTGATCGTAGGTGGATTTGGAGCCTGGATCGCAACCCTGATCGGCGCACCAATCGCTGTGCTGACAGGCCCTGCGGTGCTGGTAGCGCTGGTTGCTCTTGCCGGGTTCAGGACAGGGATCGACAACGGCGTGCGCGACGTTGCGTTCCTGATCATCGGCGTCGGGATCGGCAGCGGCGTGGACACCGACGCGACCCAGGCGATGCTCCGCTGGCCGTTGGCCTTTGCGGTACTTGGTGTAATGCTCTGGGCAACGCTCTGGATCTGCGCGCGGGTGCTTGAACGCGGCTTTGGCCTGCCCCGGCGCAGCGCGTATCTCGCCGCCGCACCCGGGCATCTCAGCTTCGTGGTCAGTCTGTCCTCGGCTCTGGATCTCGACACCACCCGTATTGTCGTGATCCAGTCGGTGCGGTTGCTGGCGCTGACCCTCTCCGTTCCGGTGATCGCGATGGTCTTTGGCTACGAGATCACGGACCAGATCACGCCGCCAGGCCTCCCCATCGCCTGGAGCCACCTTGGCATATTGCTGATCGTCGGGCTGCTCATCGGCTATATCTTTGATCGTATCGGCTTGCCCGCAGCGCTACTGATCGGGGGAATGACGGCGTCCAGCCTCGGGCACAGCACCGGACTGACGCCCGGCGTCCTGCCTCCATGGCTGACATATCTGGGGCTTATAACGGTCGGCACGCTGATCGGAGCGCGCTTTGACGGGATCACTCGAACCGCCTTGCTTCAATCGCTCGCAGCGGGGCTCACAGCCACGGCCATCACCACAGCAATGGCAGTCTTCGCCGCACTTGCCGTGGCCTATGCGCTCGCGCTCGATCCCACCCACGTCCTGATCGCCTTCGCCCCCGGAGGATTGGAAACCATGATCGCCATGGGGGTCGTTCTGGGCGCAAATCCCGGTTTCGTCGCCGCGTGTCACGTGGCCCGATTGCTCTTTCTCACTTTTCTGATTCCCGCCTTCGTCGGGCGCATCAGACGCGGCTGATCCGCTTCATCTTGCCAAATAAACTCCCGCCGGAGGCAACCGCACTTTCCACCTGTGAAACACTGGCCTAGAACACACCAACCAATAGCCGAAAGCGCACATGTCCTATATCACACTCATCCGACACGGCCAGGCCAATTCCACAGCCAAGGACGAGGCCAGTTACGACCAACTCAGCCCGCTCGGTCACCAACAATCCGCATGGCTGGGGCAGCATCTGCGCGATACCCACCAGAACCACACCCGGCTCTATACCGGAACTCTGCGGCGTCATATCGAAACAGCCGACGGGATGGACACAGGGCTGACACCCACGCGTGACGCTCGGTTGAACGAGCTGGAATACTTCACACTCGCCTCCGCACTCCACACAGAACACGGCGTGCCCTTTCCAACCGAACAGGCCCATTTCACGGCCCATCTCCCGCAGGTCTTCGCGGCCTGGCAGGACGGCATCCTCGAAGGCGCACCAGAAACCTTTCAGTCTTTCGAAACGCGAGTCAGGGACGCGTTGACCGAGATGGCGGCCGGCAAAGGGCCAGCGCTCGTGGTGACATCCGGAGGGTTGATTTCGATGGCCATGCGCCAGCATCTCGGTCTGACGATCGAAGCCATGGCAAATGTGGCGCTCGCCATCATGAACACGTCAATCCACCGCCTGCACCCCATCGGTGGCACATGGTCGCCCGTCATGTTCAATGCCGTCCCGCACCTTGAGATGCCCGACAGGCACCACGCACAAACCCACGTATGAGGCACGCCATGAAACTCTACTATGCGCCCGGCACCATCGCGGTTGCAGCTGCCATCACCCTCGAAGAATCCGGCCTCCCCTACACAAGCCAGCGTGTCGATTTTTCCAAAGGCGAACAGCTCAGCCCGGCTTACGCAGCAATCAACCCCAAAGGACGTGTCCCGGCGCTGGAAGCAAACGGTACCATCTTGACTGAAACAGGCGCGATCCTCGATTTCGTGGCAGCACAGGCGCCGGGCTTGATGCCAACGGACCCGCTGCAAGCCGCCAAAGCACGCAGCGTGATGTACTACCTTGCCTCCACGATGCATGTAAACCACGCCCATAAACTGCGCGGCGCCCGCTGGGCAGACCACGCAAGCAGTTGGGATGATATGACCGCGAAGGTCCCTGAAACCATGGCCGCCTGCGCGGCCTACCTCGAGGCCGACTGCATCGACGGCCCCTTCGTCCTGGGCGATAGATTCAGCATCGCAGACGCCTATCTGTTCACGGTCTGCACCTGGCTCAAGGGCGACGGAGTTGACCCGACACTCTTTCCAAGAGTTCAAACACTGATGGACACGATGGAAACCCGCGCGTCCGTTAAAAGCATCCGCGCAAAGGGGATGCTCAAATAACCCATCTCCCGGTGTGCCCGCAGATACGACAACCCCCCGGACTCGACGTGACCGCCAATGGTAACCTTCCGCTAACTCTTCCGAAGACGTCTCTGCTCAACCCTTGCCCCCTGAAATGAATGCGCCGGTGTATTCAAAGTTGTCTAAGACGGAGCCAAAGGCACATTCCAAGAAGCCCGCCCAAAAGGCCGATCCAACTTCATCTTGCCAGGTAAACTCCACGGGGGTCTGGGGGTGTGAAACCCCCAGTGCACGTCGTCAACCCCGCATGACCGTATCAAAAAAACGATTCTTCATCGTCTCGGATCGAAATGCCGAGCGCCTCGAGACCCGTTTCGATATGGTCCGTGAAATGAGGCGTGCCCAAGACGTAATCCGCACACGGCGTGCTGGCCTCGGCGAGGGCGGTCGCACGGGCCTCCTGCCAGTCGCCGGCCTCAAATGCCCCGCGTCCGATCCACATGATGGCCACCAGTTCGGCTTGTTCATCGCGCGCAAGCCGCTCGATCACGGGGCGCAACTCGCGTTCCGCCCGATCCAGTTCGCGACCCATCAAGACCACCTGGGCCAGAATCCCTCTGTCGATCTCAAGTTCCATATGACGTCCTCCTGACCGGCAGGATGCAGCGCAGTCCAAAGATGCGCCTTGATCCTGCTCAAGTCAGGAGAAGATGCGGTAATAAAGCCAGTCCGGCAAGAACTGCGATCCACGGAACACCAGCGAAAAGAGTGTTGGAAAGCTTTTCTTGAACCTGTCCGTCAACATGAACTCGAACATCGCTTGGGCCGCGTCTTCGGGCTCCATGATGAACGGCATTTTAAAGTCGTTCTTTTCTGTCAGCTGCGTCTTGATAAAGCCGGGATTTGCGACCTGAACGCGCACGCCGGTCTTGCGCAGATCCGCGTACATGCATTCCGCCAGCGACATTGTTGCCGCCTTGGAGGCCGTATAGCCGATCGAACCGGGAAGGCCCCGAAATCCGGTCAGCGACGAGGTAATCAGGACATGACCCGCATCGCGTTCGACAAATTGTGGCACAACCTGCCCCAAGACACGCATGAAGCCGGTAAAATTCACATCGGCCATCGCGACGGCCTGTTCCGCGTTCCAGTCCTTGGCTCCAAATGGCCAGTAAACCCCGGCCAGCAATACGACACCGTCCACCTGACCAACCGCTGCCGCCGCGGACTTGACGCTGTCGTCATCAGAGATATCGACGCATTGATAAGACGCTTTACCTGGCAACTCCGCAACCAGGGCCGCCAGTTTGTCTTCGGACCGCGCAGACACGATGACTTCAACGCCTGAACGGCTCATACAATGGGCAAGGGCCTTGCCCAGCCCATCGCCTGCCCCGACAAGCCAATAGCGTTTTCCAGTCATGGTCTGCACCGCGTCACTCATACCGCCACTTTCAATCCCGTTGGTGCCGGACGCATGGTTGCCACCAGTTCCGCGACCTTCATGCCATATTTTCGAAACTGAGAGCGGTTCACGATGGTGCCGTTCGGCGCAAGATACATCCAGTCCACCGTGTCCAACACATGGCCGCCCGCACTTTCCGGCAATTGGAACCTGTATTTGAGCTGCACACTGTCACCCGATTGCTGCCCTTTGCCCTCGCCCACAACATCGCTTGCGGTTGCACGAATATGGCCGTCATTGCCCAATGTCAGATGCCAGGCCCGCGTCTGCTCGGAGCCGTCACAATAGTGAAAGACTTCGTTCATCACGCCCTTGTTGCCTTCCCACGTGCAATCAAAGTTACCCACGAACCGGGACGTCACGCGCCCCGTTGGCCCATAAATGATACCTTCGCAAATAATCGGCCCGTTCAGATGCGTGCGGATATCAAACACCTCTTTGCTCTGGGCATAGTCTTTGGGTGATTGCGCCAGAAAGTCGGCATAGCGCGTCCACATCCACATCAAGGCAATCACAAACAGCGCACCAAGTGCAGCGAAAAGCAATCCATCCATCTCAAGTCTCCTTCAGATCTGTCGTCGCCAAAAGCGCAATGGCAACGACTTTGAGGCCGCACGGGACCGCCGCATACAGCAGGGTCAAAAGCAACAATGCTTCCGGCGGGTTGTCGACCGCGCCGCTGACAAATCCTGTCTGCTCAAGGGCAGGCAGCAACAAGACAGCGGCGAAAGCCAATGTAAATTTCGAAACAAATGACCACAGGCCAAAACCTTCGGCAGCCGACGGGCTGATCCGTGCCATCCGCGATGCAAAAATGGCTGGCAGCAATGTCAGGTCGGCGCCGAGTGTCGCGCCCGACAAAAGGCAGATCACAGCGAACAAGGCCCAGTCCCCCGGGCCCAGCGTCAGCGCGCCTCCAAAGGCGCATATGGCCAGTACCATCGCGCTCAACAGCACCGGCTTGGCCCCGTAGCGTTCTGCGGCTTTGCCCCACAGCGGCGCGGCCGCAGCGGCCGACAGGAAAAACAGCAGCAAAAGCGGACCTTCAAAACCCGGGGCCAGCAGTCTACTTTCGACAAAGAACAAGAACAGCGTCGAGCTGACAGCCACCGGTGCCGCATTCACCAGCGCGATCAACAGCAGCTTGCGCGCCAGAGCATCGCCCAAAACGGCTTTGAAACCGACCGAAGGCGGCAACCCTTCGCTGACCCATTCGGCGCGCATCATCACGACGGCAGCAACGGCCAGAACTATAAATCCGACGGCAAAACCGGTGAACGGCGCGCCCATTAAATTGCCCAGCATGACAGGCGCGATGGCCGCGACACACACGCCCAGCAAAGCACCAGTTTCGCGCCAGCGCGCCAGCATGAGATGACCCTGTCCGGGCAGTTGATCCGCCTTCACCACGCCCTGCGCGTAAAAGTTGATGGTCAAAAAGCTGAAACCCGAAAACACACCCGTCAGCATCAGCGCAAACCAGAGCAGTGGCGGTAGCATCGGCGGCACCGCAAACAACCCGAACATGGAGACTGCCATAAGCGCGGCACCGATCAGCACCGCGGTCCCTCGTCGGCTGCGCAAGGCCTCGCTCAGACGTCCGAACAGCGGATCCTGCACCACGTCGAACAGGCGCAAAATGAACAGGACACCGCCAAGAGCCGCCAGTGAAACGCCATATTCATCCACATAGAATTTGGGCGCATGAATATAGATGGGCAGCCCCGCCGACGCGAGCAATGCCGCGAATACCGCGTATGCGGACAGATTTCGGGGCTGCGTGTTGCTCACCGAGACACCTCCTCGGACGGAGGCACCGGGCGCGGGCGATAGGCCGCCTTTTTGAACCACAGCTTCAAGGCTTGCCAATGGATGAGCGCGAGAACGCGGCGCGAGCCGAAGGGGCGACGAACCACAGCCTTCAAAATCGACCGATTGGTCAGCACATCGCGCCGCCCCGTCAAGGTTGCGATCAGGCCACCTTCACCCCTTGAATAATCGATCCAGATTCCGATGCGCTCGTCCGAGATATCAAACCGGAATTCATATCCACCCTCGACCGGCTGAAAGGGAGAAACGTGGAATATCTTGGTCGCCTGCATTCTGTCGTCCGGGCCAATCCGGCGCAAATCCGGATGGTGAACCAGATAGCTGTGACGGTCCCCGAATGTATTGGTCACCTCGGCGATCACGGCGATCAGGGCCTCGTCCTCGCGACGGCACAGCCAGAAACTGACCGGATTGAACACGTGCCCCAGCACCTTGGGCTGTGCCAGCAATTCGATGCGGGCCACACCGGTGATCTGGTGCGCCTCCAGGACGTCTCGCACCCATGCTGCGCCCCGGCCTGCTTTTGGCGTACCGCCATGGTCGACGTCATTCAGGGCCGTCACGCCACGACCGTTGCGTGCGAACAAGCCCGGCGTTGACACTTCGGCCTCTGCATCCAGCAACACGTAGTCCACGGAATAGCGGAACCCGTTGGAAATCGCCCCCTTGCGCCCATGATAGGTTTGGCCGGCGATATGGTCGACGGTCGGTATCATGCGGCGGCCACCTCGACATTGGCGGTGCGTGTCAACGTGCGCACGACCTCGGCTGCGCTTGCCAGACCATCCTCGTGGAACCCATGCCGCATCCACGCCCCACAGAACCACGTCCGGTTTGTACCGTTCATGGCACGCACGGAACCCTGCGCGGCCAGTGCCGCCAGATCATAAACCGGGTGGCGCAGTGTGGTCTGATCATAAATCAGGTCTTCGCGAATTTTCCGTTTGGTGTTCAGCGTGACGAAATGTGGGTCATCCATCGGTATCGGCTGAAGCGAGTTGATCCAGTATGTCAGATCGATACGGTCGGATTGTGTATTTTTGTCTTCGGTGTAAACCCAACTTGACCATGTCTGGCGCTTCTTGGGCATGATGTTTTCGTCGCAATGCAATACCACTTCGTTCGGTTGGTATTTGACTGCACCCAGCGCGCTTTGTTCTGCATCGGACGGGTCTGCCAGCATATTCAGGCTGTCGTCGGAATGCGTGGCAAAGATCACCTCGTCAAATGCTTCCCATTCGCCACCCCACGCCTTGACCTCTACACCAATTGGGGTGCGCCGCACCGACTGCACCGGCGCATGCAAGCGGATATCAACACCGTTGCCCCGCATCGCGGTCTCAAGCCGGCGCACGTATTCGATGGAACCTCCGTCGACAGTATACCATTGGTGCTGGCCCGTCGTGTTCAGCAGCGCATGGTTTTCAAAGAATTGAATCATGGCATGAGCGGGGAAATCAGTGATCTTTTCCACTGGCGTGGACCAGATTGCGCCGCTGAGCGGCAGCAGATAGTATTTGCGAAACCAGTCCCCTGTGCCCAACACGTCCAGAAAGTCCGCAACGGTCCGTGTGCGGTCCTCATTTGCGATCCGCAATGCTTTTTTGTTGAAGCGCAGAATATCACGGACCATTCCCAGAAATTTCGGGTTAAGCGCATTGGCCCGCTGTGCGAAAAGCGCATCCAGACTGGCAAGCCCATATTCCAGCCGACCGCCATCTATCGAAGCCCCGAAACTCATGTTCGATTTGACGATCGGGACACTCAGGTCATCAAACAGATCCGCCATCAACGGATAATTGGCGTAGTTGAAAACCAGAAATCCGGTATCGACCGGCTGATCACCGTTTTTCCCGGCCATGATCGTGCGCGCATGGCCACCCAACCGTGGTTCCGCTTCGAACAGTGTCACCTGATAATCGGGTGCAAGCATGTGCGCCGCACCCATTCCAGATATGCCAGCACCAATGACGGCAATGCGTTGTGAAGGGCGGGCGAGAATCTCGAATGGCATTTAGGCAAGTGTCCTGAATTTGGAAGATTGTATTAGAGGTTACGAAGACCACAGGCTTTCGGATTTCAAAAGCCCCGAGATTTATTTTTGATCCAATTCCAAATCAATGGCGTAGACCATTTATGTTAGCAGGCTTAGACATGGCTGAACCAATCCAACTGCATGCGTCGGTTCCGACACCTCGTGCAGTAACGAGGCCAGCACGCATGAAAGATGAAGATGGAAAACGGATGCTGTGGGTCAGCCACATGGCGCGCATTCGTGACCAACAGGATCAAGCGGCATTTGCCGAACTTTTCGACCACTTCGCCCCCCGGGTGAAAGGTTTTCTGATGAAGTCCGGCGCAAACGCGTCACTGGCAGAGGAATGCGCCCAGGAGGTTATGGCGACGTGCTGGCACAAGGCACATATGTTTGATCCGGCACGGGCCTCGGTGGCCACATGGATCTTTACGATCGCCCGCAACAGAAAGATTGACGTTCTGCGCAAGGAGCGTCGCCCCGAGCCGGAAGAATTGACTTGGGGCCCAGAAGAAGAACCGGATCAAGCCGACGTCTTGGCGATCCAACAAGAGAGTGAATTGCTGGGGCGGGCGATCGCGGAATTGCCCGCAGCCCAGCGCGAATTGATACAAAAGGCATATTTCGGGGACTTGACCCAAAGTGA
This sequence comes from Tateyamaria pelophila, assembly GCF_019966495.1. Lineage (GTDB taxonomy): Bacteria > Pseudomonadota > Alphaproteobacteria > Rhodobacterales > Rhodobacteraceae > Tateyamaria > Tateyamaria pelophila. The sequence goes on along the minus strand of NZ_JAIMIA010000050.1, from coordinate 23,361 downwards.
AATTGCCGAACAGACCGGTCTGCCACTTGGCACGATCAAATCGAGGATTAGGTTGGCGCTTGAACGGCTGCGCCACGCGATGAAGTGAAAAATATGATGGAAAACACAATTAATCATCACCTGACCGACGCGGTCCTAATGGGATACGCCTCCGGATCGTTGCCTGAAGCGTTCAACCTCATGGTGGCCGCGCATGTGTCGCTTTGCGACAGCTGTCGCGCGCAGGTCGAAAGCTATGATGCTGTGGGCGGCGAAGTGTTGGATAACGCGCCGCAAAACGGCGTCGAGATGACTGAAAGCAGTTTTATGGCGACAATGGCGCTGATCAGCGGCGGCCCCTTGGATGAGGCTGCTCCGGCGCGGTTGCAACAAACACGAAATGCGGTGCTGCCCGGCCCGTTGCAAGACTATGTCGCGGGCGGCCTTGATGAGGTGAAATGGCGCGGTATCGGGATGGGTGTGAAACAGGCGATATTGCCGACGTCCAGCGGCGCGTCGGCCCGACTTCTTATGATCCCGGCGGGGGCGGCCATGCCGGATCACGGGCACCACGGCTTGGAAATGACCATGGTACTGCAAGGGGCCTTCAAGGATGAAGATGGTTACTTCGCACGCGGCGACGTTGAAGTCGCCGACAGCGATATGCATCATACCCCAATTGCTGACATCCACGAAGACTGCATTTGCCTCGTCGTTGCGGATGCAAGGCTCAAGTTTGACGGGTTCTTGCCCAAGATTGTCCAACGTTTCGCGCGGATCTGATGCACTGGCGGCGGGGTCCAACCCCGCCCCTCGCAACGCCGAAGATCGACAAGATATGTGTCGTCTCTGAGACAGAATGGTATTTCCACTCAAGCTGAACCTGAAACCGTCGGCGGTTCTTAGGGCAGCTTTATTGATGGTGACCAAGCTTTCACTGCAAAACGTCCATCTGTCGTAATCCCAGCAAGACCAGTACGGGAGCGACGGGTTCCTGCATCCCCTGCCAGCGCTTGATGCGGACATCACCCATCAAGCCCGCACCGAATTCGCACAGATGAAGCAAGACGGGCTAGCCCGCGGCACGGGCAACTGGCGCAACTCCATACGCGTCCCGATACCGCAAAGCCCCTTTGCGGCCGACGCCTTGGCGCTTTACGATCAAATCCGCAGCGTTCAGGCGCAAGTTATGATGAAAGAGGCTACTGGCCGGACGGAGATTTACGCATGATGGATCAGGTTAAATTCACCGCGATGAAAGACGGCGACAAGGAAGACTATGATTTCCTGACCGAACATGAGGTGGAATATACCCGCGGCACCGCAGATCGGCTTTTGACAGCGCTGGAAACGCTGGATGAGGGGTTGTCGGGCTATCAGGTCACGCGGCTGGGGCATTCGGTACAATCGGCGACGCGCGCCTGGCGCGACGGGGCGGATGTCGATTGGCTCGTGGCCACTCTGCTGCACGATATAGGCGACATCTTTGCGCCCTATAATCACGACGAATATGCGGCCAGCATCCTGAAACCTTTCGTGCGCGAACAGTGCACATGGGTGGTGGAAAAGCATGGCGATTTCCAGATGCTTTATTACGGCGATCACGTGGGCGCGAACCCGCACAAGCGCGATGCCTTCAAAGAGCATCTCTATTTCGACGATTGCGCGGCGTTTTGCGAGCGGTGGGACCAGTCCAGCTTTGACCCCACCTATGACAGCCTGCCGCTGGATCATTTCCGTGACATGGTCCGCGAGGTGTTTGCCCGCACGCCCTATGACCCCAACGTCATATTGCCGGGTGTGCGTGTTCCTCTTCAGGATGCGACAGTTGCAACGGCGCGTCGCTAGGGCACGGACAACCCCCAAGCCGTGATCGTGCCGCTTCGGCCGCGCAGTTTCAACGCATCAAAACGGACCCAGCTGTTGGCGTTCTGATAGGCGCTATCATACACGTCATTTGAAATCAGCACGGGCACTTTGACGTCCTTGGTGGCACTTTCCAGCCGCGCGGCGACGTTGACGGTATCCCCAAGCACAGCATATTCCAAACGGCCATTGTCACCGACAACCCCGGTAAAGACATCGCCAATATGAACTCCGATGCCGATGCTGACATCTGATTGCCAGTCATGCACGTTCCCCAGAATATCACGCGCGCACTGTACGGCACGCTCCCCTGCCGTGCCGTCGCGGTTGTCAAAGACCAGCATTGCGCCATCGCCGATATACTTGTCGACAAAACCGCCGGAAACATCGGCCGCCCGCGCGATGCAGGCCCGGAAACCACCTAGAAAGCTGGACAATTGCGTGGGCTCCATCGCCTCCGACATGCTCGTAAAGCCGCGAATATCCACAAACATCACCGCCGCGCGTTGCTGTGTTCCGGCGCGCATCTCATCCAGCCCATGTGTATTCAGCTGATCGTCGAGTTCAGCGGGCAGAAAGCGGGTCAACTGTCCGCGCGCCTCTGCCTCTCTGATCGATCGCAACAAGAGCGACCGGATGCGCATCGACGCGACAACCAGCACCGCCGCTGCAAGCGCGATCATCGCAATACGGGCCAGGTTGGGCTGAAACGCGTAAAGCACTTCCATGGTTTCGGCCGTCCTGAGCGGATCACCTGCGGGGACCAAAAATGTGATCAGCACACCGAGGATAAGCACAACTGCCATTGTGGCCTGAATGGCAGGATTAAACCGAAGCGCGCCACAGGCCAGTATGACCGGTATCAGCCAAACCGTGGGAAAGGCCATGAGATGCAAGCCAGACATCCCGAGGTTTTCGATACTGGCCCAGCCGCTGATCAGGATAAACACGCAATCCGCCATCGCAGATGGCCAGGACATCCAGGGCCGAAACAATCCCATGCGCACAATCGTCAGGAACAACAGGCCAAGCGCAAAATAACTGGCCATGACCAGAATTGCGTAGCCGACCTGCTTTTGAAACTGGGCGTCCAGATCGGTTTCCAGCCGCAACACCAGCAAGAGAATGATCAGAGCAAGTGAACCCGAGATGAACAGCCGCAACATCGCAATCAGCCGTTCCGCCCGCTCTTCGGCGTTATGGAACAGATTTGTAACGGCTTTGGTTTGCGTGGGTGACGGCATGCTGCCTATTCAGCGGCAGATGATGCCTCAGTCAAGGGCAAGCCGGCCTGACCAGACGTGTCTTCGATCTCTTCGAAATCGAAATTATCGAGGCGATGCGCCCGTTTACCGGCCTTTTCGGCGCTGATCTTGATGTCTTCGATATCCTTGGAGGCTTGGGAAAAGTGGCGGTCCAAGTTCCCGACGCGGGTGCCCAGCCTGTCCACATCTGCCACCAGCAACGACAGTTCCTTTCGAATGGCCCCCGCCTGCTCGCGCATCCGCGCATCCTTGAGGATCGCACGCATCGTGTTCAGCGTCGCCATGCAGGTCGTGGGCGACACGATCCAGACCCGCGCCTCAAAACCGATCCGCACCAGTTCCGGGAAATTCGCATGCAGTTCGGCGTAAACCGCCTCGGAAGGCAGGAACATCAGTGCTCCATCTGCCGTTTCGCCGTCGATGATGTATTTGTCCGAAATATCCGCGATGTGCTTTTTCACCGCGACCTTCATCTGGGCCGCCGCCTGTTTGACCGCGTGATCGGTATCGGCCGCACGCAGCGCCTCATAGGCTTCCAACGGGAACTTGCTGTCGATGACAATCGGGCCCGGCGGGTTCGGCAGATGGATCAAGCAGTCAGCCCGCTTGCCGTTCGACAGTGTGTATTGCATCGCATAACTGTCACGCGGCAGGGCCTTGCCAACGATATCATGCAGTTGGATTTCGCCAAAGGCGCCGCGGGTCTGCTTGTTCGACAGGATATCCTGCAAGGATAGCACATCCCCGGATAGTTTGGTGATATTGTCCTGCGCCTTGTCGATCGCGGCCAGACGCTCTTGCAATTGCGTCAGGCTGGTTGTGGTTTGCTTGGAAGAGCCGTGCAGGCTCTCGCGCATGCGCTCCTGCATCTCGTTCAGCGACCGTTGGCTGCGCAGCGCATTGTCGGCCAACCGGTCCTGCATCTGTTGCTGCACGCTTGACAGGCGCGCCTCGACGGTCTGGATCATGTGCGCCTGCGCCGAGGCTTGCGTGTCTGAAACTGTTTGCAGCCCACCGCGCAACTGTTCCTGACCCTGGCTCAAAGCCTGCACACTTTGCCCAAGATAGCCCAGTTGCTGCGCCAAAGGTTCCGACGCGCGGGCAGAGCGGCCCGCCGCACGGACCGCCACAACCAGCAGGATCACGATCAGCACCAAAGCACCGCTTGCGACCAAGGCAGCGATCACCAGCGGATCGCTGGTATCAAGGGTCAGGTTACCAATCTGGATCATGTGCGTCCAAACAACCGTTCGATGTCGGCCAGCTTCAGCTCGACGTAAGTGGGTCTGCCGTGGTTGCATTGCCCGGAATGCGGGGTCGCCTCCATTTCGCGCAGCAGAGCGTTCATTTCTTCCCCGCGCATCCGACGACCCGACCGGATCGAGCCGTGGCATGCCACCCGACTCAGGATCGCCTCGATCCGGGCCTGCACCGAAAAACTGCTGCCCAGATCGGAAAGCTCATCCAGAATGTCGTGGATCATCGCCTTGGCGTCTACTTCACCAAGTATAGCAGGTGTTTCGCGCACCGCGATGGCATCGCCTCCAAAGGGTTCAATGCCCAAGCCGAGTCGATGCAGATCGTCCGCAACGTCCATGAGGCTTGCACATTCGGACGCGGACAGGCTGACGATCTCCGGGATCAGCAAGGCCTGCGCCGCCACGCCGTTTTCCGCCATCTGCGTTTTCAGCTTTTCATAAACCAGCCGTTCGTGTGCTGCGTGTTGGTCAACGATGACCATCCCGGTTCGGGTCTGGGCCACAATATAGTTTTCATGAACCTGCCCGCGCGCCACGCCCAATGGCAAATCCTCTGCCTCCGCTTCGGGCTCTGGCATAGGTTCGACAACCTGACCGCTGAAATCCACTGTCATTTCGGCGAACGCAGGCGCGGCGCGCGGCCCATAGCTGGGGCGATCCATTTGATAGACCCGAGGCTCCGTCGATTCCGGTCGCATCGCACCCAATGTCGCTCCCGCCACGGTCGAAGACGCCCGATGACCCGCATCGGCCAAGGCATGGCGCAGCCCCGAAATGATCAAGCCGCGCGCCAGCCCCGGGTCACGGAAGCGAACTTCGGACTTGGCCGGATGCACGTTGACGTCAACCAACTCCGGTTCGCAGTCGATGAACAGGGCCGCAACAGGGTGCCGATCGCGGCTGAGGAAATCGAAATAGGCCGCGCGCAACGCGCCCGTCAGCAGCTTGTCCTTGACCGGGCGACCGTTGACATAGAGAAACTGTGCCACCGCAGCACCGCGCGAATATGTGGGCAAGGCCGCATAGCCGGTCAGGTGCAGATCTTCGCGGGTGGTGTCGATTGCAATACTGTTCTCCGCGAACTCCGCACCCAACACGTCAGACAGGCGCCCACGCAAGGCCGCCATCGGATTACCGGTCTGCACCTCGACCCGAAACACAGATCGCGGATCGTTCGAGACGTCACGCAATTCAAACCGCACAAAGGGTTCCGCCATGGCCAACCGTTTGACCACGTCCGTGATGGCCTGCGCTTCGGCCCTGTCCGTGCGGAGGAATTTGAGGCGCGCAGGCGTTGCATAAAACAAATCGCGCAGAGTGATGACCGTACCCGCATTGAGAGCGGCAGGTTTGATCGCCCCCATATCACCACCCGAAACCGAAATCTCCGCGGCTTCGGCACCGGTGACACGGCTTGTAATGGTCAGACGCCCAACAGCGCCAAGGCTCGGCAGCGCTTCACCACGAAACCCGAACGTGTGGATGTTCAACAAGTCCGAACCATCGATCTTGGACGTCGCATGTCGGCTCAACGCCAAAGGCAACTCATCCGGGGGCATGCCGCACCCATCATCGGTCACCCGGATGAGGGTCTTGCCACCATCGGCCACATCAATGCCAATCCGGCGCGCACCTGCATCGATCGCGTTCTCGACCAGTTCCTTGACCGCCGAGGCCGGCCGTTCAACGACCTCACCTGCCGCAATCCGATTGATCGCCGCTTCGTCCAATTGCCGAATGATAGGCCTTATGTTGGGGGCATGTGTATTCATAACACAATACCTAGCATGCATATAAGCGATTCGACCACCTTTGACGTCATGCAGCGCATGACCCGTTCCCTGTACCCGGAGGTGATCGAAACTTCTATCAGACAAACGACGTCAACCACAGCCCATCACACCTGCAACCCGCCGGAATTCGACACGAATTCCCGCCGTTTTCCCTGTAGGAAAACGCGCCGTGCTCGAAAAATGCGCAGTTTCGCTTTGGTGGATCAGGCCGTAGGTGCCCGGTGCGGACCCGCCAAAGCCGCAATGGCAAGGATCACGCCCGACACGGTCGCAATCATGCCCGCCGCACTGACGGATCCATAGGCACCCAGCCACAGCGGTCCGTAACCTGCCAACACATAGCCGATGATTGCGGCCAACGCGGCGAATGCCGCTGACCACGCCACCTGGTGCCCGAGCCTGTTCGTCACCATCCGGGCGGCTGCAGGCGGGCATATAAACATGGCAATCACGATGATTGACCCGACCGCGTCAAAGGCGGCCACGGCGGCGATCGCCGAGATGACCACAAGCGCCAATCCAAGCGGGGCCGTCGCGATACCAAGACCCTGCGCATAGCCTTCGTCAAAGGTGGACACACTCAAAGGGCGCCAGAACACGTACAAAAAGGCGCAAATGACGATCAATGCGACAGCCATGCGCGGCAATTCGACAGGTATCGTCGCCAGCGCATCAAGATCCAACAAGGATCGCCACCCCGTCGCATCAAGCCAGATTAGGCTTTCCAGGTTGCCGAACAGCGCGTGTTCGACGTCCAGATGCACATTTGACGTATCGGATTGTTCAAGCAACAAAACGCCGCCCGCGAACATCGCGGTAAATACGACTCCCATGGCCGCTCCTGCCTCGATCCGACCAAGCCGGCGGATCGCTTCTATCGCGACCACGGCCAGAACGGCGGCCGCGGCTGCACCCACCAACATCGGACCCGTCGCAACAAGACCTGTCAATAGAAACGCGACCACGATGCCCGGTAACACCACATGGCTGATCGCGTCGCCAATCAGCGCCTGTCGCCGCAACAACAGAAAGTTTCCGGGCAGCGCACAGGCAACAGCAACGCAGATCCCGATCAGCATGGACGGCAATGACAGAGCGACAAATTCCGCACCCATCAGAGCACCGCCTGCGGAGCGGCAATGCGCCGATCCACTTCTCTCAATTGATCTTTGGTCAGGAATTCCTCAATCGCGGTGAGCCCGTCATAGCGCGTCGCTGCCGCTGCAAAGCTCTGGTCCGCACGTACGATCGACCAACGAGTTTCATCCAACAGTGCTTTGGACGCAGCCGCCTGCCCATCCCCGGTCGCCACGCCATCCGGCAAAATCAAACCGGCACGATACATCAGCCGATGGGTCAGTTTTTCGTAGATGGGCTGTCCTTGTGCAAGCGCCAGAAGCCCTTGGCGCATGTGCACCCGTCGCTGGTACCGCCAATGGGTCAAAACCGAGGCCAGAACACCCCGGCCCGGCGAAAACAGGAGCGATACAAGAAACAGCGCAAATCCAACAAGAACGATGATCGGCCCGGTTGGCAAAGCAGGGGCAACCGCAGACACGGCAGCCCCGACATAGCCCGACACCCCGCCGACAATGCCCGCAATCAGCACAACCCGGTCTGATCGATCCGTCCAGAAGCGCGCCGACACCGCCGGAACAATCAAGAGGGCCACGATCAGGATCAGACCCACCACCTTGAGACCGACAACCGTCACAACCAGCACGATACCCATCATAGCCAGATCGATCCGTGCCAATGACCATCCCGCAGCTTCGGCATATCCGGGGTCGAACGCTGCCAACTCGAGCGGTCGGCGCAGGAGCATGACCAGTGCCAGGACAGCTGCCGCCGCAATCGCCAACAACAGCGCATCACTGCGCAGCATTCCGGCCGTTGATCCCAGCAAAAACCCTTCCAGTCCCGCTTGCCGCCCCGAATTCATCGTCTGGATGATGGTCAGGATCACAATGCCCAGACCGAAAAAGACGGACAGGATCGCGCCGATGGCCGCATCCTCGCCCAATCGCGTCCGGGTGGCCAGCCAGTGCACACACAAAAGCCCCACCGCTGCGGATACCCCCGCGCCCAGCAACAATCCGAACAAGGAACGCCCGTCGCCGCCGAAACTCACCATCACGATAAATGCAAGGCCCACACCGGGAAGTGTGGCATGGGAAATCGCATCACTCACCAAGGCGCGTTTACGCAGAAATAGGAAGGTGCCGGCAACCCCCGCAGCGATCCCGAGCAAACAAGCGCCCAGCGTCACCAAAGTCGCGTTGTAGCCCAGCTGTAGCAGCAGCGCATCGGCGAGCATGGCTTAGCCCGCCGTGCTTTCAAGATCAGCCCGTGCAGTCGCCAGACGACCACCATACGTCGCCTGCAAATTCTGTTCGGTGAAGGTTTTGGAAACCAGGCCCGCAGCAACAATCTGGGTATTCAGCAAAACGACATCGTCAAAGTAATCTGGCACCGTTGTGAGGTCATGGTGCACGGCGACGACCGTGCGCCCGGTGTCCCGCAACTCTTTCAGAACGGCGATGATCGCCTTTTCAGTTGCGGCATCGACTCCCGCAAACGGTTCATCGAGCACGTAAATGTCGGCGTCCTGCGCCAGAGCGCGTGCAAGGAATACCCGCTGCTGTTGCCCGCCGGAAAGTTGACCAATCTGACGGGTCGCAAAATCACTCATCCCGACCCGGTCAAGGCAGGCCATCGCTTGCGCCCGATGCGAAGCGCGGATGCGCCCCAGCAGACCAAGCTTGCGGTACATGCCCATCATCACGACATCGATCACACGTGTCGGGAAATCCCAGTCCACGCTTGCGCGCTGCGGCACGTAGGCGATCCTGTCGCGCATCCGTGCCAAGGGTTGGCCGAAAACGCTGACGGTCCCTGCCAGTGGCTTTACAACGCCCAATGCGGCCTTGAGCAACGTCGATTTACCTGCACCGTTCGGCCCGACGATGGCCGTCATCGCCCCGGTGCGCACCGTCATATCAACGGAGAAGATCGCTGGCGTCTGGCCATAAGACACCGTGAGCCCGCGCACAGACAGCGCGCTTGCCGTCCGAATGGCCCGATCCGCGTCAAGGTTACTGTTTTTCACAACTGAAATGCTCATGCCGCGCCTTTCAATTTACCCAATCGCCCCGTGGCGGGCACATCTGCGCCCAAGGCACGCGCAATTGTCGTCACGTTGTGATCAATCATGCCAAGCCATGTGCCTTCATAGGTTCCGTCAGGCCCCATCGCGTCGCTAAACAGCGAACCACCAATGCTGACTGCATGGCCGCGCGATGCGGCCCCTTCGACAAGCGCCCGGATATTGCGGTCAGACACAGACGTCTCGACAAAGACGGCTGGCACCTGACGCTCAACCAAAACGTCGACCAAAGCGCCGATCCGGTTCAACCCAGCTTCGCTTTCGGTCGAGATCCCCTGAATACCAAGCACTTCAAACCCGTATGCCTTGCCGAAATATCCAAAGGCATCATGGGCCGTCAGCAGAATGCGCCGGTCCTCGGGAACTTCGGCAAGTGTAAGGCGCGTATAACTGTCCAGCGCGGCAGCCTCCTGAACAAACGCAGCGGCGTTTTGTTCAAAACTGGCGCGGGCATCAGGGCGCAACTCAGATAGCGCGTCCACAACAGCAGGCGTACATTGCGCCCAAAGCTTGGCATCCATCCAGACATGCGGATCAAACCGGCCATCATAGTCTTCGTGCGACAGCAGCAACGACCGATCCAACGTTTCGGCAACCGCATGAACCGGACGCTTACGCCCGAGATCTTCAAAGAACGCCTCCATTTGCGCCTCAAGATACAGACCATGCCAGAACGTGGCATCGGCGCGGGTCATTGCGACGATATCGCTGCGGGTCTGACGATACCCATGTGGATCAACGCCTGCACCCATCAAGCCTCTGACCGTTACGGCGTCGCCACCGATCTGGCGTACCATATCGGCAATCATACCAGTCGTGGCGATGATGTTCATTTGGCCGGACGCAATGGCTGGCGTTGCCGCGAATGCAGCAACACCCGCCAAGAAGGCACGACGCGATGCGGAGATATCAAGAATATTTTTCATGTTACATTGAATATGAGAGTCATTCGCAAAAAGTCAATGAAGTTGCGAAGCATTCGCAATCAAGGAGGTAAAAAATCGCATTTTGCGTCGTTGTGCCCACATATTTGGCGGTTTGGCGTCGCGTCAGGTTGCTTTGAGTGCGTTATCAAGACTTGATGGTACCGTGACACGCCAAGTTTGCGCGCTGCATTCGAGACCCCAACCGCACGAAGCGACAGCTTGCCAAACGCAGCACCCCGTGCAACCAAACGAACCTGCCATCGCCCGAGAGACTGCAACATGCCAAGCCGTACCACAACCGAACCGACTGCCCAATCCACGCATCAGTTGCCGCAGGTGACCGAACCGCGCAATCCGGGAATGTCGCTGGATATGAACTGGGTCAGATCGGTACAGGTAAACACCTCCGCGATAGAACGGCGCTGCGCGACTTTGCCAGGCCGACGATCGATCAAGAAAGATCACCAGGCGGCGTGGCTGCTGCGCGCGGTCTCATGCATCGATCTGACGACCCTTTCAGGCGACGACACCATCCGCCGGGTGCAACGCATCTGCGCCAAAGCGCGACAACCGGTACGCGCAGACCTTCTCACACAGCTTGGCATGACGGGTCTGACCACCGCAGCCGTCTGCGTCTATCACGAAATGGTGCCCGCCGCCGTCTCTGCCCTAGAGGGATCCGGCGTTCCCGTGGCTGCGGTCTCGACCGGTTTTCCTGCGGGTCTCTCGCCGTTTCATCTGCGCATTCAAGAAATCCACGAAAGCGTTGCAGCAGGGGCTGAGGAAATCGATATCGTCATTTCACGTCGCCATGTCCTGGAAGGCAATTGGCAAGCGCTCTATGATGAAATGGTCGAAATGCGAGATGCCTGCGGCGAAGCCCATGTCAAAGCGATTCTCGCGACGGGCGAGTTGGGGTCACTGCGCAATGTGGCGCGCGCCTCTTTGGTCTGCATGATGGCAGGTGCGGACTTCATCAAGACATCGACCGGCAAGGAAAGCGTCAATGCCACGCTGCCGGTGACTCTGGTGATGATCCGTGCGATCCGGGACTATTATGACAGCACTGGCTTTCGCGTCGGCTACAAGCCTGCGGGCGGGATATCCAAGGCCAAGGATGCCCTGGTCTATCTTGCCCTGATCAAGGAAGAGTTGGGGGATCGCTGGCTGCACCCTGATCTTTTCCGCTTTGGTGCATCCTCGCTTTTGGGCGATATCGAACGCCAACTGGAACACCACCTGACCGGAGCCTACTCCGCAGGGTATCGCCACCCGATCGGGTGAACGGAATTTGACACAAATTCCGGGCCGTTTTCCGTGTCGGAAAACGCCACCCGGCCTCGACCAAGGACGCAGTTATGACCGTCAAAGATATTTTCGAGACTATGGACTACGGCACCGCACCCGAGGGTGCAGGTGATGCTTTGGCTTGGATCGTCGACCAGGGCGCACGTTTTGGGCACTTCATCAACGGCGAATTCACAGCCCCCGGCGATGGATTCGACACCCTTAACCCTGCCAAAGGCGAGATCCTGGCAAGCCTCACGCAAGCGACGCAATATGACGTAGATGCGGCCGTAAACGCCGCCCGCGCAGCCCAGCCGGAATGGGCCGATGTCGGAGGCCACAGTCGCGCCCGCGTGCTTTATGCGATTGCTCGTCTTCTGCAAAAGCACGCGCGCCTCTTTGCCGTGCTCGAAACCCTCGATAATGGCAAACCCATCCGAGAAAGCCGCGACATAGACATCCCCCTCGCGCAGCGGCATTTTTACTACCATGCGGGCATGGCCCAACTGATGCACGCGGAATTGCCTGATCGCGCGGCCATCGGCGTCTGCGGGCAAATCATCCCATGGAATTTTCCTCTGCTCATGCTCGCCTGGAAGGTCGCACCCGCACTTGCGATGGGCAACACGGTCGTCCTCAAACCCGCCGAGTTCACGTCTCTTACGGCGCTGCTGTTTGCGGACATTTGCACGCAAGCAGGCCTGCCCAAGGGCGTGGTGAACATCGTCACAGGCGACGGTGCCGTTGGCGAAATGATTGTAAACTCCGAAGTAGACAAGATTGCGTTCACGGGGTCCACCTCTGTCGGCCGACACATCCGTGAAGCGACCGCAGGCACTGGCAAAGCGCTGACGCTCGAACTGGGCGGCAAATCCCCGTATATCGTTTTCGACGATGCAGATATAGATTCAGCCGTCGAAGGATTGGTCGACGCGATCTGGTTCAATCAGGGACAAGTCTGTTGCGCAGGGTCACGGTTGCTGGTGCACGAACCCATCGCCGATATCTTTTACACCAAATTGCGCGCCCGGATGGACAAGTTGCGCATCGGCGATCCTTTGGACAAGTCGATCGACATCGGCGCCATCGTGGACGCATCCCAACGCGACACAATTGCTCAAATGGTCTCCGACAACACGGCTGGGCAAAGCTACCAGTCGCAAGCCCCTTTGCCCGCAACAGGCTGTTACTACCCGCCGACGCTGATCACCGGTCTCAATACCGCCGATATGCTCATGCAAGAAGAGATCTTTGGCCCCGTCCTCGTCTCCACCACCTTCCGTACGCCTGCCGAAGCGGTCGAATTGGCCAACAATACCCGCTACGGGCTTGCGGCATCGGTCTGGAGCGAAAACATCAATCTCGCCCTCGACATGGCCCCAAAACTCGCCGCCGGTATTGTCTGGATCAACGGCACCAACATGATGGATGCCGCCGCGGGATTTGGCGGGGTACGCGAAAGCGGATTTGGGCGCGAAGGCGGCTGGGAAGGTCTGCAAGGCTACACCAAGCCCAAGGGTACACCCAAACCTCTCAAACCGATCACGGCCTTTGCAGGTGATGCGACACCAACGGATCCACTGGACCGCACCGCCAAGCTCTATATCGGGGGGAAACAGGCGCGCCCGGACGGAGGATATTCGCGTGATGTCTTTGGCCAGAATGGCGCACTTCTCGGCCAATCCAGCCTCGCCAATCGCAAGGACCTGCGCAACGCCGTCGAAGCCGCGCATGCCGCGAAAGGCTGGTCCGGAACCACAGGCCACCTTAGAGCGCAAATCCTGTATTACATCGCCGAAAATCTCTCTGCCCGCGCGGACGAGTTTGCAAAGCGGATCAACAATCTGCAAGGCGGCCAATCCGGGGCGCAAGAAGTCGATCACTCAATCAGGCGGCTCTTTACCTACGCAGCATGGGCCGACAAATATGACGGATCGGCCAAAGGGGTCCCCATCAAGGGAATCGCGCTCGCCATGAACGAACCGGTTGGCGTGATCGGCGCATTCTGCCCCGACGATCATCCGCTGCTGGGGCTTATCTCACTGATGGCGCCTGCAATTGCGATGGGGAACCGGATTGTCCTGACGGCGTCGGAACCCTTCCCGCTGGCCGCCACTGACTTCTACCAGATATTGGAAACCTCAGACGTCCCCGCTGGCGTCGTCAACATCCTGACGGGCAGCCACGAGGAACTCGCATCCCACATGGCAAAACATCTGAACATTGACGCCGTCTGGTCCTTCTCCGGCAGCGATCTCTCGGCCACGATAGAACATGGGGCCGCAGGCAACCTGAAACGGACCTGGGTGAACTACAGCCAGGCGCGCAACTGGTCCGGGTCCGACGGCGAAGGCCGCGCGTTCCTGCGGGCGTCCACCGAGATCAAAACCGTCTGGGTGCCCTACGGAGAATAACCCTTCTCTGTTCCGGAAAATCCCGGGGGAGGCGCTTTGGCGCCGGGGGCAGAGCCCCAAAACGAACGCACCCGCCAAAGGCGGGTGCAAAACATCGTGTAGCGCATTTGCGCTTCAATTCGCGACAGTACTTTCCAGCCCGACGGGTTCACCGACAATTACGAAATGCAGGCTGTCTGCATCCAGCAACTCGGCGGCCACGCGCTGCACATCGTCCAGTGTCACAGCTTCAACCTTGTCATTGCGGGTCGGGATGTAATCAATCGGCAAGCCCAGCATCTGCATTCCAACCATGATCTTTGCGATCGGCCCGTTGCCGTCGAACCGCAACGGATAGGAGCCAGTGACATAGGTCTTGGCGGCATCAAGTTCTTCCTGGGTGACACCTTCTGCCGCGGCCTTGGCCCATTCGTCACGAATAACCGCCACAGCTTCCGCAATACGATCATTCGCCGACGCCACCTGACCCTGAAGGGTCGCGGCATGATCCTGCGGCACCAGATAGGAGTAGACACCGTAGGTCAGCCCGCGTTTTTCCCGAACCTCTTGCATCAAACGGCTCTCGAAACCGCCCGCACCGACAATCTGGTTCAACAGTCGGGCCGCAAAGAAATCAGTATCGCTCTGCTGAATGCCCCGCTGGCCGAAAATGGCCACGGACTGTGGCGTGTCGAAGGGAATGACGGTCGTACCGCCCTTTATCAAAATGTCCGCCGCTTCGGGCTGTGGCGCCCCGATTTCGGGCAACGCGCCAAGCAGATCATCCAGCAACGGACCCAATTCTTCCGGCGTGATGTCGCCAACGGCTCCCACATAAAGCCGATCCTTTGCAAAGACCGCAGCGTGGGCTTCCAGAATGTCATCGCGCGTCAATGCCGTGACACTGTCGATCGTGCCGTCAAATTGCGAGGCATAGGGATGATCACCAAAGGCCATTGCGTCAAAGGCCGCCCGTGCGATCTTGTCGGGATCCTTTGCGTCGGAGCGCAGGCTTGACAGGACCTGTTCGCGGACACGGTCAATCGCCTCTTGCTCAAAGGTCGGTTCGATGATGGAAGATCGCAACAGGGCAACGGCTTCATCCCGGTTTTCCGTCAGGAACTTCGCCGATACAGCCAGCGAGTCTTCTCCCGCGCGATAGGAAAAGCTCGCGGCGAGGCTCTCCTGCGCACGGGCAAACCCGCGCGCGTCAAGATCACCAGCACCCTCTTCCAGCAAACCCGTCATCAAATTGATCGCACCGCGTTTGCCCGGCGCATCCAGCGATGCACCGCCACGGAACCGCAACTCAAGCGCTGTGAACGGAATTGATGGCTCTTGCACCAGCCAGGCAGTGATGCCGCCGGGGCTCACGACCTCTTCGATCTTGGTTTCAGCATAGGCGGGAAAAGCGGCAATAAATGCCACCATCATCGCAGCGATAAAACGGGTCATTGAGTCACCTCTTCTTCGCGCATCAACCAACCGGTCACAGATGCTTCGCGGTTCAGAACCAGACGGGCCGCAGCCATGATATCGTCGGGTGTCACGGCTTGCAGAATGTCAGGCCAGCTTTGAACATCCTCAACGGTCAGGCCTGACGACAACGCTTGTCCGTAACGGTTGGCAATCCTGTCCACATCGTCACGGCCGTAAATTTCACTGGCGCGCAACTGATACTTGATCCGTTCAAGCTGTTCGGGATCGACGCCGTCCTCCATGAACTGGGCGAGGGTTGCATCCATCGCATCTTCGGCCTCTTGCAGGCTCACGCCCGGCGTCGGGACAATGAACACGTTAAAGGTCGTGTCATCCAGAGACACGCCCCGGTAAAAAGCCGCCGAATATACCGCTTTCTGGCTCTCGAATTGCAGTTTGTCAGCGAAGTAACTGGTGGTCCCGCCGCCAAGCACCTGGGCCAGCAAGGTCAAAGCCGCGCCCATGGTCTGATCGCCGCTGTCGCGCTCCGGCGCGAGATAGGACCGGCTGACATAGGGTTGGGCCACGCGCGGATCGCGAAAGATCAGGCGGCGTTCAGCAGTCTGAGGGGGCTCTTCTGTCCGCACACGTGCCGGCAGATCCGGATTGGCCGGGATCGCGCCGTAGTGCTTTTCCGCCAGAACGCGTACCTCTTCCGGATCAACATCACCGGAAACGACGAGGACCGCGTTGTTGGGGTAGTAATACGTGTCATAGAATGCTTCCGCATCCTCCAGATCAAGCGTTTCCATCTCATGCCGCCAGCCGATGATCGGCACGCCATAACGGTGGTTGAGGTATTGGGACGCACGTAACTGTTCGTTGAACAAGGCACGCGGGCTGTTTTCGGTGCGTTGGTTACGTTCTTCGATGATCACGTTGCGTTCGGTCGCGATATTGGCAGGCGTGAGGCGAATATTGCGCATCCGGTCTGCTTCCATCTTCATCATCAGGTCCAGACGGTCGGCGGCGACGCGCTGAAAATAAGCGGTGTAATCGTAGCTGGTAAAGGCATTGTCGCGCCCGCCATTGGCCGCAACCGTTGCGGACAACTCGCCCTCGGCAAGCGTATCTGTCGCCTTGAACAGCAGGTGTTCCAGAAAATGCGCGACACCGGACGACCCCTTTGGCTCATCAGCAGATCCGGCACGGTACCAGACCATATGCTGGACGACAGGCGCGCGATGGTCTTCGACCACGACGACCTGCATGCCGTTCTCAAGTTCAAAAGTCGTGACACCATCATCGGCCGCGTACGCGGCAAACGGCAGCGCAACAAGGCTCATGGCCAGCCCGGCTAGGGCAACACGTAAACGGGTCATAGCAAATCCTGTGTCATTGCAGTCAAGAGCGAGATACGAGGACAAAGCCCCTATTCAAGCACTACTAGCGTAAACGTGAGCGAAAAGCCGCGAACCAATCACTCGCGTTAGCGCGGTGGTGCAGTTGGTGTCGGAACGCCGGCGCGACGATAGATCTGTGCCGTTCGGCCGGGATCCAACGCTTCGCGACGATAGGCCCGGTTATACAGATCCTCGGGGAAGAGCCGGATTTGAGTCAGGCGTGACTGTCGCCGGCGAAATTCAGCATCTTGCTCCGCCAGTGACGCGCGGATACCGGGGTCAACACCGAACCGGCTGGCCCGGTTGACCAATGCCGCATCCCGCGCCGGTATCGGCGCCGTGGGCGACCCACGCTGCCCCCCAAGCTTTTCAACGCTTTCCTGCAGCGGCAGTTGATCCGTTCGGTTGATGCCACCGGGTGTCGGTGCGGGGAGCGCGGTAAAGCTCGTCGGCTCCTCCAGCGGCTTGGACGGCACGACGATGAATTCGTCCGGCCCATCACCTCTGGACGTCACCTGTCGCAGGCCATTGTTCTCGCAAGCGGCGAGAAAGGTCACAGCAATCAGGGCACATGCGATGATACGCATCCGAAATCTCCTCGTTTGGGCAGCATTATCGCAGCTTGGCCCGCCTTGTCACGTGCCCTTTTTCGACGCCTTTGGGTCATGGCCAAAGAATACCAACCCCAACGCCCCCGCAAATATGAAGATGTCCGCCACGTTGAACACAAACGGATTTTCGATCCCACAGCAGGACATGTTCAGGAAATCCAGCACATACCCATAGATCAGCCGGTCAAAGACGTTGGCCAGAGCCCCGCCGATCAGCAGACCGGCACTGGCTTGTGCCAGACGCGGCTGCGGATAGCGCCAGAGCCAATACAAAACGCCGAGGCAAATGGCCAAAGCGACCAAGATCAGCAGCCAGACACTCGCGCCATCCCCAAAGAGACCGAAGTTGATGCCCCGATTTTCGCCATAGCGAAACCGCAACAGCGGCGGCAGCACGTCGATCTGGTACGATGCTGACACACCCAGGACATGGATCACCAGATACTTGCTGATCTGATCCAGCGCAAAAGAAACGACAGCAATGGCAGACAAAAGCTTCATGGTATGGTCAATGCCGGAAATGGCGCATGCCCGTAAAGATCATCGCAAGACCTGCATCGTCAGCGGCGGCAATCACCTCATCGTCGCGCATCGACCCGCCCGGCTGGATCAGGGCCGTGGCCCCGGCTTCGGCAGCGGTGATCAGACCGTCGGCAAAGGGAAAGAATGCGTCCGAGGCGACGACAGACCCTTGAGTCAGCGGTGCCGGCAATCCCATCACGTCGGCCATGTCCTGCGCCTTGCGCGCCGCGATACGCGTGCTGTCCACCCGGCTCATCTGTCCTGCGCCCACACCGACGGTCGCGCCGTCCTTGACGTAGATGATCGCGTTGGATTTGACATGTTTCGCAACCGTCCACGCAAACAGCATATCGCTCAGCTCCTGATCCGACGGCGCGCGTTTAGTCACCACTTTGAGGTCATCGCGGGTGATCTTGCCGACATCCTTGTCCTGCACCAGAAACCCGCCCGACACCTGTTTGAAAGCCAAAGCCGCCCGCGCGGGATCGCCCAGCCCAACGGTCGTCAGCAGGCGCAGGTTCTTTTTCGCGGCAAAGATTTCACGGGCCTCATCACTTGCGCCCGGCGCGATGACAACTTCGGTGAATATCCCTGTGATCTCGCGGGCCGTGGCCGCATCCAGCGGCTGGTTCAGCGCGATAATGCCACCAAAGGCGCTGGTGCGGTCACAATCAAACGCCCGTCCGTAGGCTTCGGCCAGCGTTCCGCTTGTCGCCACGCCACAGGGGTTTGCGTGCTTGATGATGGCACATGTAGGGCCTTGCCCTGCAAATTCACTCACCAGTTCGAACGCCGCATCGGTGTCGTTGATGTTGTTATAGCTCAGTTCCTTGCCCTGATGCTGGGTCGCCGTCGCCACGCCGGGCCGGTCAGTACCATCGGTATAAAACGCAGCCCCCTGATGCGGGTTTTCGCCATAACGCAGGGTCTGCGTGAGGGCCCCGCCAAAGGTCCGGCGGCGTGGCGTGCCGTCAACTTCGCCCGCCATCCACGTACTGACGGCGGTGTCATAGGCGGCGGTACGGGCATAAGCCGCCTGCGCCAAACGCTGGCGCAAGGCATAGCGGGTTTGCCCGTCATGTGCGGCCAGTTCCGCCAGTACGTCGCCGTAATCCTCAACATCCACCACCACGGTCACAAATCCGTGGTTCTTGGCGGCGGACCGGATCATCGCCGGGCCACCGATGTCGATATTCTCGATCACCTCGGCGTAGGGCGCGCCTTTGGCGACGGTCTCTTCGAACGGGTACAAGTTCACGACCACCAGATCGATGGGGCCGATGCCATGCGCATCCATCGCCGCCACATGCTCGTCATTGTCGCGCAGCGCCAGCAAGCCGCCATGCACGACCGGGTGCAGTGTCTTGACCCGGCCATCCATCATCTCGGGAAAGCCCGTCACATCCGACACGTCCTTGACCGCAAGGCCTGCCGCCCGCAGTGCCTTGGCCGTCCCGCCCGTGCTCAACAATTCGACCCCTTGACCTGCCAGCGCAGTGGCGAAGTCCACCAAACCCGATTTGTCAGATACGGAAAGAAGCGCGCGGCGCAGCGGGGCAAGGTCGGTCATTTGGCAGTAGTCCTTTTAGTCTGGAACGACACCGGGCTCTTCCCGGTTGAGATCGCGGATGCCCATGGCAGTTTCCTGCGCTTTGGACAAGGACCAGCGCACACGCGTGGCATAATCCATCGCCCTGCCCGACAGCACGATCTGCAAGGCCGCCCGCGGTTTCAGGCGGCTTTTCTCCAGATACACGCCCCGGTCCAGCGAAAGCGTTTGAACACCATCATGGCGAAACACCCAAATTTCCCCGCTCTTGAGCGCGACAGACACGGCCGACCCACCCAGATCAAGTGCTGCGTCCACCTCGGGGTGCAGATGAAACCGGATGTCAAAGGGGATCCCCGCAAGCTTTTTGGTGTCCATCACCTTGTCGAACAAACGTTTTTCGCTGTCTTCCATCGCCAACAACATATCTTCGCCCGCCATGGCGCGCCCGTCAAAGGTCAGGTCGAGTGTACGCGCATGGGTCAGTCCGTGGGTTTTGGAGTAGCCATTATGACCGCCTTGAAAGCGTAAACCGTCCGGTGCCTGACTGACTTCAATCGGAACGTGGGTTGGTGCGTCGATCAATGCTTCACGTGCGGTGGACCGGTCTGCGTCGCCCAATCGCGCACTGGAATACCCATCCAGGCAGAGCACGGAGTGCGACGGTGTGGCGCGCCCGGCCCGACGCCATTCCGCCCCGAAACTGATACCCGACCCGCAGTTCACGATCAGCGGTCTGCGTCCCGAGGTCAGCTCGAAGGCTAGCGTCGAGGCATGTGCGTTGAAACTCGCGGCAGGGGCCGGTGGTTTGGCTGCGTCAATGATCACGCTGGTGCGCCCCGCGCTCAGCCGCGCATAGCCCATCGACAACCCGTCCGGTTGCCGCGTCTTGACGCCGGATGATGCAAGCGCATGGTCCAGCCACCCTTCCTGTCCCCGTCCACCGCCATGGAACCGCGCCAGACTACCATCAGAGTGCCGCAGCGTCCGTAACGTCGGGGCAATCCGTTCAATCGCATCCAGATGCGGTTGCGTGGTGACACGATGCGCATCCTCGAGCGCCGCTGCGGCCCATGTGAGCAGGGTGAAGACATCCAGTAGCTCTTCGGGATTACGGGTGGGCAAGCCCCCTTCGGCGTCGATCTGTTCGGCGCATTCGCGGGCCAGTGCATCGATGGCCGGAGCGGCCAGTGCCTCCATCCCTTCCAGCGCCATCCCTGCGTAAATGAGGCCTGTCAACGCCTCGAACCGGGGCAGGCCCGGCGTTGCCGCATGCCAACGTTTGGACAAGAATACAGTTTGCTGGGCCAATAATTGATAGAACGCGTCTGACTGGCTGGTTTCGCTGCCCCGCAAGACAAACAGCGCATGGTTGATCCAGCGGATCAGACGACGGCCCGTCAGTTCGGGCGTCCAGCCCGGACCGCGTCCATTGCCATAGCGCTCAACCCAGCCCCACAACCATTTCTGCGCAAGTTCGCGGGTTGCGGCGTCGCCCACCGCCGCCAGATCGTCCATCCAGGCGCATCCATGCAGTGCTTGCAAATATGCCTCATCCGGGGCGGTCACATCCCACAGATCAACGCCCGGCGCCTCGACCAGCGCGCCTGCAAACAGATAATTGCCGACCAGAAGCTGGCGACCCCGCGCAAAACTGCCAATCGTGCGCGGTTCGGGTGAGGACACAAACGCCGTCACCGCCTTGGCGCGCGTTGTGCGACGGGCGTGCCAACGGTTCAGAAACCGGGCCTTGCGGGCCGTAAACCCAAACGGGGTGGACATACTCTACTGCCTCGACGCTTCTGGGGCGTTCTTCGAAGCACGTTACCCCCGCCGCAACCGCAAGTCACGCGTTCTCAACCTGCCTTGCGCAGACAAGCCAGATAAAAGCCGTCCATTCCGCCCTTGTCCGCCCAGAAATCAGGGCGCAATCGCAGCCCGCCTTCTTCGGTGATCCACGCAGGTTCAACGCCCGGAACATCCAATGCCGCCCGGTCCACGCTCAGGTTGGCATGGCGTTCCAGCGCTTCGTCCACCTGAACCTCACCCTCGTCTGGCAGCAGGGAACAGGTGCAAAACACCATCCGTCCACCGGGCCGGAGCAAGGTCAGGGCATGATCAATCATACGGCCCTGCATGTCGATCAGATCGGCAAACTCCGACCCGTCCTTGGCAAAGGGCAAATCGGGATGGCGCCGGATCGTGCCGGTTGCGGAACAGGGCGCATCCAGCAAGATCGCATCATATTGCCCCTCAAGGCTGAACACATCGGCGACCTGTACCTCGGCCTCCAGCTTGGTGCGCACAAGGTTCTGCGAGACACGCTCCATCCGGCCGGGTGAAATATCTATGGCGGTTACCTGCGCGCCTGCTGCGGCCAGTTGCAAAGTTTTGCCCCCGGGCGCAGCACACAAGTCAAGCACACGCTCGCCGGGTTGGACATTCAACACCCGCGCAGGCACGGCAGCCGCCGCATCCTGCACCCACCAGTCGCCTTCGGTGAAACCGGGCATCGCAGAGACCTGTGCGCCCACTGGCACCCGCACGGAGCCCGTTGGCAACACCGTACCCCCGACGGCCTTGGCAACGTCGGAAGGATCGCCCTTGGCCGTCAGGTCCAACGGGGCACCCGCAAAAAACGCAGATTCCATGCCCAGGACAACCTCGCCGCCCCAGGCATCAACCAACGGGCCGCGCAGCCACTTTGGCAAACGGGGGATGCGCAGGCTGGGCCACTGTTCGGGACCGGTCGTGGCCACCTTGCGCAACACGGCATTCACAAGCCCTTTGAGGTGACCGTAATGCTTGTGTTTGGAAACGATGCTGACCATTGCGTTGACGACACCGTGCGCGGCCCCGCCATTGCATAATTCGATCGTGCCGACGCGCAACGCGTTGCGGACGGTCAGCGGCGGATATTTTTGCAGGTGCCTTTGCAATATACGATCCGCGCGTTCCATCCCGCGCAGTGTTTCGATCGTCAGCCGCTGGGCGCGGGCGCGGTCATCAGGGGCCAGCTTGTCCAGAACGCCCGCCCCGATCAACTCGGGCAACAGCTTGCCCTCGCCTATGATCTGATCCAGCAGATAGATGGCACTGCGCCGCGCAGGCAGACCCAAATCGCTCATGACGTCTCCGAAATTGATGGCTCACCCGCTTGCCGGGCGCGAAGCCGGGCGTATATCAAGGGGATGCCACATAAGGAAGTCACCATGTCAGACGATGTTCCCGCCCCATCCGATCTCCCGCCCGCCGCACAGCGCGCCCTGGCCGAAGCCGAAGCGCGCCGCGAAGTTGCCAAGGAGCTGGACCTGCCGCCGGAACTGGGCGGGCGCGACGGGCCCGAGCCCGTGCGCTATGGAGATTGGGAGAAGAAAGGGATCGCGATCGATTTCTGACGGAGTACGGATCCGTCAGCGCAGCCGGAATTCGGCCGAATCGCCAGCACCCCGATCGGACGTAAAGAGGATGCGTTCTCCGTGCACTTGCACTTCCTGACAGTTGTACCCGAGCGGGTCGCCGCCCCAGAAGAGATCACGGCAGAAATAGCCGTCTTTCCACGACCATGTGCCTTCGACGTCCCAGCGGAGGCCGCGCCCTTCGATGCGCCCATCGGGTGTCAAATTAATCTTGACCCAAGGACGTGTGAGCGTCTTGCCCGCAACAGCTGTTACGAACTTCTGCTGATCGTCGACTTTTACCAGCTCCGCCTTGGCCGCGCCGGATATTGCGACCGCCATAGCGGCCAAAATCATCATACGCATTCTGTAAACCTTTCACGCACTTCAGTGCTTTGACAAAGGTACGTATGTCACCCCGGTTTGGTTCACTCATGGCGTAAAAAATTAGGCAGCGGACTCATAAAACTCGATCCACAGCCTGACGGATGCCAGTTTGATCATCGACAGGAAATTGCGTGATGT
>NZ_JAIMIA010000004.1 GCF_019966495.1 Tateyamaria pelophila | reverse complement strand
ACATCACGCAATTTCCTGTCGATGATCAAACTGGCATCCGTCAGGCTGTGGATCGAGTTTTATGAGTCCGCTGCCTAGTTACACGAGTGTTCAGGAGGATCCGCAATGCGGCAACGAAAATTATATCTGGGGCCACTGACCGACAATCGCCGCTGGGACAAGGTTCGCATTCGTCCCGACGACGTTTTTGTTGTCACACCACCCAAATGCGGAACGACGTGGGTACAGACCATCGTTGCGCTGCTGTTGTCAGGCGATCCGGAGGTCGAGACCGAGCTTTCCGTCAAAATGCCCTGGGTCGATATCCGCATCCGCGAAATGGATGAGGTCGCAGCGCGGCTTGAGGCGATGACACACAGGCGCAGCATGAAAAGCCATACGCCGATGGACGGTCTGCCGTTGGACGACAAAGCGCATTACCTTTGCGTCTTTCGCCATCCGCTGGATGCACATTTCTCCTACCGCAAGCATGTGCGCAACATACCGATGTCCTGGTTCGATGGTTGGTATCCCGAGGATGATCCGGACGGCGTCACTTTCCGCCGCTTTCTGGATGGCGGGGCAGAGGGATTTGACGCCGATGCGATGCCGCTTGCCCATATCCTGCGCCACTACACCGCCGCAATCGCGCTTGCGGACCGACCAAATGTGACACTGCTCCATTACGCGGACATGACACACGATCTGCCCGCGACATTCGAGAAGATCGCGGCCCTGCTCGGTGTCTCGCATCCTCCGGAAGTCATGACGCAATTGGTCGCCGCTGCCCGTTTTGACAACATGAAGTCCAAGGCAGACCGATACGCGCCTTCCGGTGGCAAGGGATTCATGAAATCGGATTCGGATTTCTTTCACAGCGGTAGCAGCCAAAAATGGCTGGACAGCCTCACGACGGACGAACTGGCGGCTTACGACGCGATCATGAATGCCGCTTTGCCGCCCGAACAGCGAACCTGGCTGGAATACGGCTCTGCCGCAGGTGCCTGAACATCCTTGCGCTGCGTTCCAAAGTGTTTCGTTGAACCGAGGCAAAGATTGCGGGGTTGTGTTTGGGCACAACCCCGCTCTTTGTCTGCGTCCTTGGCCACGGGGATGAGACGCGTGGACGAGAGCAAAGTCCGACCCGCCACAGAGACCAATACCTGGGCGAGCCGGGTCCGGAAGAACCGGTTCGAACCACAGAGCCTTTGATATTGCAAAGGGTCTGATCCGATGTTCCCTGGCTAAAGCCACCACTCACGGAACATGATCAGCATGCAAGCTTACCTTGCGTAAATAAAGTCGGGGATTCCTTACCTATCGATCAAACATTCCAAATGACGTCCGGTAACACGTGATTTTGTTTCGTGTGACAGGCGGTCAGGGAGGGATCGCTGCGCTGAACACCAAAAGCGAGAAGTTAGATAAACGCTTCAATTGGCTGCCATTTTTGCAAAGGCTGCCGGGTGTCCCGGTCAAAGGTCATGACATTTCCGCCGCCACCCGGACCCTGATCATGGTCGCGCGAAATTGCGATGCCGGACAGCGCGCAAAACAGTAAAGTACCGACCGCACCATGCCCGACCACCACCAGATCACCCGGGGGTGAGTCGGCCAAGACCCGGTCGATACAGGCCACGATGCGCGCTTGCGCATCCGCAGCCGCTTCCCATCCCTCCACCGAGTCCAACGGGTTGGCGAAAAAGCGATCCGCCATGACCTTAAAGGCGTCCGGGGGCAGAAACCCGGTGGATGACCTGTCGTTTTCATAGCTGTCCTGCACAATCTGGACACTCAGACCCAAAGCCGCGGCAAGCGGGGCCGCGGTATCGCGCGCTTTGCGTTCAGGACTGCTGTAGATCGCGGTTGTGTCTGCCAAAATCAGCGGCGCACGTTCGCAAAGCGCTGCGATCCGCGCTTGACCCACGGCATTCAGCGACCATTCCGTCACGGGGATGTCCGCGTCAATCACGACTTGCGGATGGCTCAAATACAGCAACAGGGACATTAACGACCTCGGGTTTCAGATCCGTGCACCTGCCTTCGTGCTATTGCCTCAGCACGGGAACGCCGCTGGGCCGGACATAAGGGGACACAGCCCCAGGAACAGTTACATCAACTCTGGCGCCAAATCACGCCTCCAGAATGAACATCTGGTTGGCAAAGGCGGCCTTGAGCACGGCCTGCGCGGTGGTCTCAACCGCAAGGGCCTCACGGGCCAACCGCAGGTGTTTTTCCACCGTCGCCGACGTCAGACCCATGAGAATGGCGGTGTCTTGCATCGTCTTGCCGTCCCCGACCCATTCCAACGCTTCGCGCTGGCGCTTGGTCAGGCCCCGGTTCGGTCCATTATAGGGCAGGGTGAGGATCTTGAGATGGGCCACATTGTTCATCAAGTGGATGTCCGTGCCATGCTCGGCCCACATCTCGTCCACCTCAGCTTGTGTCATGCCCGGTTTCGCCGTCAGTGCAATCGCACCCTTTGACCGCGCCGAAACCGCTTTGAAACTGATGGTGTAACCCGCCGTCACGCCCATGGAATGGTTGAATTCCAAAACCCGTTTTTCCGCCGGGGTCAGGGTTTCGGATGACCGCATCTGGGCCAGCATGCCCCAGCTTCCGGCCCCTTCGTGGCTCAATGCCCAGTTCACCATCGGAGCGTGAACATAATGCTGCTCTCCGAGGAACACGTCGGTGTACTCGCGCGCGTGATTTGTGAGGATGATGAAGTCTTCGGGATCGCCCAATGATGTGCTCGACCGGTAGCGGGTAAAGCCATAGATCAGCCGGTCAAAGCCATATTCGTTCATTTTACGCGTATGGGCATCCCATAATTCTTCGATTGTCTGGCAGTTCGAGAGGCGATGTAAAAAACTTTTCATCTCCTGGTCTCCAAATGTCCGATCATTGCGTCCATGGCCAGAATATACCCCGCCGCGCCAAAGCCGCAAATAACACCCACCGCAACCCGCGCGATATAGCTATGGTGGCGAAATTCTTCGCGGGCGTGCACATTGCTCAGATGCAATTCAATCGTGGGCACCTGGGTGCCCGCAATGGCATCATGGAGCGCAATCGACGTGTGCGTGTAAGCCCCGGCATTTAGAATGATACCGTCATGGGTGCCCTTGGCCGCCTGAATCGCATCGACCAGCGCCCCTTCGTGATTGGACTGCACACAGGCGATATCGACACCTTTGGCCGTGGCATGGGCGCGGCAGTTCGCTTCGACATCGGCGAGCGTATCTGCGCCGTAGATTTCGGGTTCGCGCGTGCCCAACAGGTTTAAGTTCGGGCCGTTAAGAATAAGCAATGACGTCATATTAATTCACCTAATGATAGAGAGGTGTTAGCGACTTTGCCCCGTATCTGTCCAGTATCGCGTTAGGAAGTTGCGCCAAAGACGGCAAGACCAAGCCAATCGGCAACAAGCGCGGGTGTTTCCTGGCCCTCGATCTCGATGGTCAGCACCGTTTCGCGCAGCAAATCCGTTTCATTGCGTTGTGTCACACCGGATAGGGTAAAACGCCCGCGCAGCCGGCTGCCCGCACGCACCGGTGACAGAAAGCGCAACTTGTTGAAGCCATAGTTGATCCCCATCACCTGACCCGGTTCCAGATCGAAACAGTCATAGGCAAAGCGGCTCGCAAGGCTGAGCGTCAGAAACCCATGTGCGATTGTACCCCCAAACGGGGTTTCGCGGGCAGCGCGCTCCGGATCAATGTGAATCCACTGGTCGTCATGGGTGGTTTCGGCAAACTGGTCGATCATGGGTTGATCGACGGTGATCCAGTTGGACACGCCGACCTCTTGCCCGATCTGCAGCTCCATGGCGGCCTTGGCGGCAGCGATCGGGGTCATTGGCTGCCCTCCGGGTCCGGGCCGACGCGGACCATGCGTTTGCCCCGGTTGTCGCCGTTCAGCAGGCCGATCAGGGCCTGTGGTGCATTTTCCAGCCCCTCGACCACATCTTCGATCACTTTGATCTGGCCCTTCGCTACCCATGTTTGCAAGGCGCGGATCGCCTTGGCGTCGTCCTTGGCAAAATCCATCACGATGAATCCCTCCATTCGCAAACGTTTGACCACCAACATGCCCGGCAAGTTGCGCGGGCCAACGGGCGTGGTATTTTCATATTGGCTGATCGCGCCACAGCAGACGATGCGTCCGCGTTCATTCATCAGCATCAGGGTGGTCTCAAGAATCTCGCCACCCACATTGTCGAAATAGACGTCGATGCCGTCAGGGCAGGCGGCGCGGAGCGCTTTGAACACCCCGCCAGCGCGGTAATCGACGCAAGCGTCAAAGCCCAATGCGTCCGTGACGAAACTGCATTTTTCCGGACCGCCCGCAATGCCGACGACACGGCAGCCCAGGGCCTTGCCGATCTGGCCAACGTAACCACCGACTGAGCCCGCCGCCGCAGAGACAACAATGGTTTCTCCCGCGAGCGGTTTGCCGACACTCAAGAGACCATGAAACGCCGTCTTGCCCGCGATTCCATACACACTGTGCAGATGGGTCAGAGGCCGCACAGGCGGCAGTTTTTGAACCACGCGTGCAGGCAATGCGACGTAGTCGGCCCAGACAGTTTCAGCGGCAACGATGTCGCCGGGGGTCAGGCGCGGTGACCGGCTCTCCATCACTTCGCAGATGGCATATGTGGGCATGACATCGCCCGCCTCAACCGCTGCGCGGTAGGTCGGCCCGTTCAGCCAGCCGCGGTTGGCCGCATCAATGCTCATCAGTATGGTGCGCAGCAGCACTTCGCCCTCGGCAGGGTCCGGCGTGGTTGTGTCCTCAAGCCGGAAATGCTCCGGCATCAGCGTACCTTGCGGCAATTCGGCCACGACGATCTGGCGGTTGGTCACGGGGCAACTCCTTGATATGAGGGGGTATGACGCAAGAATACCGCCAACCCGTTTATACGCCACCTGCAGGGGCAGCTGATATTTTTCTGATCCGACACGGAGAAAGCGCGCCTGCACGCTCCGGCGTCAGTTTTCCGATGAAGGACGGGCACGGCGATCCGGCGTTGCATCCGCAAGGGGAACGGCAGGCCGTCGCCGTGGGTGAGCGGCTGAAAAACGAAAATTTTGGCAAGCTTTACGTAACCAAATTGGTCCGGACGCATCAAACGGCGGCACCTTTGGCGCGCCATCTTGGCATGGTTCCGGTTGAGCAACCCGACCTGCACGAGGTGCATCTGGGCGACTGGGATGGCGGTCTTTACCGGATCAAGGCAGCCCAGCGCGATCCGGTCTATGCCCGCGTTACGCAAACGCAGGACTGGTCGCATATTCCCGGCGCGGAAACGCGCGACGTCTTTTTTAACCGGGTGCGGCGCGGCTTGATGCAAATCGCTGCGGCTCACCCGGATGAACGGGTCGCGGTCTTTGTCCATGGCGGGGTCGTCGGTGCGGCCCTGGCGATAGCGACGGGGTCCGAGCCCTTCGCGTTTCTGGGCGCGGCCAACGGGTCGATCAGCCGCCTCGTCATTCACGGTGAACGCATGATCGTGCGGGGGTTCAACGACGTGAGCCATCTGGGTCATCTCTAGCGTCGCCGCGCATGGCCTCACGTGGTCAGCACCACTTTGCCCAGCACTTTGCGATCCGCGATGAGGCTCAGTGCCTGTGCCGCGTCCTGCATCGGAAAGCTGGCGGAAATGCGGGGCTTGATCTGACCTTTGGCATACATATCAGAGAGCTCTGCCATGTTTTTCATGTGACCCTTGGGGTCTTGATGGATCGACGCCCCCCAGAACACACCCACGATCTGGCAGGATTTGAGCAAGACCAGATTGAGCGGAATTGCCGGAATGCCTGCCGGAAAGCCCACCACCAGAAACCGCCCGGCCCAGGCCATGGACCGGATCACAGGCTCTGCATAGGCGCCGCCAACTGCGTCATAGGCAACATCGATGCCACCGGGCCCTGCGATTTTCTTGATTTCCGCTGACAGCGCCTTTTGCGCGGCGCGGTCCATCTCGCGCGGGTAGATGATGGTTTCGTCCGCACCCAGATCACGGCAAAAATCAGCTTTGTCTTCTGAGCTGACCGCAGCAATAACCCGCGCGCCAGCGGCCTTGCCCAATTCAATGGCCGCCGCGCCAACACCGCCCGCAGCCCCCAAAATCAACAAGGTTTCATCCGCCTTGATCTCGGCCCGGTCCTTGAGCGCATGATGCGACGTGCCATAGGTGAACACAAAGCACGCCGCCTCGTCGAATGGCATTGCGTCTGGAATTTGCTGGCACGCGGTCACCGGAACACAGATGCTTGTCACAAAGCCGCCAAAACCGGGCATCGCCATCACCCGATCGCCCACGGCCCAACCCTCAACCCCGTCGCCGACCGCGTCAATCACGCCCGCCACCTCACCACCGGGGGCAAAGGGGCGCGGAGGCTTGATCTGGTAGAGATCCTGAATGATCAACGTATCGGGAAAATTCACACCCGCCGCTTTTACGGCGATCCGAACCTCGCCCCGTTTCGGCATTGGATCGGGCAGTTCCGTCCATTCCAGCGCGTCGGGACCACCGGGGGCTGTGCTCAGCATGGCTTTCATATTTTGTCCTTCCTTGGGCGGCGTGACGTTACGGCAGGGATGCATTGTCTGCGCCTTTGTCACATCCTGCCTTGAGACACCGTTGCAGGTAAAGCCGAAGGGCACACGACGTGACGGAACCATGTGGTGACGGGAGGCATGCATGGACGATGAACTGGACAATTTCCGCTTGGAAACAAGGGCATGGCTGGAGGCCAATTGCCCGTCCGAGATGCGCGATGGCGCAAAGGGCGAAGATGCCATTTGCTGGGGTGGCCGCAATTGGGTGTTTTCATGCGAAGCGCAAAAACTGTGGCTTGAGCGGATGGCGGCCAAAGGCTGGACGGTGCCCACTTGGCCGCAAGCGTACGGCGGTGCCGGACTGACCCGCGCCCAGGACAAGATCCTGACCGAAGAAATGCAGAGCATGGGTGCGCGTCTGCCACTGCAAAGCTTTGGCATCTGGATGCTGGGGCCCGCGCTTTTGCATTTCGGCACGCACGAACAAAAGCTGGCCTATCTGCCGCCCATCGCGCGCGGAGAGATACGTTGGTGTCAGGGGTATTCGGAGCCGGGTGCGGGCTCGGATCTGGCCAGCGTGCAGACCCGGGCCGACATTGACGGTGACAGCTACGTGGTCAACGGCCAGAAGGTCTGGACGTCATACGCCGACAAGGCCGACTGGATATTTGCGCTGGTGCGCACCGACCGGGATGCGCCGAAACACAAGGGAATCTCCTTTATCCTGATCGACATGACGACGCCCGGTGTCTCGACCCGGCCGATTCGGCTGATCTCTGGCCAATCGCCGTTTTGCGAGACGTTTTTCGATGATGTGCGCACCCCGCGAGCGCAACGGGTGGGCGAAGAGAACCGGGGCTGGGATGTCGCCAAATACCTGTTGAACCACGAGCGCGAGATGATCTCGGGCGGCGGCGGGGGATTGCTGGGCGGGCGGCCTCTTGGCGCGATGCTGGCCGCGACAGAGGGTGGTTTGACGGACGCCACGCTGCGCGCGGAAGCGGTGGCCTGCGAAGTCGATACGCTGGCGATGGCGCTGACCCTGGAACGGTACAAGGATCAGGCCGAAACGACTGAAATCGGCGATGCTTCAGCCATGCTGAAATATGCGGGAACCGAATTGAACAAACGTCGGTACGAACTGATGATGAAGGTCAGGGGGGCAGATGCTTTGAGGTGGGATGAGGGCGACGCCGAAGATTGGCTGCGGACCAAGGCCAACTCGATCGAAGGCGGCACATCCGAGGTGATGCTGTCGATCATCTCGCGCCGTGTTCTGGGACTGCCGGGATGAGCCTTTTGCCAACCGAAGACGAGATCATGCTGGCCGACACAGCCCGCGGTTTTCTGGACGCCGCGGCCCCCGTCAGCCATTTACGCGGCCTGCGCGATGCGGGCATGACGCATGATCCGGCGCTATGGGCAGAGATGGTCGCGATGGGTTGGGCCGGTGTCTTGGTGCCGGAGGCGCAAGGCGGTGCAGACATGGGCCACGCGGCGGCTGGCGTTCTGGCACGTGAGATGGGTCAGACCCTTGTGTCCTCACCGTTTCTCAGCACAGCCGTGATGGCCGCAACGGCCTTGCGACAAGTGGCGAACACACGCGCAAATGACGCCCTCCGCCAGATCGCCGACGGCACGCGCATCTATGCACTGGCCCTCGACGAAGCCGCGAAACACGATCCGGCAAAGACCGAGCTTCAGGCGGAGGCTGATGGCAACGGATTTCGCCTGACCGGGGCCAAGACGTTTGTGGTCGATGGCGGTTTTGCCGACCGGGTTCTGGTCCTGGCGCGCACAACGGGCGGCTTGACCCTGTTCGATCTGCCGACCGACCGGAAGGGCATCACGCGAAAGACCCAGGCAATGATCGATAGCCGGGATGCGGTCGATCTGGATTTTGACGCGGTCAGCGCAACAGGCGATGATGTCTTGGGTCATGTGGACGACGCCATGACTGTGCTGGCGCCCGCCCTTCACGCCGGGCAAGCCGCGCTCGCCGCCGAAATGACCGGACTTGCCGCACGGGCTTTGGCCATGACCGTTGGCTATCTCAAAGAGCGCAAACAATTCGGTGTTCCCATTGGCGCATTTCAGGCACTTCAACATCGGGCCGCACATCTCTGGTCTGAAACGGAAATCACCTCGAGCGCAATACTGAACGCAGGCCGTGTTCTGGACAGTGGCGACGATGCCACGCTGGCCGTGAGCCTTGCCAAGGCCCGCGCCACCCAAACCGCCCAACTGGCGGTTCAGGAAGGTGTGCAAATGCACGGGGGTATCGGAATGACGGATGCCTTTGATATGGGGTTCTATATGAAACGAGCGCGCGTCTCTGCCGAATGGCTTGGCGACTACAG
Source organism: Tateyamaria pelophila (assembly GCF_019966495.1). Taxonomy (GTDB): domain Bacteria; phylum Pseudomonadota; class Alphaproteobacteria; order Rhodobacterales; family Rhodobacteraceae; genus Tateyamaria; species Tateyamaria pelophila. Next base: position 113,981 of record NZ_JAIMIA010000004.1, on the reverse strand, counting down.
TTATCACGCGGAACGCGTTGCCCGGCTGCGCGGCTTCTGAGAAAGGATCAGACATGACACCTGACACTCTGTTTTCACTGCACGGCAAGACGGCTCTGGTGACCGGAGGTGCGACTGGCATCGGGCGCATGGCCGCCACCGGGTTGATGATGGCCGGTGCGCATGTACTGATTGCCTCGCGCAAGGAAGATGCCTGTATCGCTGTCGCGCAAGAGCTGAACGCCATGGACGCGCCGGGATCGGTCGAGGGGTTCGCGGGCGATGTCAGCACCGAGGCCGGGATTGATGCGCTTGCCAAAGCTACAACCGAACGGACGGGCAAACTGCACATTCTGATGAACAATGCCGGCATCACCTGGGGCGCGCCGATGGGCCAGTTCCCGCATCACGCGTGGGAAAAAGTGATGAACGTCAACGTTGCGGGCCTGTTCCACCTGACACAGGCGCTGTTGCCAACACTGATCGCGACGGCCACGCCCGAGGATCCGGCGCGGGTCGTCAATGTCGGCTCGGTGATGGGCGAGGCGGCCCTGGGGGACGGGGCCTATAGCTATGCCGCGTCGAAGGCGGCCGTGCTGCACCTGACCAAGATCATGGCCAAGGAGCTGGCGCCGCATCACGTCACGGTCAACGCCCTTGCCCCTGGACCATTTGTCAGCCGGATGACCGCCTTTGCCACCGCCGATGAGGGCATGCGCGAAAAGGTCGGGGCGGATGTGCCGCTGGGTCGCGTGGGCCGGGATGAGGACATCGCCGGCTGCATGCAGTTTCTCTGTGGTCTCGGCGGCAGTTACCTGACCGGAGCGGTCCTGCCGGTCTCCGGCGGCATTCAGGTGATGAGCGGGCCGAACCTGTTTCGCTCGGCCCTCGAGGGAAAATCATGATCCGCTTTGAGGATCGCGTCGCTATCGTGACCGGCGCCGGGGTCGGGTTGGGCCGATGCCATGCACTGGGTCTGGCCGCGCGCGGAGCCAAGGTCGTTGTGAATGATCTGGGGGTCGGTCCGGATGGCCGCGGGCAAGGTTCGGACGCGGCGCGCCGCGTCGTATCGGAGATTGAGGCCGCAGGCGGTGAGGCGATGGCCCACGGTGCGGATGTCTCGGACGCGGATCAGGTTGCGGATATGGTGGCGCAAACCATGGCGCGCTGGGGTCGGATCGACATCCTGATCAACAATGCGGGCATCTTGCTGGACAAGACATTCGCCAAGATGCCGCTCGCAGATTTCCGCAAGGTGGTCGACGTGCACCTGATGGGCAGCGCCACCTGTTGCCACGCGGTCTGGCCGATCATGCGGGCGCAAAAATACGGACGGATCGTGCTGACATCCTCTGGCTCGGGACTTTATGGCAATTTTGGCCAGTCGAATTACGGGGCCGCAAAAGCGGCGATGGCGGGGCTGATGAACGTCCTGCACCTCGAAGGCGCGCGCGATAACATCCGGGTCAATACACTTGCGCCCACAGCGGCAACACGGATGACAAAGGATTTGCTGCCCGAAGCGGCTCTCGACCTTCTCAAACCCGAAACCATCACACCGGGCGTGCTGTACTTGGTCAGCGAAGATGGCCCCAGCCGCACGATCCTGAGTGCCGGCGCCGGAACATTCGCCCAGACTCGCATCTACGAGACGCAAGGCCACTTGATCGAGGGCGATATCACGCCCGAAGCGGTCGCAAGTCACTGGGCGCAAATTACGGACCCTTCGGATCAAGAAGAACTGCAAGATGCATTTGCCCAAACCCGTAAATACGCGCTGCGTGCCGCACAGGCCAAAAACATCAAGCTGGACTGGTAAAGCATTGGCGATCATTCCTCTCTTGGCTAAAAGTATCCCGGGGGTCTGGGGGCTGGCCCCCAGTAAAGGCTCGGTTTTGGGGCTGACCCCGAGTAAAAACTCCGTCTGGGGGCTGACCCCGATAAATCTTCCCTACCGAGGCCGATCTCCCGATTCTGACTTTTCATGACACAAGGACACATACTCATGCGTGACGCCGTTATCGTCTCCACTGCCCGCACGCCCATCGGCAAAGCCTATCGGGGGGCATTCAACGCAACAACACCGCAAGCCCTTGCGGCACATGCCATTTCCAACGCGGTGACACGCGCGGGTCTGGATGGGGCCGAGGTGCAGGATGTGGTCATGGGGGCAGCACTTCAGCAAGGTCACACTGCGTCCAACATCGCGCGGCAGGCGGCGATCCGGGCCGGGTTGCCCGTGACCGTGGCAGGCATGTCGCTGGACCGGCAATGCGCGTCCGGCATGATGGCGATTGCGGCAGCCTCCAAGCAAGTGGTGCAAGACGGGCAGGACGTCGTTATTGGCGCGGGCGTCGAAAGCGTGTCGATGGTCCAGACACCCGAAATGCGCGCCCATGCCGATCCGTGGCTCAAGGCACGCAAACCCGAGATTTACATGACCATGCTGGAGACCGCGGAAACGGTTGCAGCCCGTTACGGCGTCACCCGCGAAGAACAGGACCGTTATGCGGTGCAATCCCAGGCCCGGACGGCGGCGGCACAGTCTGCGGGCAAGTTCGATGACGAGATCGTGCCGATGACGACTGTGATGAAAGTACAAGATCGCGAGACCAAGGACATCTCGGACCATGAAATCACGCTTGAAAAAGACGAAGGCAATCGCCCCGGCACGACCTACGAGAACATTGCAGGCCTCAAGCCCGTGTTCGCCAATGGCCTCCACTTGGCGCAAGGTGAATTCATCACCGCGGGCAATGCATCGCAGCTCAGCGACGGAGCATCGGCGGCGGTCGTGATGGAGGCGAGAATGGCCGAAAAACGCGGTCTGGCACCCCTGGGGCGCTGCGTGGGTGTGATCGCGGCAGGCTGCGAGCCGGACGAAATGGGGATCGGCCCGGTCTTTGCCGTCCCGAAACTGCTTGAGGTCCACGGCCTCAAGATGGACGATATCGGTCTTTGGGAATTGAACGAAGCCTTTGCCGTGCAAGTGCTGTATTGCCGTGACAAGCTTGGCATTCCGGACGAACTTCTCAACGTGAATGGCGGCGCGATTTCCATTGGGCATCCTTACGGAATGTCAGGCGCGCGGATGGTCGGGCATGCTTTGATCGAAGGAAAGCGGCGCGGTGCAAGGCATGTGGTCTGCACCATGTGCGTCGGCGGTGGCATGGGGGCTGCAGGCCTGTTCGAAGTGCTTTGATCGCAGTTTTTGCGGCATCTGTCGGAGCCTCCGGCGGGGATTTTTTGGAACAGAGAAGAATGGACCAGTGCTTTGACTAACCGAACGGACGGCCATTTGCCTGACGCTTTGCAGGGGTTGCGCATTCCGATGATTGCGGCGCCCTTGTTCATCATTTCGGTACCCGAGTTGGTGATTGCGCAGTGCAAGGCCGGCATCGTCGGTTCGTTTCCGGCGTTGAATGCCCGCGAGGCAGAAGGCGAGCCTCCTTTGCTTGAGCTCTGGCTGACCCAGATCAGCGAAGAATTGGATCGTCACAATCAGGCCAACCCGGACAGGCCCGCAGCGCCCTTTGCCGTCAATCAGATCGTGCACCGCTCCAACACACGTCTGGACCGCGATCTGGAGATTTGCGCGCGTCACAAGGTGCCGCTTTGGATCACGTCCCTTGGCGCCCGGGTCGAGGTGAATGAGGCCGCCCATTCCTGCGGCGGCATCGTGTTACACGACATCATCAACAATACCTTTGCCCGCAAGGCGATCGCCAAAGGGGCGGATGGTTTGGTCGCCGTGGCCGCGGGCGCCGGTGGCCATGCAGGCCAGCAATCGCCCTTTGCTCTGATCGCTGAAATTCGCGAGTGGTTCGACGGGCCTTTGGCGTTGTCGGGCGCTATTGCCACGGGCGAGGCATTGCTGGCTGCGCGTGCACTCGGGGCGGATTTCGGCTATGTCGGGTCACCGTTCATTGCCACGGAAGAAGCGAATGCGCAGACGGACTACAAGGAGATGATCGTGCAAAGCGGCGCCGAAGATATCATTTATTCTTCACTTTTTACAGGCGTTTGGGGGAATTACCTGCGTGGGTCCGTCAAAAATGCAGGTATGGACCCGGACAACTTGCCTCAGGCAGATGCGTCGTCGATGAATTTTGCGTCCGGATCGTCCAAACCCAAGGCGTGGAAAACCATATGGGGATCGGGGCAGGGCATCGGGGCCGTGAAATCCGTCGGTTCTGCGGGGGCCATAGTGGATCGCATGGCTGCGGAATACGCTCTGGCCGGACAGCGCGTGGCCCAGGAATTCAGGGACTGACATGACCGATACCCAGACACTCGATACCAATGTCGTCTCCGCCTACCTCAAGGACAAATTGCCGGGGTTTGACGGGCCCGTCACAGCACGTAAATTTGAAGGCGGTCAGTCGAACCCCACATTCCTTTTGATGACGGGAGCGGGCGACTACGTGCTGCGCCGCAAACCACCGGGTCAATTGCTGAAATCCGCACATGCCGTTGACCGCGAATTCCGGGTGCAACGCGCGCTTGCCGGTTCCGATGTGCCTGTCGCGACGATGCATGTGCTCTGTCAGGATCAAAGCGTGATCGGATCGGATTTCTATGTGATGGATCACGTGGCGGGCCGGAATTTCAATGAACCCACCATGCCCGAACTGGACAATGTGGGACGCGGCGCAGTGATCGAAGATATGAACCGGGTGCTGGCCGCTTTGCACGCTGTGGACATCGACGCGGTTGGGCTTGGCGACTACGGCCCCCCCGGAAACTACCTGGAACGACAGGTCGGGCGCTGGACCAAGCAATATCGCGCCTCCGAGACCCAAACGATCCCAGCCATGAACACATTGATGGACCGTCTCGCAGCCGAGATGCCCACCGATGACGGGCAGCGCACGCTGGTGCACGGAGACTACCGGATCGACAATCTGATTTTTGAGGCTGAAGGCACACGCTGTCTGGCTGTTCTGGATTGGGAATTGAGCACGATCGGCCACCCGTATGCCGATCTCGCCTCGGTCATCATGCAATGGCAACTGCCAGCAGGCAGCGACGGGCGCGGCCTGCAAGGTGTGGATCGCGCCGCTTTGGGTCTGCCCAGCGATGCGGAATTCATTGCAAATTATTGCCAACGGCGCGGTTTGCCCGGCATAGACAACTTTGGCTTTTATCTGGGCTTTTGCTTTTTCCGCATGGCTGCCATCATTCAAGGTGTGCTGAAACGGGCGTTGGATGGCAATGCATCGAACCCGGAACGCGCGATGAAAGTCGGCGCATATGTGCCCATTTTCGCCGAAAATGGCCTGAAATCTCTAAATAGTACGCACTTATAAAACCTTGCAGGCATAACCTAATGCATTGAGTGAAGCTGAGGCGCGCCGTGAGACACGTATGAAGAGTGCTTGCGACGCTTGACTTATTGCTCTGGTGTGTAACGCTGCGGACATCCCGGCAGACAATCCGCGCGACAAACGGCGCACGCGCCGGGCACATGTTCTAGGGAGGAACTCATGCGCAAATCCATCACGCTTGGCGTGGCTGCAGCACTGACTCTGAGCGTCAGCAGCTTTTCCGTCGCCGCAGATACCATAAAGATCGCCTTCATCGACCCGCTGAGCGGCCCCTTTGCGGGCACCGGCGTCAACGGATTGCATCAGTATGAATTCGCCGCTGAGGAATTGGTCAACAAGAAGGGCGGCGTTCTGGGCGGCGACATGTTCGAGATCGTGGCCTTTGACAACAAGATCAGCCCAAAGGAATCGCTGATCCAACTTCAGGTCGCCATCGATCAGGGCATCCGCTACATTGCGCAGGGCAACAGTTCTGGTGTGGCCAATGCGCTGACGGAGGCCATCGACAAACACAACCGCCGCAACCCCGAAGACCGTGTCCTGTTTCTGAACTACTCGGCCGTCGATCCCGCGCTGACCAATGACAAATGCAACTTCTGGCACTTCCGCTTTGACGCGAATGCCGACATCAAGATGGACGCACTCACCGACGTCATCGCCGAGGATACCGGCATCACAAAGGTCTACATCATCGGGCAGGACTATTCCTTTGGCAAAGCCGTCGCCGCCGCCGCCGTACGATTCATTGGTGAAAAACGTCCTGATATCGAGATTGTCGGAAACGAGCTGCACCCGATTGGCAAGGTCAAGGATTTCACCCCTTACAGCCGCAAGATCATGGCTGCGGAAACGGACGCGATCATCACGGGCAACTGGGGCGCGGATATGCTCGGTCTGGGGAAATCGGTCCTCGAAAATGGCTACGAGGGTCCGATCTTTACCTATTACGCCGCGGCCGACGGCATCACGGCCGCCTTTGGTGAAACCGGCGAAGGATCGCTCAGACTTGTCGCTGAGGGCCAGATCAATCCGCCTGCCAGCGACGCCGCAGCCGCCTATTACGAGTCTTTCAAAGCCAAATATCCCGACGGTAACATCAGTCAGGCCCGGATCACCAACGTGATCGAGATGCTGGCCAAGGCGATCGAGGAAGCAGGTACAGCTACGGATGTTGTGCCAGTCGCCTATGCCTTGGAAGGGATGGAGCACGAAAGTCTCTGGGGCGGCAGCGTTAAAATGCGCGAAGTTGATCATCAGTTGATCCAGGATGTCCACATCCACGCGCATACAGGCGATGATATCACCTTCGACTACGACAATTCCGGCTTTGGGATCAAAGTCGAAAACACGGTAACCATGGCCGCGATGGACAGTCCAACCACCTGCAACATGCGCAGGCCCTGAGGTCCGACAGGTCGGCGCGCGCTCAACCGTGGGCCGACCTGTCGCGTTTCTCCTGGCTTGAAATATCCCGGGGGAGTCCAAAGGACGGGGGCAGAGCCCCCCCAAAACATGTTGTGGCGCAGCCGCATTCGGATCAATTCGGGACAGCTCAAATGGATCTCATCCTTGTCAATCTTATCGACGGACTGGTCACCGGACTGTTGCTTTTCATGCTGTCAGCCGGCCTGACGCTGATCTTTTCGATGATGGGCGTGTTGAACTTTGCCCATGCCAGTTTCTACATGTTGGGCGCCTATTTTGCCTTTCAGATCAGCATGGCGCTTGGGTTCTGGATGGGTCTGCTGCTCGCGCCCCTGATCGTGGGCGTCTTGGGGGCGGGGGTGGAACGCTACGGGCTCAGGCGCGTGCACCAATACGGCCACGTTCCAGAACTGATCTTCACCTTCGGGCTGGCCCTGCTGATCGAAGAACTGGTGCAATTCATCTGGGGCAAGAACCAGATGCCTTATGAAGCGCCGGAGATCCTGCAATTCACCGCCTTCGCCATCGCGGGCAATTCCATTCCGGCCTACAAGATTTTCATGATCTTCATCTCGGTCATCATCTTCATCGGTCTGCTCTGGGTCCTCACACGGACCCGGGTGGGGATGATCATTCAGGCAGCGCTGACCTATCCCAAGACGGTCGAGGCCCTTGGCCATAATGTCCCGCTGATCTTCATGGGGGTTTTTGGCGTCGGCACGGCGCTGGCAGGCGTCGCCGGCGTGATCGCAGGCCCGGTTCTGGGTACTTTCCCCGGCATGGCCTTCGTGCTGGGCTCCATTGTTTTCGTCACCATCGTGATCGGCGGGCTTGGCTCGCTCTGGGGCGCGCTTGTCGCATCGCTGCTCATTGGCTGGATGACGACCTTCGCCAAATCCTACAACCTGCGGATGGAAGACCTGCTGACCTGGCTCGGATTCACCAAACCGGAAAACATCTGGGACAGCGCGTGGCGGGACCTCTGGACAATCACCAGCCCGCAGATCGCCGATATCCTGCCGTATATCCTGATGGTGCTGATCCTGATCTTCCGACCCTACGGGCTGTTTGGAAAGCGTGACGCATGAGCGATCAACAGGCCAGGAAACCCGCACAGCCGCTGCAGGCAGGATCGATCGCCTTGCCGATGATACCGTGGGGGATCGCGGCGGTCCTGCTCTGCATCCTGCCGTTCATCTTTACCAACAATTCCGCCATCACGATCATGAACCAGATGGCCATCACGATCATCTTTGCGCTGGCTTACAACATGTTGCTGGGGCAGGGCGGCATGCTGTCCTTCGGTCACGCGGTCTATGCTGGTGTCGGGGGATTTGCCTGCATGCATATCATCAACTCGGGTGATTTCTTCTCCGGCCTTCCCTTGCCGGTTCTGCCGATTTTCGGCGGCCTCGTGGGGATGTGGCTGGCCATTATCGTGGGCGCGTTTTCCACCCGCAAGGCGGGCACGGTTTTTGCCATGATCAGCCTTGGCGTCGGCGAATTGATCGCAGCCTGCTCGGTCATCATCGTTGTGTTCTTCGGTGGAGAAGAAGGGGTTTCGGGCGACCGGACCTACGGGTTGCCCTTCTTCGGCGTCGAGTTTCTGCAGCAGATCGAAGTTTACTATCTGATCGCCTTCTGGCTGATGCTGTCGGCCATTCTGATGTATCTTTATTCGCGCACCCCGATGGGCCGGATGGCCAATGCGGTGCGCGACAATCCCGAGCGGGCCGAGTTTCTGGGCTATTCCGCGCGCTGGGTCCGGTTCTACAGCTTCGTCGCGTCCGGCTTTTTCGCAGGTATCGCGGGTGCGCTCTTCGCCATCAACTACGAGATTCTGACCGAAGAAAACCTCAATACCACCCAATCCGGCATCATCCTGCTGGTGACCTTCCTTGGCGGCGTCGGGTTCTTCTTTGGTCCGATCCTTGGCGCGATCGTCTTCACGCTGGTGCAAACGGTGCTCAGCCTCCAGACCGAACTTTGGGGATTCTACCTCGGCATCATCTTTGTGGCGACGGTCATGTTCTTTCCCGGTGGTCTGGCCGGCCTGATCATGATGCATGTACCGGCCCTCAGGCTGGGCAAATTGGGCCGTCTTGGCGTGCCATATCTCAAAACGCTGCTGCCCGCGGCCATCGGCGCACTGGGCGCAGCCGCGCTGGTCGAAATGATCTTTCACGTCCGCCATGCCCCCAACGGCGATCAGGAGATGACCCTGTTCTGGACGACATTCGACAGTCACACGATCCTGCCTTGGGGGATTGCAACCTTGGTCACCGTCGTGGGGTTTGGCATCATGCGTGCCACGGCACCGGCACTGGTCGAGGCCTGGAACGAGGCCAACACCCCGGATGGAATGTCGGAATGACCGCAGCGCTTGAACTGGACGGGCTGAAAAAGTCCTTTGGCAAGACCGAGATCATTCGCGGTGTTGATCTGTCGATTGGCACCGGCGAACGCCACGCCATCATCGGGCCGAACGGGGCCGGGAAATCCACACTTTTCAATCTGATCACCGGGCGTTTTGCCCAATCAGGGGGGGCTATCCGCCTGCATGGCACCGATCTGGCTGGCAAGGCCCCCTTCGAGATCAACCGCATGGGGCTCAGCCGGTCGTTTCAGATCACCAATATCTTCCCCAAGATGACCGTGTTCGAAAACGTGCGTTGCTCCCTGCTCTGGGCGATGGGCTATCGCTATAATTTCTGGTCGATGGTGGGGCGCAGCCGGGCGCTGACGGACGGGGCAGATGAAATCCTTGAACAGATCAACCTGACCGCGCGGCGCGATCTGCCTGCCGGTGTGCTGAGCTATGCCGAACAGCGTGCGCTTGAGATCGGGATCACCATTGCCGGCGGCGCTGACGTGATCATGCTGGATGAACCCACCGCCGGGATGAGCCATTCGGAAACGGACTATATCGTCGATCTGATCCGCACCGTGACCGAAGGCAAGACGCTGATCATGGTGGAACATGACATGGGCGTGGTCTTTGGTCTGGCCGATCAGATCTCGGTGCTGGTCTATGGCGAAATCATCGCCACCGGCACGCCCGAAAACGTACGTGCCAACGCCCGGGTGCAAGAAGCGTATCTTGGCACTGCGTTGGAGGATCACTGATGCTGACCGTCACGGATTTGCATGCGTATTACGGCAAGTCCCATATTCTGCAGGGCGTGGACTTGCAGATTGGGGAAGGCGAAATTGTCGCCCTTCTGGGCCGCAACGGTGTGGGCCGGTCCACGACATGCAAAGCTGTGATGGGTGAGGTAGAGCCGCATGGCTCAGTCATATTCAAAGGACAGGAGATTGCAGGCAAGAAAGCCTTTGAGGTGGCCAATCTCGGAATTGGGTATGTCCCGGAAAACCGCGATATTTTCCCCGGGCTGACCACCCGCCAAAACCTGATCCTGGGGCTGAAGCCCGGGCAAAAGGACGGCACGGGCCGCTGGTCCATGCAGGACATGTTCGAGATGTTTGAAAACCTGGACCGACGGGCGGATGTCGAAGCCTCGGTGCTGTCAGGGGGCGAGCAACAGATGCTGACGATGTGTCGGACCCTGATGGGGGATCCCGATCTTGTGATGATCGACGAGCCCACCGAAGGGTTGAGCCCGCAGATGGTGCAAAGGGTCGCCGAGTTGCTGCAGGAGATTGCGCGTCGCGGCATCGCGACGCTGCTGGTGGAGCAGAAGCTCTCCATCGCGCTTGATATCGCTCACCGGGTCTATGTGATGGGGCATGGCAAAGTGGTGTTTGAAGGCACGCCTGCGGAACTGAAGGCGCGCGAAGACGTCCGCAAGGAATGGCTCGAGGTCTGAGGGGCGCGGAAACCGACACGGTTTCCGGCCGTTTTCCGATGATCGGAAAACGCTAGCTCAACCGCCACTCCAGATCGTTCAGCGCGTCCTTTCCAAAAAACATCTCTTCGTTCAGGAACATCGTGGGAGACCCAAAGACACCCCGCGCCACGGCGGCCGTTGTCGCGTCGACCAAAAGGCCTTTGACTTCCGGGATTTGTGTGGCCGTAAGGATATCGTCCGCCGGCAATTCCGCGTCCAGCAGCACCTCCATGACCACCGCCATATCCGACATATCGTTCCCATCCACCCACATGGCCTTGAAAACGCGATCGATGTAGCGTCGCTCCCAAGACTTGCCCGATGCAAAGCTGGCCCCACGCATCACGGCCAACGTGTTGACGGGAAAGTGCGGATTCCAGGCGAATGGCACGCCATGTCGTTCGACAAACCGATCCAGTTCGACCCTCAAATACTCATTTCTTCCTGCCACGTTTTCGAAGGTGATCATCGGTGCCTGATTGTTCGTGGCTTTGAACACCCCACCCAGCAAGACCGGGCACCACAAGACGTCTGCGCCATGCCGGGCAGCGATGTCTGGCAAAACCTGATGAACAAGGTAGGCATTGGGGCTGCCAAAATCATAAAGGAATTCAATCGTCTGCATTACCATGTCTCCTTGTAGGGACGGATATCCATTTCAAATGTCCAAGCATCGCGCGGTTGATGCGCCAGCGCCCAATAGGTTTCGGCCACAGAGGCCGGATTCATCAATGTATCCGCTTCCAGCGCGGCGGCATCCACCCCACGTCTTGCCAGGATCTCGCGCACCCATTCCGTGTCTATCGCGGCATCAATGACAACGTGCGCCACGTGAATGCCTTGGGGACCAAGTTCACGCGCCATGGATTGCGCCAAATTCCGCAACCCTGCCTTGGCGGAGGCAAATGCCGAAAACCCGTTGCCACCCCGCATGGACGCCGTCGCACCGGTGAAAAAGATGCATCCCGTGCCCCGAGGCACCATCGCCGTCGCAGCGGCGCGCCCCGTCAGAAACCCGCCAAAACAGGCCATCTCCCAGACCTTGCGAAACACCCGCGCTGTTGTGTCCCGGATCGGGAACCGGACATTTCCGCCGACATTGAAAATCACCACGTCCAGCGGCGCGACCGCTTCCGCCTTGGCAAAAACGTTCTGAACACTGGCTTCGTCACGCGCATCCATGCTGTGTCCAAAGGCTTTGCCGCCCGCTTGGTTGATATCCTCCACCAGCGGTGCGAGCGCCTCCCCCCGTCTGCGCCCCATCGAGACGGTCCAGCCCCCTTGTGCAAAGCGTCGCGCGATGGCCGCGCCCACGTAATCGCCGGCCCCAACGATCAGGATATGGCTCACAGGCTTTCGGCCTTCTGCAAGGCCGGGCGGGCAGCGAGCCGCTCAATGTAGGCGGCCAGATTTGGCAAAGCCTCAAGCGGGACACCAATGCGCTGCGCCGACATCACGGCCGAGCCTGTCATGATATCCGCCGCCGAAAAGTCGCGCGCCAGGTAGTCGCGTCCCTCAAGCGCGGCATCGACGGCCATCATCATTTGACCCAGCAATTTCAGGGCGCGTTTGGCATGCACCTCGGACTGCCGTTCGGGCGGCAGGAAAAACGTCTCGACCATATAGGAATTGATCGGCGGCATGATCATCCCTTCGGAATAATGCAGCCATTGCAGATAGGCCGGAAACTCAGCGCTGTGCGGGGCAGGGCGGAAGCGACCGTCGCCGTGCCGCGCCAGCAGATATTCGAGGATGGCACCGCTTTCCATGATGGTGACTGCGCCGTCTTCCAGCACCGGTACGCGGCCCATTGGATGCACTGCCCGATATTCCGGTGCGCGCATCGCGGGATCCCCCAGCGCAAAACTGTGCACCTCATAGTCGAGCCCCATTTCTTCGAGCAACCAGGCCACCCGCAACGCCCGGCTTTTGGGCGCATAATAGAGCTTGAGCATTCATCTTCCCCTCTGACTTTCCCTGACAAGGTACGCGGCTCGGTTTTACCTTGGCAAGGCTGATGGGCAGGCTATCGTGCCACAAGCACGGATACCCGAGGAAATCATATGTGGCCGACATTAGCAGGAGCACACAAAGCGGCGCAGGCCGCCGGTTTGATTGACCTGATCGCGCGCAAATGGAAGCTGATCGCCCAAGCCATCCAGCACGCAACGCAATACACAGTCATACCGCCGTTTGCCTGTGCGCCGGTAAATTCTCAAATCCGGGATGAAGCGTTCACGCGGATCAAGACCCATGTGGAAGAGCCGCGTACACGGTGGGACACGCTTGCGACCCGCAACGCGATGACTGTAATGCCCGGAGGATGTGATGACACTGACCCTTGATCCCAATCGGCTGGCCCGTATCACCCCTTGGGCCGCCCGCTATGTGGCGGAGCGCAAGTTTCCCGGCCTGTCCGTCCTGATCAGGCAATCGGGTCGGGAAGTGTTTTTCGATGCGGTCGGTCAGCGCGATCTGGCAAACGGCACCGCTTTCAGCCGTGATACCGTGGCGCGCATCTATTCCATGACCAAGCCGGTGACGTCGCTCGCCCTGATGATGCTGATGGAGGAGGGCCGGTTTACACTCGATACCCCCGTTTCGCGGTTCTTGCCCGATTTTTCCGACTGCCACGCCCTGATTCCGGGTGCCACCTCGCTTGATCAAGTCGAACCTAGCGCCCCGCCGACGCTGCACCAATTGCTGACGCATGTTTCGGGGCTCAGCTATCCATTCAACACATCGCTTGTGTCTCGGGCGATGGCCGAGCGGGACATCCTGTTCAAGCCAAACGCAGGCACGCTGGAGAGCCAATGCAAAGCCACGGCCGCCCTGCCATTGGCCTTTCAGCCCGGCACGCGGTGGGAATACTCCGTCGGCATCGACGTCATCGGGCGGGTGATCGAAGTCATCACCGGCCAGACCCTCGGCGCGGTGTTCAAGGAACGTATTTTTGAGCCATTGGGGATGACGGAGACGGCTTTTTCGGTGCCCGCTGCCCGACAAGACCGCTTTGCCAACCTCTATACGCCGCTGGCCGGCAACCCGATGGACCTTGGTCAAGCGGCAACAGAGACACCGACACTGCGCGAAGTCGACAACGCCGAAGGCTCCCCGTTCCTGAACCCGACGCTGCATTCAGGCGGCGGCGGATTGCTCGGCACGATCGACGACTACATGCGCTTTTCCGAGTGTTTGCGCCTGGGCGGGCAGGGGCCTGACGGACCGTTGATCTCATCCTCTACCGCGGCGTTCATGATGGCAAACCACTTGCCCGGTGACATTGCCAGTCTTGGCCCGTCCAGCTTTGCCGAACAACCGATGGACGGCGTCGGCTTCAGTCTCGCCGGGGCCGTCGTCCTTGATCCGGCGCGCAGTCGCGTCCCAAGTTCCGTGGGTGATTTCAGCTGGGGCGGCATGGCCTCCACCTTTTTCTGGATCGACCCCGTGCATGACCTGTCGGTCGTGATGTTCACCCAGCTTACCCCGTCTTCAAGCTATCCCGCACGCGCCGAACTCAAAGCCCTCGTACACGGAGCCCTGACATGAGCCGTCCCATTCTATGGACACCTTCACCTGACCGAGCCCAGGCCTCCAGCATGGCAGCATTCATGCGGTGGCTGAACACGGAACGCGACCTGAAGTTTGACGACTACAACGCGCTCTGGAACTGGAGCGTCACGGAGATTGACGCCTTCTGGGGCGCCATCTGGGATTTTTTCGATATTCAGGGCACCCGCCCGGACGTGTTTCTTGCCAAACGGCAAATGCCCGGTGCCGAATGGGGGCCGGGTGCACGATTGAATTACGCAAGCCAGATCCTGCGCCACTGCGAGACGGCTCCGGATGAGATCGCCCTGATCGTGCAATCGGAAACCTTCGGCAAAAGCACAATGACATGGGCCGCGCTGCGCGCCCAGGTCGCCAGTGTCGCACAGCATCTGCACTCCATGGGCGTCACCAAGGGCGACCGGGTGGTGGCGATCCTGCCCAACACCGAAACGGCGTTGATCAGCTTTCTGGCGACAGTGTCTCTCGGGGCGATCTGGTCGCTTTGCGCACCGGATATGGGGCATGTTGCAATCCTTGATCGGTTTAAACAGATCGCACCCAAAGTTCTGCTGGCGCAGGACGGCTATGTGCATGCCGGCAAGATGATCGACCGCAGCGCCGTTCTGAATGAGATCATCGCAGGGCTGCCTTCATTGACGGATGTGGTGATGAAACCGGTGTGCCAACCCTTGGCCGAAGACCGCATCGCTTGGGACAGTCTGACCGGAACGCAAGCGACGCTGACGCCGCTTGATGTGCCCTTCGATCATCCGCTCTGGATCGTGTATTCCTCAGGCACGACAGGAGACCCGAAACCGATCGTGCATGGCCATGGTGGCATCGTGCTCGAGGCCTTCAAACAGACCCTGCACCAAAACCTCACATCGTCGGACACCTATTGCTGGATGACCTCTTCGGGCTGGATCATGTGGAACCTGCAATGGCCCGGCCTGATGCAAGGGGCCACGGTCGCGATCTATGACGGCGCCGTCAATCATCCCGATCTGCTGGCGGTCTGGCGCTTTGTCGCCCAGCACCGCGTGACGAACTTTGGGTCAGGAGCCGCGTTCTATGACGCATGCCGCAAGGCAGGTGTCACTCCGCGCACCCTCGATCTGGAAGCGTTGAAATGCGTCGGATCGACAGGATCGCCGCTGTCACCAGACGCCTATGACTGGATATACCGCGACGTAAAATCCGACCTCTGGCTTGCCCCGATGTCCGGTGGCACGGATCTGGCCGGCGGTTTTGTTCTGGGCAATCCGATGTTGCCGGTCCGCGCAGGTGAAATGCAATGCCGCGCGCTTGGCAACGCCACGCGGGCGTTTGACGAGGCCGGTGTCGAGGTTTTTGATCAGGTCGGCGAGTTGGTCTGCACCGAGCCGCTGCCCTCCATGCCGCTGTATTTCTGGGGAGATGAGGACGGCGCTCGGTTCCATGCGTCCTATTTCGATACCTATCCCGGGGTCTGGCGGCATGGCGACTGGATCGAAATCACGCGTGACGGTGGCTCCGTCATCTATGGCCGCTCCGACGCGACGATCAACCGCAAGGGTCTACGGCTTGGCTCCGCCGAGATTTATCAGGCCGTCGAAGCAGTTGACGGGATCACAGACAGCCTTATCGTCGACCTGGAATATCTCGGACGGGACAGCTTCATGCCGCTTTTCGTTGTCGCGCCGGGAGGGCTGACGGACGAGATCAAAGATCAGATCAACGCCGCCATTCGGTCCAGCGTGTCGCCGCGCTTTTTGCCAAACGAAATTGTCGAAGTCGCAGACATCCCGCGCACACTCTCGGGCAAGAAGCTCGAAGTGCCGATCAAAAAACTGTTGCTCGGCGGCGATCCGGCGCGCGTGGTCAACCGGGACTCCATGGCCAATCCCGAAAGTTTTGACATCTTCGTCGCCTATGCAAAGGGACGCCCATGACCGACGCACACCAAACCCTGCTCGATCTGCTGGCTGTCGAGCCGCTCGAAGTGGATCTGTTTCGCGGCACGGGGCAGGGCGGCGAGACACCCACACGCATCTTTGGCGGGCAGGTCATCGGGCAAGCGTTGGCGGCTGCCTATCAGACGGTCGAAGGCCGACTTTGCCACAGTCTGCACGCCTATTTCATGCGGCCGGGCGACCCGTCCATACCGGTGATCTATCAGGTCGACCGCGCCCGCGACGGTGGCAGTTTCACCACGCGGCGGGTCGTTGCCATCCAACACGGCAAGCAGATTCTGAACATGTCGGCTTCTTTCCACATCGAAGAAGAGGGCTGGAGCCATCAGCACCCCATGCCGGACGTCGAAGGACCGGACCAACTTGCAGACCGCGAGACGCTGCGCGCCGCCGTTATTCACAAGATCCCACAACAGCACCACGCTGAATTTCTGCGCCCACGCCCCATCGACATCCGCGAAGTCGCTCCCCGCGATTTCTTCACGCCGGAGCCCGCCGACGACGTCAACCATCTGTGGTTCCGCATGGCCGCCGCGCGCGGGATCAGCCCACAACTGCAACATTGTTTGCTGGCTTATGCATCAGATATGAGCCTACTCGGTTCCGCTCTGCGGCCACACGGACAAACCTGGTTTACCGGCAAGGTCATGGCCGCCAGCCTGGACCACTCCATGTGGTTTCACGGGCCGACCCAATTCTGCGACTGGCACCTCTATACGTTGGACAGCCCCTGGTCAGGCGGCGCTCGCGGGTTCAATCGCGGCATGATCTACAACCGGGACGGTACGCTGATTGCCTCTGTCGCCCAAGAAGGACTGCTGCGCCCCATCAAACCGAAATCCTGACGGGTCTGTTTCTCTGTTCCAGAAAATCCCGGGGTCTGGGGCAGAGCCCCAGCCTGGCCGTCACAACCCACCGAACCGACGGTTCAGTTTTCGCATCCCGCCAATCCAACGATCATAGTCTGCCGTCTTCAGGCGCATGTACTCCAGAACACTGGGGTGAGGCAGCACCAGGAATGTCTCTGTTCTGATCGCTTCGATGCAGGCTTGCGCGGCATCGGCCGGCTCCAACATGCCGTCCAGCGCCGCCACATGGTCTTCGTGACCTTCGGTCATGGCCGTGCGCACCGCTTGCGGGCACAGGACCGAAACCTTGATCCCGTCGTCGCCGTGAGTCATCGCCAGCCATTCCGCAAGGCCCACCGCGGCATGTTTCGTCACCCCGTAGGGCGCGCTCCCGATCTGGTTCAACAGGCCCGCAGCAGAGGCGGTATTCAGCAAATACCCACCGCCGCGCGCCACCATACGCGGCAACAGGTGGCGCGCCGCCCATACATGGGACATCACGTTGATTTCCCAGAGCTTTTGCCAGTCGGCATTGGAAACTTCGACGCCGCCCTCGGTCAGAACACCCGCATTTGAACAAAACAGATCAATCGGCCCCAGATCGGCTTCGACCTGCGCGATCATTCTGGCGATCTCATCCTCTTTTGCGACATCAACTTTGAGCGGCAACCCATTGACAAGGCTTGCCGTTTCTTTGGCGCCGCTCAAATCCAGATCGACGCAGACAATGGATTTCGCACCTTGCTCCGCGAAGGCCAGACACAGCGCGCGCCCAATCCCTGCGGCAGCACCCGTTACAACGATGATCTTTTCCCTGAGATCCATGACTTGAGGTGTCCTCTTTTTATGTATCACGTCAGCGCGCGATTGCGGAACTATAGCTCTTGTTGGATTCAAGCTAGGGTGATTATCGCAGGTCCTCCATCATCTTTTTGCGATGGCTCAATCGCAAGCAAAAGGAGGCCCAAGGCGTCTGTGGGCAACGCGCAACCCGCGGGGTCGGAGATGGTCACTCCCATGTAAAAGGATGTCGCGTGACTGACAGCTCTTCGAACACACAGATCGGTAGATCGTATTCAGGCAAATTCTACACGGTCAATTACCGGTAGGGCCGCATCATCACATCCGCCTGATCTGCATCAGGAATGTAGCATTTCATACATTCCAAAATGAATGTGCCAGAATGCCAAGTTGTTGCAACCAAGTAGAAATGTCCGTCCTTGCGCAAAGTAGAAATGTCCCACTTGGTCGCTGAGGGGAACAAAGCCTGACAGGGCGGAGACTTCATATATCGCAGCCCTGTCTGGCTTTGCGTTCGGCGATGCGTTTGCGGTCAGCCAATGTGTTCCAGCCCGTGTTCCGACGCTCATTCTTTTTGTAGTTATTCTTCGCGCTGACGGGTTTGACCTTCGGCGGAGACGCGGCTTTCTCCTGCTCGTTCTTGATATGCGCCAGCACAGCGCTGAGGTGTTTGTTCTCTGTGATCGCTGCGTGGGTGACCCGCTGCTGATGCGGGTCGAAGATGCTGCAGGGCAGGGCAATGCCTTTGGCGCGCACCTGGATGCGCCCATCCGGCATCTCGTAGACATCGACGTATTTGCCAACCAAGCCACGCGTCAGATCATTGACCTCTAGCCGGATGCGCTTGCGGTCGTACTTCAGCGTCAGGTCCTTGGTGACATAGCGTTTGTCGCGGAGACAAAAGACTTCCGCGAGGCGATCAGGTTCGATGTTCAAAGCGCGATGCAGGTTGTCTGGTTTGGCCGGAGCCTTTGCAAACTTGGCGTTGTAGCGTTCAACGAAGCCCACTAAAAATGCGTTGCCATCTTCCATGTTGGAGATACCCGCAAGGCGCAGCTCCTTGACCAACCTGTCCTGCAACGTTCGGTTCGCGCGTTCGACACGCCCTCTGGCTTGGGATGAATTGGCGCAGATGATCTCAATGTTCAGCTCGGCCAAGGCACGCCCAAACTGAGTCATGCCCGTCATGTGTTCATTGGGCTTAGGAACCCTGAACACCGTGTGTTTGTCGCTGTAAAAAGCAACTGGTCGGCCATGTTTGAGCAGATAGCTTTCCAGTGCCTCGAAATAGCTGAAGGTGCTTTCTGAGGTCACGAACCGCAGTTCCATCAACGTACTGGTCGCGTCGTCGATGAAGACGAGAAGGGTGCAGGGATCACCCCGATCCTCGAACCAACGATGGTCTGAGCCGTCGATCTGAATCAGCTCGCCGAAGCATTCCCGGCGCAAACGCGGCTGGTGAAATGTGCGTCGCTGCTTGCGTGACAACCAAATCCCGTCCTCGACCATCCATTTGCGCAATGTCTCGCGCGACACCTTGAGCCCATGATGTTCGGCCAGCATCTCAGCAGCCAATGTCGGCCCGAAATCCGCGTAGTCCTCTTTGATGAAGCTCAGAGCATAGTCCCGCTTGGCATAATGGATGCGATTATTCGGAGGTTTGCCACGCGCCTTATGCCGGATCGCCGATGCGCCATCCTGACGGTATCGCTTCAACAGCCGGAAAATCTGCCGACGCGTCAGGTCCAACATGTTCGCAGCGTTGTCGACGCTCAGACGACCATCATCGACCTGCGCCAGAACCTCTACACGGTTCAGTTCGCGCTCGCTCATAACCACCCATCCCATGTCTGATTACCCTCAATGATTTTTGGGGGCAGAGTGACATTCCTGAATTGCTCATGGGTGACATTTTAGCTTTGCTGCTACACCAAGTAAAATCTTATAATCCACATTATGTAATTTTTTCATCGGCCGCACTGGAATGAATTCTGCTTATCTTCAGGATATTAAAACGCGAAGTCAAAGTAAGCCACTACCCAAGTGCATATCCGGCCCCGCGGACTGTGCGGACCGGATCACTGCCACCCGACTGGGTCAAAGCTTTGCGCAAACGGCCAATGTGCACATCGACCGTTCGCGTATCGACATAGATGTCGCGCCCCCAGACGCGGTCCAGCAATTGTTCGCGGCTCCAGACACGCCCCGGTTTCTCCATGAAGGTGCTGAGCAACCGAAACTCCGTCGGCCCCAGTTTGATATTGTCCGGGCCGCGCTGAACCTTGTGGCTTTCACTGTCCAGAACGATGTCGTCAAACTCCAGCCGTTGACCTACCGTCGAAGGCCGCACGCGGCGCAACTGGCTGCGAACGCGCGCCATCAGCTCGATCACCGAATACGGTTTGACCACGTAATCGTCTGCGCCGGTTTCGAGTCCGCGCACCTTGTCGATCTCTTCGGTACGCGCCGACAGCATGATCACCGGGATCGACCGGGTTTCCGGCCGGATTTTCAAACGGCGGCACACCTCGATGCCACTGAGACGCGGCATCATCCAGTCCAGCACGATGATATCCGGCAGGTCTTCGTCCACCAGCAGCAACGCTTCTTCGCCGTTTTGTGCGCGGCTGACGGCGAACCCTTCAGCTTCGAGGTTGTAGGCCAGCACTTCGCGTTGTGCAGGCTCGTCTTCGACCACCAGAACGCGGGGTTGATCGACGGACATGGGCGCGTCTCCTAAACTGGAAGCGAGGTTTTGTCGGCTTTTTGCCGCATTTCATCCGGGATCGTGCCGGTCACAAGGTACACCACCTGTTCCGCGATCGACGTCACGTGATCGCCCATGCGTTCCAGGTTCTTGGCGATGAAATGCAAGTGCATACAAGCGGTTATATTGCGCGGATCCTCCATCATGAACGTCAGGAATTCGCGAAAGAGCGCATTGTACATCTGGTCCACGTCCGTATCGCGGTCGATCACATCCTGCGCCAGTTCCGCGTCGCGGGCCACATAGGCGTCCAGAGCGTCCTTGAGCATCCGCTCCACTTCCTTGGCCATGCGGCGCAAGGCGGCCGCACTGTCATTGACCGGTGCCATCTGCGACAGAACACTGGTGCGTTTGGCCATGTTCTTGGCGTAATCCCCGATGCGTTCCAGGTTGGCGCTGACCTTCATCACCGAGAGCACAAGGCGCAGATCAATGGCTGTCGGCGCTCGCAAGGCAATGACGCGCGCCGTTTCCTCGTTGATGGTTTCTTCGAGCGCGTCGATGATTTTGTCGGCGTTGCGCACCGCCTCTGCCCGCTCTTCGTCGCGGGTCTCAAGGCTGATTGCAGCCTCAAGAATGGCATTTTCGACAAGTCCGCCCATCTTCATGATCTGGGCTTGAATGGCTTCCAGGTCGCGGTCAAAAGCCGAAGCAATGTGTTGATCTTGCATGATAATACTCCTCAGCCGATCCGGCCGGTGATATAGCTTTCGGTGCGCGGGTCCGTCGGGTTGGTAAAGATATGCCCGGTTTCGCCGTATTCCACGAGATTGCCGAGGTGGAAAAACGCCGTCTTTTGGCTCACCCGCGCGGCCTGTTGCATCGAATGCGTGACGATGACGACGGAATAGTTGCGGCGCAACTCGTCGATCAGTTCCTCGACCTGGGCCGTTGCGATCGGATCAAGCGCGGAGCACGGCTCATCCATCAGCAACACTTCGGGTTCTGTTGCCACGGCGCGCGCGATGCACAACCGTTGCTGCTGGCCGCCTGACAGGCCGGTGCCGGGCGCATCAAGGCGATCCTTCACCTCGTCCCAGATCGCCGCACGGCGCAGGGATTTTTCTACGATATCATCCAGTTCGGCCTTGTTCCGGGCCAGCCCGTGAATGCGTGGCCCGTAAGACACGTTGTCATAGATTGACTTGGGGAACGGGTTAGGTTTTTGGAACACCATGCCGACCTTGGCGCGCAACTGCACCGGATCGACCCTTGGGTCATAGATGTCTTCGCCATCGATCCGGATGTCTCCGGTCACGCGCGCCACATCAATTGTGTCGTTCATCCGGTTGATACATCGCAAGAAAGTCGATTTTCCACAGCCGGACGGACCGATAAAGGCCGTCACGGTCTTGTCCTGGATTTCGACATCCACATCCTTGATCGCATGCGTGTCGCCATAATAGACCTGCACACCCTTGGCCGAGATCTTAACGTTGTTGGTGTCCACGTCTCTCTCCACAATTCTCATATCGTTCATGGCTCGGTCTCCCTACCAGCGGCGTTCAAAGCGGCGCCGCAAGATCACGGCAATGGTATTCATCGAAATCAGAAAGCCCAGCAGGATGATGATACCACCCCAGGCCCGTTCGTAATAGGCGGGGTCTGCCCGTTTGGCCCATTCATAGATCTGGGCCGGCATGGCCGAGTTTGGATCGAGCAGCCCGCTGGCGATACCATCGGGCGCGTTCGACGCGATAAAGCCCACCATCCCGATCAGCAGCAGCGGCGCGGTCTCGCCCAGGGCCTGTGCCAGACCGATGATCGTGCCGGTCAGAATACCGGGGGCCGCCAAAGGCAAAACATGGTGAAACACCGCCTGCATTTTCGAGGCCCCTACCCCAAGCGCTGCGTCCCGGATCGACGGTGGCACCGCCTTGAGCGACGCGCGCGTCGAGATGATGATCGTGGGCAGCGTCATCAATGTCAGAACCAGACCACCCACCAGCGGCGCAGATTGCGGCAGGTGCATGAACTGGATGAACACGGCCAGACCCAGAATACCAAACACGATGGACGGGACCGCGGCGAGGTTGGCGATGTTAACCTCGATGATATCGGTGATCCGGTTCTTGGGGGCGAATTCCTCCAGATAGATCGACGCGGCAACCCCAATGGGCAGCGACAGCACCAAGACGACCAGCATCATAAAGAGCGACCCGATCATGGCCACTCCAATTCCGGCCGACTCAGCCCGGCTTTCGGAGGCATCAGAGCCTGTGATAAAGGCCAAGTTGAACGTCTTTTGCATGACGCCCAATGGCACCAGAGCGTCGACAATATCCAGATGGGTGGCGTCGATATTCTTGTCCCGCGCCACGTCTTCGCGCAGCACCCGGCCCTTGAGGTATCCATCGACCCGGCTGGACGCCAAAATCCGGAAATCAACGGTTTGTCCGATCAGGTCCGGATTTTCGATCACCGTATCGCGCACCTGCGCCGCCGCCGAGGCTGAAATCAACGCTTTCATGTCTCCGCGTTTTTCCAGTGGCGTTTCGATGCCGGCGTCCCGCACCTGTTGCAACAGCGCGTCCTGGATCAAAGGAGTGTAACCGAAGGTCGAGACTTTCTTGATCTCGTCAATATCGCGGTTGCCATTCTTGTCCAGCTTGGCCGCGTCCAGATAGACGGGTACGTTGATAAAGGTTTGCTGGAAAGCGCCCATGCCGCTTGAGACAATCGTCACCAACAGCACGACAAGAAAGATGAGACCCGTGGCGATCCCTGCGATCCCGTACATCCGAAACCTTTTTTCGGCGGCTTTGCGTTTTTGGGTCCGCGCATCGGGCGTCACCAGTGAAACCTTATGGCGCGTTTCAGGTGTCGCGGAGGGCATGCTTGCGTCGGTCATTCGTATTGCTCCCGATATTTACGCACGATGTAGAGGGCAAAGACGTTCAACCCCAATGTCAGGACAAACAGCGAGATGCCCAAGGCAAAGGCAACCAACGCTTCGGGTGAGGCAAAATCGCTGTCGCCTGTCAGCTGCGAGACGATCTTGGCCGTCACGGTCGTCATCGCCTCGAACGGGTTGAGCGACAAGCGGGCCGCGGCCCCTGCCCCCAATACCACGATCATCGTCTCGCCAATGGCGCGGCTGGCCGCAAGCAGGATCGCACCGACGATGCCCGGCAAGGCGGCGGGCAGAACCACTTGTTTGATCGTTTCAGAGCGTGTGGCACCCAGCCCGTAGGATCCGTCGCGCAGCGACTGCGGCACGGCGTTGATAATGTCGTCGCTGAGCGAGCTGACAAAAGGGATCAGCATGATGCCCATGGCAATCCCGGCGGTCATCACCGACCGGCCCCCGCCCATCCATCCGGTGCCGTCCTCACCGAACACGCTCATCAAGAGCGGGCCGATCGTCAGCAGGGCAAAGAGGCCGTAAACAATGGTCGGAATACCGGCGAGGATCTCGAGCAGAGGTTTGGCAATGCCGCGCACCCGGGCCGTCGCGTATTCCGACAGGTAGATCGCCGCAAAGAGACCGATGGGGACAGCGACCAACAGCGCCACGATCGAGATATAGATCGTGCCCCAGAGCAGTGGCAGAATGCCCAGGCTCGAGGCCCCGCCCCGGCCGGAAAAGCTCGGCGCCCATTCCAGCAAGGTGAAGAAGTCGGCCGCCGGATAGAGGCGAAAGAACTCGACGGTATTGAAGACGAGCGACAGAATGATCCCGATGGTCGTCAGGATCGCAACGGACGCCGCCGCGATCAGGATGGCGAGCACACCTTGCTCGACGACGTTGCGGGCCCGAAAATCGCGGCTGCTCTGCATCGCGCCCCAACCGCCACCGGCGAGCGCCACGATCAGCACCGCGAAGGTCATCAGCAGGCTCATCGTCGTGCTCATCTCGCGGTAGGCTTGCGCCGCGCGCAGGATCGGTTGGGTGATCTCGCTGGTGACGATCTGCCCTGCGTCCCTGAGGGTCTGCGTGATGCCGACCACGTCAGCGTTCGGGTTCTCTGCCGTCGCCTCATCGATAAAGCCGCCGTCGATGGCGTAGTCCAGCCCGTCGGCGGTGCGGCGGACTTCGGACATCACCAGACCGATATTGGCATCCTCGGCCAGCGCGCTTTCCGGGATCATACCAGAGATGCTGTTTTGAATGATGAGAGGTTGCGCCAGCGACCACAGGATCAACAATCCAAAGGCGGGGAAAATCGCCTTCATCAATGCGTTGGCGCCGTAATACACCGGCAGGGAATGCAAGCCGCGGCTGTCACCGCCCGACGCGCTGAGCGCTCTTTGTCGACCAAATGCAAACACCGCAACGGAAATCGCGATAACGATCAGCGAAAGCCATAAGACAGGCATGTGCCCTCCAATTCAATCCCGCGCGGCAAATGCGGGTCTGACGTGACAGCGGGCGGCAGAATGCGCCGCCCGCTTTGTTGTGTTCAGTGCAGTCTGATCGGCTCAGATCAGCTGCCGCCACCCATGACCTGCTCGTCTGCGACGCGTGCCTGCGTGGCGGCCAGCTCCGGGTCGGAGACCAGACCATATTGGGCCAATGGACCGTCGGGGCCCGCAATCTCATCTGCGACGAAGAATTCAGAGAATTCCTTCAGGCCTGGGATCACGCCGATATGCGCTTTCTTGATGTAGAAGAACAAAGGACGCGACACAGGGTATTCGCCGGCCGCGATGGTTTCCGTGGTCGGCTCGACACCGCCCATGGTGGCCACTTTCAGCTTGTCTGTGTTGTTCTCGTAAAACGCCAGGCCGAACACGCCGATAGCGTTCGCGTTGGCGTCGATCGAAGCCAGCGTTTCGGTGTAATCACCGTCGATATCGACCGAACGCCCATCGGTGCGCACTTCAAGGCAGGCATCTTCGGCATCGTCATGGCTCATGCCACCGGCGACCATCGCGTCCATGGCACCGGTCGCTTCGCACCCCGCAGCAATCACTTTTTCCTCGAACACTTCGCGTGTGCCGTGCTTGGTGCCGGGGATGAAGGCCAGGATATCAGCGTCGGGCAGATCCGCGTTGAAGTCGGACCACTTGGTATATGGGTTGTCGACCAACGCGCCATCCACCATGACCCGTGGGGCCAGAGCGTTGAAAATGTCGGACTGGGTGAAGGCGGTGAAGGCCGGCCCGTCGAACTGGCTGGCAAAGACGATGCCGTCATAGCCGATGCGCACTTCGATGATGTCCGTCACACCATTTTCAGCACAGACTTGCATCTCTTTTTCGCGAATCGCGCGCGAGGCATTGGCGATGTCCGTGTGCTCGGTGCCGACACCCTGGCAAAAACGCTTGAGCCCGGCAGAAGATCCGCCCGATTCCACAACCGGTGTCGGGAAGTCGAAGTTTTCGCCAAAGGCTTCGGCAACAATGGACGCGTATGGCAGCACGGTCGAAGATCCGGCGACCTGCACCTGGTCGCGCGCGGCAGCAGCCGTTGCCGCAACCGCTGAGATGGCCAGAGCCGAGGTGGTCAGTTTCACAAAGGACATGAATGTCTCCTGTCAGAATGTCAGTGATCCCCCCCATGGGAACCTTGGCACCCGTCTAGGAGGTGCGCGCAATGCTTTTGTGACAGTTGTGTAACGGTTTTATGACAGACGCGATATTTGTCGTCAGACGCCGGTCTAGATCAACCCGTCTTGCGCCAGGAGCGGCAAGAGCACGGTGAAGGTCGCCCCCTGCCCCAGTTCGCTTTCGACCCGCAACCGTCCCCTGTGCCGGTTGATGATATGCTTGACGATGGCCAGACCCAGACCCGTTCCTCCAAGGGCACGGCTGCGGTGATCATCACTACGATAAAAACGTTCCGTCAGGCGCGGTAAATGGACAGAATCGATGCCCGGCCCGTAATCCTTTACGCGAACGCGGGCTCCAGGTGACCGCAAGGCCGGTTCACGTGCGCTGGTCGTCAGGGTGAGTGTCACCCGCTTGCCGGAGCCGCCATATTTGATCGCGTTCTCGATCAGGTTGGTAAAGACCTGTTTCAGTTGGTCGGCATCGCCATGCATCCTGGCGGGATCGTCGCCCAGTGCCAGTTCAATCGCGACGCCGGCTTCGTCAGCAAGCGGCAGCAGCGTGCGCACCGTGGATTCGATGACATCGACCAGTGACACCACCGTCGTCGGACGCACCCGCTCGTCGCTTTCTACTCGGTTGAGCGACATCAGATCGCCCACCAGACGGTTCATCCGTTCCGCTTCACCCTGCATGATGTCCAGAAACCGCTCGGACGCGGCAGGATCATTGCGGGCGGGGCCGCGCAGGGTTTCGATAAATCCCATCAGCGCGGTGAGCGGGGTGCGCAACTCATGGCTGACATTGGCCACGAAATCGCGGCGCATCTGGCCCGCCTGCTCGACATGGGTGATGTCTTCGAACACCAGAACGGCCACTGCGCCGCCGTTCCGGCCGACACGCGGGACGGCCCGGCAGCTGACCTTGTAAGTGGTGTCCTGGGCGCCGTCATTGCTCAGGTACCGTGCCGTGCGCGCCGTCCCGTCTTGCAATGTTAACTCGATCGCATCCAGAAGGGCCGGCTGACGCAGCATCGTGACATAGTTCATGCCCACCGCCTGACCGCCGATCAGGGTCAGCGCGTCAATATTGGCTGCCATGATCCGTTCGGAACTGTCGATGGCCAGCACCGGCAAGGGAATGGAGGCCAGCATCGCGTCGATGGCTTCGCTGCTCATGGCGCGGCTCCGGCTCTCTACTCGGCTGCGGCCTGCACGGCCGCGGTGAACACATCGCACAAGACCTTTGGGTCTTCGAGACCGACCGACACGCGAAAGAACCCTTCGGACATGCCAAGCTCCGCCCGCCGCTCGGGCGTCATGGCGCGGTGCGACGACGATGCGGGATGCGATACGGTCGTACCCACATCCCCCAGCGTCGGTGCGAAATTCAGACCTTCGGCGGCCCGCGCAAAGGCATTGGCCTGCGCCCGCCCGCCCGGGATTTCAAAACTCACCATGTTGCAGAACTGATCCTTGAGCAGGATCGCCGCCTGTTCACGGTCCGGGTGATCGTGGCGGCCCGGATAAATCACGCGGCGCACGCCTTTCAGTCCGGCAAGATGATCGGCCAACATGGCAGCGGTGGCCTGTGCCCGATCAAACCGCAGATCAAAGCTGAGCATGCCCCGCTCGGCCAGCCAGCAATCAAACGGACTGGGCGTCATACCCGTCGTCACGGTAAAGACCCGCAGTCGGGTGTTGATATCCGCGTCACGCGCCGCCACATAGCCCAGCATCACATCCGAGTGGCCCGCCAACAGCTTGGTGACGGAATGAATGACGATATCCGCCCCGTGATCAAAGGCCTTGAACCCGCGCGGGGTTGTGAACGTGTTGTCCACGACCAGCAGAACGCCCGTTTCACGCGCCAGCGCCGCAAGGCCCAGAATGTCGGCAATGCGCAAGGTCGGATTCGACACGACCTCGACCAGAATCATCCGTGTTTCGGGGCGGATCGCGGCACGGACCGCGGCAACATCGCCCGGATCGACCAGCGACGTCTCGATGCCCAAACGGGGCAGATCCTCTGACATCATGCGCAAGGACCGACCATAAAGCTGGTTGCCGCCAATGACATGATCGCCCGCCTTGGTCAGGCCAAGCAGCACGGCTGACACGGCCCCCATGCCGCTGGACGTCATCACACCCATATGCGGCGCGCCTTCCATCCTGTCGATGGCTTGCGCGACCACGTCGGCATTGGGATGGCCTTCGCGACTATAGGTATAGCCATGCAGCTTGCCGTCGTACTGCGCGTCCAGCATGTCCGGCGTATCCGAGGAATAGACCACCGACGGGCTGAGCGGCGTCACGACTGGGCGCGAGGCGCTTTCCGGCAAAGGCGTCGGGCGCATCAAGGATCCGCGGTCGTTCTTCATGTTGGCACCTCTGTCATTTCATCGCGGAAGCGACGCATGTTTTCCTGATAATGGCGCGCCGAGTCGCGCAGCCCCTCGATGGCCTGCGCGTCCAATTCGCGTACGACCTTGCCCGGCATGCCCATCACCAATGAACCGTCCGGGATCACCTTGCCTTCGGTGATCAGAGCTCCTGCCCCGATCAGGCAGTTCTTGCCGATCTTGGCGCCATTGAGCACCGTCGCCCCCATCCCGATCAGAGAATTCTCGCCGATCGTGCAGCCGTGCAGCATCACCTTGTGACCGATGGTGCACCCTGCGCCGATCGTCAGCGGATAGCCCAGATCGATATGCATGACGCACTTTTCCTGCACATTGCTGCCCGCACCGATGCGGATCTCTTCGTGATCGGCGCGTATGGTGCAGCCGAACCAGACACTTGCGCCCTCCTCGAGCACCACCTTGCCAATCAGATTGGCATCGGGCGCAACCCAGGTATCGGCGTGACAGTCGGGGCGGTTCGCGCCCAAAGCATAAATCGGCATTACAGGTCCTCGAATTCAGCTTGAAGTTTGCGCACATGATCCGTCAGTTGCGGTTGTTGCAAGCGCCGCAAACGGGTGGCGGAAATGATGGTTTTGAGCTGCGCCTCGGTCTGGTCCAGATCGTCGTTGACCAAAACGAAATCATAGCTGTCCCAACGACTGATCTCGTCCCAGCTTTTGCGCATACGCTTTTCGATCACCTCATCGCTGTCCTGCCCCCGCGAGATAAGCCTGCGGTGCAGTTCGGTAATCGAGGGCGGCAGCAAAAAGATCGACAATGTATTGGTGCCAAGATCCGAGTTGCGGATCTGTTGCGCGCCTTGCCAGTCGATGTCGAACAACACGTCATGTCCACGGTCGATCGCCTGCGCGACAGGTTCTTTCGGCGATCCGTAAAAATGCCCGAACACATGCGCATGCTCCAGCATCTGGGCCTCTGCCACCATCATTTTGAAGTCGGCCTCGGCGGTAAAATGATAATGCTCGCCGTGCACTTCGCCGTCGCGCGGTGCGCGTGTCGTCGCAGAGACGGAAAACGCGATATCAGGGTCCCATGCGCGCAGACGCCTTGCCAGCGTGCTTTTCCCGGCACCGGAGGGCGAGCTGAGGATGATCAAAAGTCCACGGCGTTTGGTTTGGTCGACAGTCATTTCTTATTCCACGTTCTGCACTTGCTCGCGCATCTGATCGATCAGCGCCTTGAGTGCGAGGCCGATGCGCGTCAGGTCGGTATTTTGTGCCTTTGAGCACAGTGTATTGGCTTCGCGATTGAACTCCTGCATCAGGAAATCCAGTTTACGGCCGATGGCGCCCGCCTGGCCCAGCAGATCACGCGCCGCGCTCACATGGGCCATGAGGCGGTCGATCTCTTCGGTCACGTCGGCCTTGACAGCCAGCAACGCAAGCTCCTGTGCGACCCTGTCAGGGTCGGCACCTTCCGTGTTGTCCATCACGCGGGCAAGGTTACGCTTCAGCGTTGCAGCCACGTCGTCCTTTCGGGCCTCTGCCAAGACGGCCGCGTCCCGGGTCAGCCGCTCCATCTCGTCCAATTGCGCCATCAGGAGGCTTTCAAGCGCCGCGCCTTCTGTGCACCGCATGGCGTCAAACGCGTCAAGAACCGCGGGCAAATCCGCCAGCAGCGCTTTGCGCAATTCGGTCGGGTCATCCTGATCGACGGATTGCTCCAGGACGCCGCGCACCGCCGCAATGTCGCTGGCGCGCGCCGGGGCCAGTGACAGGCCCTGATCCATGGCTTCCGCTTCGATGTCCAACAGCGCCTGAACGACTGCGCGCATCTGCTCGGTGTTGACGCCGAGTTTGGCCACGGCGTCATCGCGACTGACGCGCAGCGACACGGTGACGTTGCCGCGTTTGGCATGCGCCGCCACGATGGGGCGGATCGCGGCCTCCAACCCTTCTATCCAGTCAGGCACACGAATGCGCAGGTCGAGCCCCTTGCCATTGACGCTGCGGATGTCCCAGGCCCAGCGGAACGGATTCATGTCGCCCGATTGCGTCGCAAACCCGGTCATGGAACGAAGGACGGTATTGGGATCGAAATTGGTCATGAGAGTGGCTTTAGGGGGATACGCGTATTCAGGCAAGCCAAAGCCTGTCGGTTCGAGCCGACACAGAGGTTAACCAATCCTTAGGATTTACCTCCATCAAACAGTCGGATTTGTTATACATTGTCGCAACGAGCAGCGGTGATGCTCTAAACACGTTTCGTTGAACAAGTGAAAGACGCAGGCAATGGACAAATCCGACCCAAGGGCCCACAATATCAAAGTCATGACAGATTTTCGCGCAGAAACCGGATATTCCGCTATTTCCCAGGTCGAGGCCTATTGGGAAGCCCTGCGCGGTATGCGGATGATGCCGAAACGGTCCGAAATTGATCCACGCGGCATCGAATCCGCGCTCGAATATACCTTTGTTCTGGAACGGATCGCACCGAGCATGGCGCGCATCCGCATCGCGGGCAGCCATCTGAGTGATCTGATGGGGATGGAGGTGCGCGGGATGCCGCTTACGTC
Organism: Tateyamaria pelophila; assembly: GCF_019966495.1. Classification (GTDB taxonomy): domain Bacteria; phylum Pseudomonadota; class Alphaproteobacteria; order Rhodobacterales; family Rhodobacteraceae; genus Tateyamaria; species Tateyamaria pelophila. The sequence continues at coordinate 83,049 of NZ_JAIMIA010000004.1, read as the reverse complement.
CTTCATCACGCCTCCCGGTCGGGTGCAGGTGTCGGATGCGCTCGAAGAGGTTTTTCAGCGCCCGGCGGTCAGCGAACTGCGCCTGACCTCCGAAGTGGGTGCGGGTAAGCCGCATATGGACGCGCGGATGCTGCTGTTGCCGCTCAAAAGCGACTTGTGCGATGTAAGCCGCATTCTGGGCTGCTTTGTTGCGCAAGGCAATATGGGCACCGCACCGCGCCGCTTTGACGTTGCGGGCGCAAAAATCCGGGAGATAACGGCGCCTTCGACGCTACCGTCGGCCCAAACCGATCCCGCCCTTGCGGAACGGCGCAATGCGACGCGGCGCATGCCGGGCTTTGCCGAAGAAAATGCGGCGTTCGAGGCCTACACGCCGCGTCCGGATGTTCCGTATCTGCGCCTGGTCAAAACCGACGACTGAGATTGAGGCGGTTTCGAGGCGCCATCAAAAAAGGCGCGTCCTATTCGGGACGCGCCTTTCGGCTTGATTGTATCTTGGATCAACTGGCCGCGCGCGCCTTGGCCCGTGCAGTCCGCAAAGATGACAACTCTTCCGCCACGAGGAATGCCAGTTCCAGCGATTGCGACGCATTGAGGCGCGGATCGCAAGCGGTGTGGTACCGATCGCTCAGATCTTCGTCGCTCACAGCGCGCACGCCGCCTGTACACTCGGTCACATCCTGGCCCGTCATCTCGAAATGCACGCCGGCGGGCACGGTGCCTTCCGACTGGTGCACGCCAAAGAACTCGCGGACTTCGCGCAGCACGGATTCAAAAGGCCGTGTCTTGTAGCCGCTGGAGGACTTGATCGTGTTGCCATGCATCGCGTCGCACACCCAGACCACTTCAGCACCCTCTTCGCGTACGGTGTTGATCAGGCGTGGCAGATGTTCACCCACCGACCCCGCACCAAAGCGCGCGATCAACGTCAGACGGCCCGCTTCGTTTTCGGGGTTCAGCTTGGCCATCAGCAACTTGAGGTCTTCGCTGGTCATCGTCGGCCCACATTTCAGGCCAATCGGGTTCTGAACGCCGCGCGCATACTCAACATGTGCGCCATCCGGCTGACGGGTCCGGTCACCGATCCAGATCATGTGGCCGGAACCTGCAAGCCATTTTCCCGATGTCGAATCAAGTCGCGTCAGCGCCTCTTCATATTCCAGCAACAGCGATTCATGGCTGGTGTAGAATTCAACTGTCGAGAACTCATGCGTCGTGTCGGCATCAATTCCGGCAGCGGCCATGAAGTCGATCGTATCCTGAATGCGCTCCGCAATCTCGCGGTACTTTTCAGCACCATTTCCATCAGCAAAGCCAAGGGTCCACGAGTGCACGCGGTGCATGTCCGCAAAACCACCCGTCGAAAAGGCGCGCAGCAGGTTCAGCGTTGCGGCCGCCTGTGTGTAAGCTTGCAGCATCTTTTCGGGCGCAGGAATGCGCGACTCCGGCGTAAAGGCCAGGTCATTGATGATGTCACCGCGGTAGCTGGGCAGCTCCAAGCCATTGATCGTCTCGGTCGGTGCGGACCGGGGCTTGGCGAACTGGCCCGCCATCCGGCCCAGCTTGATCACCGGCACCTTGGCGCCATAGGTCAGCACCATCGCCATTTGCAACATGACCTTGAACGTGTCGCGGATGCTGTCCGCGCTGAACTGGTCAAAGGCCTCGGCACAATCGCCACCCTGCAACAGAAACGCGTTTCCGCGCCCCGCATCCGCCAGGTGTTGCTTGAGACGGCGTGCCTCACCCGCAAAGACCAGAGGCGGATATTTCGAGAGCTGCGCCTCGACCGCATTCAGGGCCGCCGCGTCTGTATAATCGGGCATCTGTACCCGGGGCTTGGCGCGCCAGTCAGATTTCGTCCAATCGCTCATCGTTTCTCTCCGCAAAATGTTAGCGATCTCATCATCGCGACACCTCTATACAAAAGCCTTTGGAAGGTGACCATATCCGAAATTCGACCCCTTGACGTCGTATTTGGCGCGTGGTCATGCTTTTTGACAGGCAGAAAAATACGTGCGCAAAGGATGGACGCACCGACAACGACAGGAACACGCCGCGATGTCGACCCAGCGCCCGGCCGCCCGAACCCAAGACGACAGCGACAAACCCAAGCAGTATGTGTTTGTTTTGCTTAACAATTTCACTCTGTTATGCTTTTCGGCCGCGTTGGAAAGCTTGCGCATCGCCAATCGGATGGCAGAGCGGGACCTCTACAGTTGGCGGATTATCGGCGAAGGCGGCGATGTTGCCTATTGCTCGGCCGGGACCGGTTTTAAACTGGACGGTGATCTGGACGAATTGAGCCGCGATGACGTGGTGATGGTCTGCGGCGGTATCGATGTCCAGTCGGCGACCACCAAACGTCTGCTGGGCTGGCTGCGCCGCGAAGCACGCAAGGGTGTGCCGATGGCCGGGCTGTGCACAGCTGCATATACACTGGCGCGCGCCGGATTGCTCAGCGGCAAGAAAGCGACGATCCATTGGGAAAACCAGGACAGCTTTTCCGAAGAATTTCCCGATGTCGAACTCACGAAATCCGTTTTTGTCGTGGACGGCTCACGATTGACCACGGCGGGCGGAACGTCGTCGATCGACCTGATGCTCAAGCTGATCGCCGATGACCACGGCGAGGAACTGGCCAATGCGGTGGCCGATCAACTGATCTATTCCTCGATCCGGACGGATCAGGACACGCAGCGGCTTTCTGTGCCGACCCGCATCGGGGTACGCCACCCCAAGCTCAGCCAAGTTATTCAGATCATGGAACAAAACATCGAAGAGCCGATCAGCCCGTCGATTCTGGCCAAGGATGTCGGCATGTCGACCCGGCAGTTGGAACGGTTGTTCCGTCGGTATCTCAACCGTAGCCCCAAGCGGTATTACATGGAACTGCGCCTGCAAAAGGCGCGCAATCTGTTGATGCAGACGGATATGAGCGTCATCAACGTGGCGCTGGCCTGCGGCTTTGCCTCGCCGTCGCATTTTTCCAAATGCTACCGCTCGCATTATGACACGACGCCGTATCGTGAGCGTGGCGCACATGCGGCACGGCTGTCGATCTAGAAATTCACGGGTTTCCGCCTGTCCAGAACTTGAATTTCGATCCGTAAGTCTTTGTAAAAAATGAAACTCTAGGCTTCTTCGCCTTTGAACCCCGTTGCGACGACGAATTTCTCGGAACTGTCCGAGCGTGACGCGGGCGGCTTCACGTTCGCAACCTTTTTGAAGCGCTGCTTCAACAGCTTTTGCAAGCTGCCTTCCGCGCCTCCGGCCAAGACCTTGGCCACAAAGGTGCCCCCCTCTTCGAGCACGTCAAAGGCGAAATAGGCCGCCGCCTCGCAAAGCGATATGATCCGCAAGTGATCGGTTTGTTTGTGGCCCGACGAAGCCGCCGCCATATCCGACATCACCACATCCGCCTTGCCGCCAAGCCATTCCTTGACTTGCTCATCCGCGCCATCATCCATGAAATCAAGCTGGTGCAATTCGCATCCCGCGATGGGCTCCATTTCCTGAAGGTCGATGCCCAGAATGGTGCCGACGGATTTGCCCGACCGCTCCGCCAGCACATTGCAGCGTTTGACGGCGACCTGACACCAGCCACCGGGGGCGGCTCCCAGATCGACGATTCGGGCACCCGGAACAAGAAAACGGTACTTGTCGTCCAACTCCATGATCTTGTAGGCCGCCCGCCCACGATAGCCTTCGGCCGTGGCACGTTTGACATAAGGATCGTTCAACTGCCGTTGCAGCCAGCGGGTCGAACTCAGCTTGCGCCCGCGCGCCGACTTTACCTTGACCTTGAGATCACGCTGTCCGCGCCCAGACGTGTTCTTGCCCGTGGGTGTCTTGCTTTTGCCGGTTGGGGTCTTGGCCACGATTGCACCTTTTTCTGTTGTTCCCGCGATACCGCGCCCTGCGCCCGGCATCAAGGGACAGCGCTACAGCCCGTCGGTGTCCAGCACGCCATCAGCGCTCATCTGCGCATAAAGCAGCCCCTCACGCAGGCCCCTGTCCGCCACCGACAGCCGATCCGTGGGCCAGCACCGCATCAGGGCTTGCAAGATCGCGGCCCCCGACATGATCAACGCATGCCGGTCCGATCCGATGCGCGGATCAGCACGTCGCCCGCCCGGCCCCATCGCCAGATAAGACCGGATGACCGTATCAATCTGTTCGGTGGACATACGCAGCCCATCAACCTTGGTCCGGTCGTATCGTTTCAGTCCCAGATGCGACGCGGCGACTGTCGTGACAGTTCCGGATGTTCCGACGATCTGAAACCGTTCCGTTGGCTCGGTGACGTGATAAGGCGTGAATTCCGAAAGGTTTTCCTCGAAATACCAGCTCATAAGGGCAAAACGGGCCGCGTCATCCTCAACATCGTTGAATTGCTCACGCAGGGTCGCCACGCCCAGCGGCACGCTGATCCAATCGACAACGCGGGCATGGGGGATATCCGACAACGCCGGTTTGAAGCCTGAATGAAGACGCATGATGGCTTGCGGACGATCATGTTTGGGCACGTGGCTCAGATCGATCCAGACCAGTTCGGTCGAGCCGCCGCCGATATCCACCACCAGAAGATTTTCGGTTTTAGGACTGACCAGCGGTGCGCAGGAGATCACCGCAAGGCGGGCTTCCTCCTCGGTCTCGATGATATCGAGGCGTAGGCCGGTTTCGCGATGCACACGTTCGATGAATTCACGGGCGTTCAGCGCGCGACGGCAGGCTTCGGTGGCGACAAGGCGCATGCGCGTGACCTGGTGCCGCTTGAGTTTTTGCTGACAGATGCGCAGGGCCTGCACCGTGCGCGACATGGATCCGCGCGACAAACGGCCCGAACGTTCCAGGCCAAGCCCCAGTTGCACTGATTTCGAAAAACTGTCGACAACGGTAAAGCCCGCGCCTCGCGGCTCGGCGATCAACATCCGACAACTGTTCGTACCCAGATCAAGCGCTGCGTATAACGCAGGCGACCCTGTGGCACGCGGTGCGGCCTGAGATGCGCGACCCGCACCTCGCTTTTCTTGCACGCCCGCACCGTAGGGACGCTTTGGCGCCATGATATTCCGCGCCTTTCATATCGAGTTAACCTGACGATATGACTAAGAAAGCCACCGCGCAAGGGCCTCGCGACCGTTCCGCCATGCGATCTTCCGAAAGCGGTGTAGCAAAGGTCTGAAACATGCCTGTCCGAGCGCACCAAAAACCATTGAAGCACCACATATTCGACCAATTTCTACGTCCTTTGTCAGCGCGTGGCGTTGAGCGGCCCTTCGTACAGATGCCCCGACGTGCCTGCGCGTCGCAACAGCTGTCGCATTTGTCGAAAACGGGCTGTGTGGATCGCACCGGGTGCCGTATTGAAGGCCAACTGAATGCGGAGGAATCACATGCCTGACGTCACAATCGTATACTGGCGCGACATCCCGGCCCAGGTCATCGTCGGCAAGGGTCGCCGTGGCTCCAAACGCCAGCTCGAAGAGCGGTTTGAGCAGGCCATTGATCGAGCCGCGATGAAGGTAAACGCAAAGGATGCCGACGCCTACCTGGCCGAATGGCGCAAAGCGGCCCCCTATACCGTCGAAGGCGACCCCGCAGAAGTGGCTGAGGCTGAGGGACAACGTCTTGAGGCTGAATATGACGCCGCCCGCATCAAGGCGCTGATCAACAACGAAGGTTGGGCCTGAGACCAGTGCGCTTAGGTTGGGTCGAAAACCGGCACAAGTAAGACGGGCCACAGGTCCACAGTCAGTCAGCAGACCATGGGTCTGAACAGGGAGACGCCGCAATGGCACTGTTGAAGTTCAAGAAAGACGACGGCCCTGTTGCCGGCTCGCTCGGGGCAGACGTCGAGGCCCTGCTGGAGAATTACTCGATCGAGGTGATGCCGCGCACAGCCGAAAAAGTCGAAGACTTCCGCGCCCTGTTGCCCGAGGGCACCCGTGTCTACATCGCCCATATCGAAGGCACGCCGATCGAGGACATGGTCGCGACGGCCAAACGTCTGAACGCCGATGGTTTCCCCGTTATGCCGCATTTTCCCGCGCGCATCATCAAGGACACGGTTACGCTCAACGACTGGATCGCCCGCTATCAGGGCGAGGCAAATGTGGATCAGGCCTTGCTTCTGGCGGGCGGCGTCGACACGCCCCATGGTGATTTTGACAGCTCGATGCAGCTTATGGAAACTGGCGCCTTTGATCGCGCAGGTTTCAAACGGCTGCATGTCGCGGGCCATCCCGAAGGCAACAAGGACATCGACCGCAACGGCGGCATGGCCAATGTGGACGCGGCCTTGCGCTGGAAACAGGCGTTTTCCGAACGCACGGATGCGCAAATGGCCCTTGCAACGCAGTTCGCATTCGAGGCCAAGCCGATCATCGCCTGGGCTGACGCGATCAAGGCCGCAGGGATCGATCTGCCCATCCATATCGGCATAGCAGGACCTGCCAAGTTGCAGACCATGATCAAGTTCGCTATTGCCTGCGGTGTCGGCCCGTCTCTACGGGTGTTGCAACGCCGCGCCAAGGACGTGACCAAGCTGCTGGTGCCGTTTCAACCGACGGACGTGATCTCGGAACTGGCCGCGCACAAGGCCGCCAATCCCGATTTCAACGTGACACACGTCCACTTCTTTCCCTTGGGCGGCATCAAGACCAATGCCCACTGGGCCATCGAAAACGGCGGTGCTTCGGCCCGCCCAGCCAACGTCTGAAGGACTATCTGAATGGTACGCACCATCGTCGAATCCAAAACCAAGACTGCCATCATCGGCTTTGACCAGCCGTTTTGCGTCATCGGAGAGCGGATCAACCCAACGGGCCGCAAGGTGCTGAACGAAGAGTTGGAGCGTGGCGACTTTTCCCGCGTCGAAGCCGATGCCATCGCGCAAGCCGCCGCCGGTGCCACGATCCTCGACATCAATTCGGGCGCGGTGTTCTCAAACAAGATGGCCGAAGACCCGCGCTATGCCGACAACAACTTTGTCGAGCCTACACTCATGCGCGAATTGGTCGAGCGGGTGCAAGCCGTTGTGGACACGCCGCTTTGCATCGACAGTTCGGTTCCGGGTGCGCTTGAGAACGGCCTGGCCGCCGCCGAGGGACGCCCCCTGCTCAATTCGGTGACCGGGGAAGAAGAGCGCATGGAATTGGTCCTGCCGCTGGTGAAGAAATACAATGTCCCAGTCGTTGCGATCTCCAATGACGACACCGGCATATCCGAAGATCCCGACGTGCGCTTTGCCGTGGCCAAGAAGATCGTCGAGCGCGCGGCTGATTTCGGGATTCCCGCCCATGATATCGTCGTTGATCCGCTGGTGATGCCTATTGGCGCTATGGGCACGGCCGGTTTGCAGGTCTTTACCCTCGTGCGCCGCTTGCGCGAAGAATTGGGCGTCAACACGACGTGTGGTGCCTCCAATATCTCTTTCGGCCTGCCCAACCGGCACGGCATCAACAACGCCTTCCTGCCCATGGCCATGGGCGCCGGCATGACGTCTGCCATCATGAACCCGATCGCCCTGCCTGTCGGGCCGCTGAAAATCGCGGAGAAACGGGCCGAGATCGAGGCCGCCGGGATCATCCTGCCGGACGGCATGGACGACGAAGCATTCGTGCAGATGTTTGGCATGGGATCGACCAGGCCGCGCGCCGGCAAGGAAATGGAAGCGATCCGCGCGGCCAACTTCCTCACCAATAATGACGAGGGCGGCGGCGCGTGGATCCAGTTCAACCGGCAACCCCCGAAAGCCGGTCAAGAAGGCCGCGGCCGCGAAGGCCGCACAGGTGGACGCCGTCGGCGCGCCTGACCTCGTCCTTTCATGCAGGCAAAACCCGTGGCCGAAACAGGCTGCGGGTTTTGTCGTTTGGGCGTCGTCCTATTCAAAAAATGCTCAAGCTGAAGAGCCTTGTCGCGCCTTGCAGTGCGCAGCACCCACATCTGGTCCGGCGGCTTACTCCAAAATACCGACTGGGTGATTGACTGCCCGACATGGCGCGGCGCGTGACGACAAGCATTGATCTGGCATCTTGTGCGGTCTACACCTAGCGCGCATCTGACACACCGCTCTGGACACATGCGTGCGCTGGATTATGTCAGCGATACGGGGGAGACTGGAACAAGATGAACATCCAAGGCACGTTTTGCGTGTTAACCCCTTTTTTCCAACCACAATCGATTTGCCCGGCAGCGATCCGACACATCGTTGATGTCACCTGTTTCCAGATCTGAACCTCAAGGAAAGACCTATGGCCCAAACACTCAGCGCTCTACTTGCCGCCCATGACGGTGCACTCCCAGCCCTTGGCGCACCGGATCGCGCGTGGCTGAGCTATGACGCTCTGCGTCAATTGTCGACGGATGTTGCGGCCGGGCTTGCAGGCTTTGGGATCACATCCGGGGATCGGGTCGCCATTGTATTGCCCAACGGGCCGGAAATGGCTGCCGCCTTTGTCACCATCGCGCAGGCCGCGACAACAGCGCCTTTGAACCCGGCTTACAAGCAGGACGAGTACGAGTTCTATCTGGATGATCTGAGCGCCAAGGCCCTTGTCGTCATGGCGGGTGAGAACGGGCCTGCAGTGGCCGCGGCGACCAAGCTTGGCATGTTGATCCTGCGTGTCGACGTAGGCCTAGACGCGCCCGCCGGACATTTCACATTGTCGGCGGACAGCACAGCGACGCCTGTCGAGGCCAAGGCGGTGACCGAAGACGACGTGGCCCTGATCCTGCACACATCCGGTACAACATCGCGACCAAAAATCGTACCGCTGCTGCATCGCAATCTGGCGGCCTCTGCACTCAACATCAAAACCGCGCTGGCGTTGACGCCCGAGGATCGGTGCATGAATGTCATGCCGCTCTTTCACATTCACGGATTGATTGCAGCGGTCTCCGCCTCTCTTGCGGCTGGCGGGTCGATCTGGTGCGCGCCCGGCTTTGATGCGTTGCGGTTTTTTGGCTGGATGCAGGCCGCGCAGCCCACATGGTACACGGCTGTGCCGACCATGCATCAGGCGATCTTGTCGCGCGCACCGCGCAATGCAGAGACCATCGCCGCGGTCCCGTTGCGCTTCTTGCGATCTTCATCCGCGTCCCTGCCCGCACAAGTCATGGAGGCGTTGGTCAAAACCTTCAACGCCCCCGTCATCGAAGCCTACGGCATGACCGAAGCCACCCACCAGATGGCGTCCAACCCCCTGCCCCCGCGGGCGCAAAAGCCGGGCTCGGTCGGGATTGCGGCCGGGCCCGAAGTCCGGATCGCCCATGAGATCGAAAATCACCTGATTGATGGGGTTGGCGAGATTGTCATTTCCGGGGACAACGTTACGCCGGGCTATGAAAGCAACCCCGATGCCAACGCCAAAAACTTCTTCGAGGATGCTGGCAAGCGCTGGTTCCGGACAGGCGATCAAGGCTCGCTGGATGACGAAGGGTATCTGAGCCTCACCGGTCGACTCAAGGAGATCATCAACCGAGGTGGCGAAAAGATCAGCCCGCTGGAAGTGGACGGCATCCTGATGGATCACCCCTCCGTTGGACAGGTCGTGACCTTTGCCCTGCCCCATCCGAAACTGGGCGAAGAAGTGGCTGCCGCCGTTGTCCTGCGCGAAGGGGCCGACGCGACCGAAGCCGACATTCGCAGCTTTGCGCAGGAACGGCTGGCCGAGTTCAAAGTGCCACGCAAGATTATCATCATGGACGAAATCCCCAAGGGCGCGACGGGCAAGATGCAACGCATCGGCCTTGCCGAAAAACTCGGGCTGGTCCGTCCGGCCTGAGGAATCCGTCGCAAACGTAAGGAAACACTATGAAAATCTGTATTTTCGGCGCGGGCGCCATCGGTGGTTACATGGGCGTGAAACTGGCGCAGGCCGGCGCGGATGTGAGCCTTGTGGCGCGCGGACCGCATTTGGCGGCGATGAACGCCAAAGGGCTGACCCTGATCGAAGACGGTGCCGATCCGGTGACGGTTTCGGTCACCGCCAGCGACAATCCGGCCGATCTGGGGCCGCAGGACTATGTGATCGTGACCCTCAAGGCCCATTCTGTTCCGTCTGTCGTGGGGGCCATGCAGCCCTTGATCGGTGATCACACGACGATCGTCAGTGGTGTGAACGGGTTGCCGTGGTGGTATTTCCACAAGATCGGCGGCGATCTGGAAGGCACGCGTCTGACATCGGTCGACCCCGGCAATGCGCAGTGGGACGGGTTTGGCCCTGACCGGGTATTGGGCTGCGTGGTCTATCCGGCGGCTGACGTTCCCGAGCCGGGCACCATCCGGCACATCTCCGGCAATCGGTTTCTTCTGGGCGAGCCGGACGGCAGTCGGTCCGACCGTGCGGTAGCGTTGTCGCAGGCTTTGATTGCCGCAGGGCTCAAGGCACCTGTGCGCCCCAAATTGCGCGACGACATCTGGGTCAAACTGTGGGGGAACCTGTCGTTCAACCCCATCTCTGCCCTGACCGACGCAACTCTGGAAGTGCTGTGCACCGATCCCGGCACGCGCGACGTAGCGCGCAACATGATGATCGAGGCTCAGATGATTGCCGAAAAGCTGGGTGTGAAGTTCCCCATCGACGTGGAGCGGCGCATTGACGGCGGCGCATCCGTGGGCGCGCACCGCACATCGATGTTGCAAGATCTTGACGCTGGACGGCCGATGGAAATCGATGCGCTGGTCAGCTCGGTTCAGGAACTGGGCCGCGTGACGCAGACCCCGACGCCCACGATCGACACTGTTCTTGCCCTCGTCAAACTCAGGGCCCGCACCGCTGGCCTCTATGGAGGGTGATCAAACGCCTCGTGGACTGTCACGTTCCGCGCGCCAGTGACCCGTGATCCATGCGTGCGCCCAAATATTCGGCTCGGCACGATTTTGCCGAAGTGTACGTCAAATATGACGTGTGGACATAGCAACCTGTGCGCAAAATGGCCTTTAGATTGCTCGCATCCATTGTCATAAGGGGCGCGAAGAAGTCAGTTAGGGATAGATCCGCTGCGTAGCGTTCTGACAATATTTTTTAAGGCAGGCGGGACAAGACCGATCGTCGTGCTGCTGTGCCTGTTCCTGAGCGGGATCGCGCAAGGTATCGGACTGGCCAGCCTCTTGCCGACCATTTCCATGGCGCTCGGCGATGCGGGTGGCGAGCAAAGCTCGAGTGTGACGAAAGTCACAGAATGGCTGGGCTATTTCGGGATCGAAGCCACCATTGCAACGCTTGTGGCGTTCGTGGTTTCGACGGTCATTCTCAAGAACGTGCTCACGCTGACGGCCATGACCTATGTGGGCTATACGGTTGCCGACATCACCACCAACATCCGCCGTGATCTGGTCAACGCGCTTCTTGTAGTGCGTTGGGGCTATTTTACGACACAGCCGATTGGCAGGATTACAAACGCCTTGAGCGGTGAAGCGACCCGTGCCGGGACCGCCTATCTCGCCGCTGCGAACATGATGGTGTATACGATTCAGGCCGTTGTTTATACGGTGGTTGCCATCTTCATTTCCTGGGAGGCCGCCCTGATCGCCCTGGCCGTGGGCGCGACGGTGGCGATGTCGCTCGGCTTCATGATCAGAAGCGCCCGGCGCGCGGGTATGAAACAAACCAAGCACGCCCGCAATTTCATTTCCTATCTGAGCGACACGCTGAACAATATCAAACCGCTCAAGGCCATGGCACGCCAAGCCGATTTTGAGCGCCTCATGAGTGGGAACATCGCGAAACTGCGCAGCGCCTTGCGCAAGCAGGTCGTCGCCAAAGAGTCGCTCAAGGCCTCGAACGAGACACTGGCCGCGATTGTTCTGGGCGTCGGCATTACACTGGCCATCGTCTACTGGGGTTTTCCCCCAGCAGAGCTGGCCGTGATGGGTCTGGTGCTGACCCAATTGGTTAAAACCTTCAACAAGATGCAAAATGAGTACCAAAAGGCCGCGATCTCAGAGAGCGCATATTTCACCCTGCTGGATCAGATTGCCGAAGCCGACAGCGAAAAAGAGCCCGATCCATCGACAGAGGCTCCTTCTTTCGAGCGGGAATGCAGTTTCGTCGATGTGCATTTCGCCCATCCGCGCAGTCCTGTTCTTCAGGGGCTGACCCTTGAATTCAAGAAGAATGCGACGACCGTGCTGACCGGGCCTTCCGGCTCGGGAAAAACAACGATCACCGATATTCTGCTGGGCTTTTATGCGCCGGATTCCGGTCAGGTGCTGATTGATGGTCGGCCCTTGCAGGACTTTTCGCTGCGCCAATGGCGGTCGATGGTGGGCTATGTGCCGCAGGAACCGATCCTGTTTCATGACACCATCTATTCCAATATCGCGCTGGGCAACGCAGAGATCAGCGAAGAGGACGCTTTGCGCGCTCTGTCCCTCGCGGGTGCACGCGAATTTGTCGACACGATGCCCTTGGGGATCCACACCGAAGTTGGTGAAAAAGGGGCCATGATTTCAGGCGGGCAGCGTCAAAGGATCGCCCTTGCACGGGCTTTGGTGTGCAAGCCCAGCATCCTGATCCTGGACGAGGTCACAAGTGCGCTCGACCCCTCATCAGAGAAGGAAATCGTCGAGAATATCAGCACCCTCGGCGGTCAGGTGACGGTCATCGCGATCACCCACAGGCCCGCATTTGTCGATATTGCGGATCGGGTGTATCAACTGGCTGGAGGAAAGGTTGCATCTATCGTGGGTGGATCAGCACCTTTCGTTGCAAGCGCCGAATAGGTCTGCGTGCATCGTCTCGGGACACTGGCTGTATAATCAGCCAAAGATGTCTTTATTGAGTATCAATCCGTTCTGCTCCAGCACCTTTTTCTGGCGCTTGCTGAGGCAATAAAGCCGCCGAAACACCATCCTGATTGGTTTGTTCCCAAGCCGACCTGCGACATTGGCAAGCCGCGCCTGACGTTTGCGCTTTTTGCTCCCCGTGCCGCCATCTTCCTTGAACTTCGGCGCGCGGCGTTCAAACTTCACTTTCCAACGTCTAAAGCTGATGGCGTCGTAGTGCGCCAGATAAACCATCGATCGCCCCCCGACTTTTGACGCCAGGGTCGAGATTTCCTTGCCGTCCCGTTCAGCTTCGTGCGTACCGACACAGATATCGTCAATGCCCGTGCGCGTAATGCTCTTGCCGTGTGAATGGCTGGCGAGCCCTTCGGCCATGTATCGCCCAATTAGCCCATAAAGCCAAAATCTCTTGCGCTTCCATTCCGAAACATCAGTGAAGGGCAGCCGAAACAAGGTTGTCCCGAAAGCAGTATCAATATCTTCGCCCGGCCCCCAGACGGCCTCTGCCGTTGGAAAGTTGACGGATTCAATCTCTTTCGGAACAGCCTCTAACCACTGCCCCAAAGGTTCGTCGGAAATGATGAACTCGTCTGCATCGCACACAAGAAGCCAGTCACTTTCGCAAGTCTTGTAAGCCATCTGATAAACTGCGTATTGCCGATCTCGCAGTCGACCGGGCCTTGTGCTGCCATGGTCTTGCCAAAACTCCGGTGTACAGGGGATCAGTGACACCGGGCCATCAGGCGCGAAAATGCCCGTTTTGGAAAAGTGATCGACGGCACCGTCAAAGAAAACGAAAATATGCTGCGCGCCAAGGCGTTCATACTGCTCGCAGAAATGACGAACAATTTCTTCGTCCTCTTTCACAATCGCCACGACCGAAAAACTTGCCAAAACCGGACTTCCTCACGCTTGGTGCTCTTTGTCAGCTACATATCTCACCGGGAATGATTTGTAATGTCACTTTCAAATTACATGGCTGGTTTTCGTGACGCTCGACGAATTACCCTTACTGTCAGACCTGCGGCGAAGCAGGATATTTCTTCTTGCCAATATGGCCCCAGTGGGACCCATCAAGTTCCACCTGTAACAGATCACTTATCATTCCGGGGACATTGTCATTATTTATGTCGATCTCAACAAAATTTGTGGCCCCTTTGAAATAAGACCTGACATCTGCCTCGAGGCGGAGCCTCTGTGTTTTCCAGACTTCAAAAACGACATCAGGTTCGGATGTGTTATTCAGGCTCATTTGTCTTTTGATAAATGAATTCTCGCCCAATTTCTGTGATTGTGATGCTCTGCTTCGTAGCCAGTCTTCCAAATTGCGTTTGTTGTAAATGAAGAAGCTTCCCGGGTAATCACGGTCCAGGATCTTGAAAAAACTGTTCGCCTCAATGTTTATGCTGTGATTGGCAAAAATCATATCGGAATAGACTTGGTACCGTCGATCGTAACCGGTCAGAATTTTCTTGCCGGACAACATGTTGCGCAGCATCCGCAATGCCAGTTTTCCGTCATCCCAATGCACCGATGCGTACCCATTTCCGGCAAACAACTGGTGAATGGATCGAGTGGCCGTCTTGTTGAACCCAATTATGAAAATGAGGGGTCTTTGTTCCTTCTTCCACCAAGCAAATTTCATGATCGCGTCGCGAACAGCGTCGAATAGAAAGCTCCAAGATTTCATGATGAAAGTGTCGACGGATCGCGCTTCCATGCGTCGATACAGTCGATCATGACGCGCCGCGCCGCTTCGATATCGTCCCGATCCACGGTGCGGCGCTCGAAGTTGATCTCACCTTCGAATGGCTGGGCATACCCTTTTTTAAGGGTGGTTTCGATAAATCGGTGATTTCTGGTGCCTTCGCGTTTCACCGGAAGCTTGACAGTATAGACGGGTTTGCCCGTCGCACAGGCTTCGGCAACCATTGTGATCGAATCCGGTGTCACGACAAAAGCTCCCGCCCCCGCGCATGCGTCCAGAAATCCCTGTCGGTCCGCCGCATCCACCAGTTTGGCGCTCGTGTTTGCAAACCGCTTATGAAACGCCTGCTCGACCTCTGGTTTGGTCCGCCGTGAAAAGACGATGCTGATGGAAAAGGATTGCACCAAAGCGTCGAGATGATCGAGGAAGGCCTCGTAGTCCGCAACTTCGTCGCCATAGGTGATGTTCAGCCCACCCAGCAAAACCGCGACCCCGTTCTCCTTGGAGGCAGAAACGGGCAAGGGCCTGCAGATCGGGGCATCAACCCAGATCTGTTTCGGGTTCCAGGGATAGCGATTTTCTTCGTCACGATCCTCTTCCCGCTCGTGTTTCGACCGCAGCATGACGTCCGTGCACCTTGTGGTCCACTTTTTGGGGGATCCGATAAACAGGATGAACACGTTATCGCCGCGCAGTTTCTTGATCAACCGGCATGCCGGCAGAACCGAACGTCCGCTGGCCAGAATGATGAACTTACCCTTGCGAAAACGCCACGCGATCCGCAACGCGGGTAAGAGCCAGCGGGTTTTTTCCAGCTCGCGACGCCAGTCCGGCAAGGCCTTGTTCACGCCGGGTTCCTGAATCACGTCTTCGATTTCGAGACCGATCAGGTCAGCCACGGCAATGCACTGTGTCACATGGCCGTTTTTGGCTGTACTGAGCACAAATGACCGGATCGCTTCACCGTCATGTGCAATCAGATCGGACCCGCCACCCGCGACAGGTATGGTATCCGTTTGTGCAGTCGTCGCGTGGGCCAACCGTGTGAGCGATTCAGTCACAATGCATCTCTTTCTTGTCTAGGCCTCAGCTTCGGCAAGGCTCGACAGGTCTTGGTCGTATGGGTGCGCTCAAGCGGCTTTGCGGACGTCGTTCAACACGAGATCCACAGCGGGAACCCGGTCCATCACGTCAAAGGCATCGTGACGGACATGGTTATGGGCCATCTCCGCCTTGATTTGCTCTTCCGTGATCTCACCGGCATCAAGGCATTCCTTCAACAGACTGAAAAAGAACTGTTCCTGCCGGGGATCGGGATGTTTCAGATAGCTGCCTTTCTTCTTGTATCCGCTTATGCCGAGCATGCGCAAAAGCTTGTTCGGACGGTTTGTGAAGTCAATCGGCAGGCCGGTCTTCCACGGCTGTGTGCGCCGTTTCGTGTTGTGGATCAGCTTCGTGTCCGGCTCCAGGCGGTCAAAGTCGTTCCAGAACGATTCCAGATACCCGATGGAGCCTTCGGGCTCATTGCGCAATTCGATCCAGTCCTCGTAGTCCAGATCTCCCGCGAACATCGCTTCGAACTGCTTTTTGACGTTCCAGTGGCCCAGTTTCGCGCAATCCAGCAGCATCACGCTGGACGCCACATAGTTGGCGTGCCCTTTGTGACCGGGGCGCGGCTTCGCACAAACGGCTTTGCCTTCCATGTCTCGATCGAAGAGTTCGTTGATATCGCCCACCGCAAAGACATCCGGGTCGATGACGATCGCGCGCCCTTCATATCCCATGATTTCGGGGGGCATGAACCGGACCGGAGTAAAGGACTGCAGGTCGGCGTTTTGCCAGGTGCGCCAGTTGCCCCCCCGCAAGAATTTCCGGCCCTCGAATTCCGCAAACACCGGAAAATCTTCCTGCGCCGTGATCTGCACGTCAAAGGCGTCCGGATTGGCAGAATTCCGCTTGAGCGAGTGTTTGCCGACAATCGCCCCAGCCATCTGCTTCGAATTGGTATGGATGAAAACCGTCTTTTTCAATGGATTGCCCTTCCTTCGAATTCACACTGCGCCAGCTGTTGCCATGGATGGCTGAGCAATTGGATTTTTTTAACGCCTTTCCCGTTTCAGCGCAATCCGCTAGGCTCCGGGTTCAGTCAGCGGTGCTCATAGGTGTCCGGATACGTGAAAGCAAGAACAAGTGATCGCGCATCATATACGGACGATGATCGGACCTTGCCACAGGTGTGGGTTTTGCAGGGGCATCGAACCGGCGACAATCTTCAGGTGCAGGCCTTGGCCGACGGTTTGGGATGGCCTTGGGCCAGTAAAACGCTGGAGTGGCAAAAGAGGCTGCCACGCTGGACGCCGCTTTATGGTCGATCCGCCCATTTGAATCATCTGACCCCAAAGGCCAGAGGCGCGTTTGCACCGCCATGGCCTGATCTGGTCTTGTCGATCGGATGGCGCAGCGTGCCTGTGACCCGATGGATCAAATCGCAATGCAACGCCCGTCTGGTTCATCTGGGGCGTCCCCGCGCGCCGCTTGCGCCGTTCGATCTGGTGCTGACCACGCCGCAATACCGCCTGCCGGACAGCCCCAATGTGGTGCAACTGTCAGGCCCCCTGACGGCCATGTCTCCGGACATGCTGACCGCATCGGCGGCGGCCTGGGCACCTCAGCTTGCTGATCTTCCCGGTCCATGGACCGCGGTGCTGGTTGGGGGTGACACGCCCACGTTGCGTTTTCCGTCGGAAGCGGCAGACGTATTGGCCGCCGCGTGCAATCGGCATGCGGCACAAAACCAAGGTGCGCTGTTGATCGCCACCAGCCCCCGGACCCCGGCCAGGGTGACTGAGATACTACGTCAATCCATCACCGCACCGTCGTTCTTTCACGTCTGGCACAAGGACGCTGACAACCCCTATGCCGCTTTTCTGAAATTGGCCGATCAGTTCATCGTCACCAATGACAGTATATCGATGACCCAGGAGGCGGCCCTGACCGGGCGCCCGTTGCACATTTTCCCCCTGACCTCGCAGGATCGATGGCGAGACAGCGCCATGCGCAGTCTGGACGGAAAACTGCGCCGTGGCGACAGCGCGATCGCTCGGGTCTACCTGCGCATGATCCGGGAGGGAGTGCTCTATCCGCCTAAATCACCGTCCGACTATTTTCAGGCTCTTTTACGCGATGGGCGTGCCGCGATGCTGGGCAAGCCCGGCGCGCGAGGCCAAAATGTGCCGGTCCTGCCGGAAACCGAGGCTGCGGTTCAGGCAGTGCGGGCGCTTTTTGAAACGACACACGCGACACAAACGGGCAACACCTGACCGGGCAAAGACCGCGTTGCGGCACAATTAATACTTCACTTTGGCAACAACTTGTGAGTATGCACGGCCCGCTCCATCTGGTGTGTATGCGGCGGATGTGAATCGACGCAGTGCGGCGACACTATTTCTTTTGCCACGGCGGTGACGACACGCATCACCCGCGCACCGAACGAACGAGGAAACGACGGCTTGACCAAGATTGCGACCCCCACTCCGACCGACCGTGGTATTCCCTTCAAGGCGGCGGGCTTTCGTTCCTTTCCAGAAGCATTGGATTATGCGGCGCAAGGCGACACCGGCGTCAACTTCTTTACCGGGCGCGGCGAAATCAACGAAGTTCTACCCTACAGGGATTTGCGGCTGCAATCATTGCAATTGGCACAACAACTGATCGCCCTTGGTCTGGAACCGGGCGACCGTGTTGCCATCATCGCCGAAAGCGACGGTGATTTTCTGCGGGTGTTTGCGGCCTGTCAATATGCCAGCCTGATCCCGATGCCCGTGCCCCTGCCCGCCGCGTTTCGCGGGCGTGCCGGTTACGTCGACCAGACCCGCCGGATGATCGCCGCCGCCCGCGCCAAGGCGGCGTTTGGCCCCGCGGAGATGCAGAGCATGCTGCTTGAGGCCACGGCAGATCTGGGATTGAAGTTCACCGGCACGGTGGCCGAGGTGCCCGCGCTGCAGGACACGGTTATATTGCCAGACCTGCGCACGGATGGGCTGGCCTATCTGCAATTCTCTTCGGGCAGCACACGCGCGCCGATGGGCGTGGCCGTGACGCACGACGCGTTCATTGCCAACACGGCTGCCATCTCGCTGTCGGGCATGACAATCCAGCCCGAAGACCGCTGCACCACCTGGCTGCCGTTTTATCATGACTTGGGACTGGTGGGCTGTCTGTTGACGCCGATCGTCACTCAGATGTCCATCGACATCATCCCGACCCGTGATTTCGCCAAACGCCCCATGACATGGCTGTCCACGATTAGCACGCATGGCGGAACGTTGTCCTTTGGGCCAACCTTTGGATATGAACTGTGCGTGCGTCGCGCCGAACGCACGAAACCACCCGAAAGCCTTGACCTGTCCAAGTGGCGGGCTGCTGGCATTGGCGGTGACATGGTACGCCCGTCCGTTCTGGAAAGCTTTTCAGGGACGTTTGCCGAATATGGGTTCCGCGCCAGCTCGTTCTCGCCCAGCTATGGAATGGCCGAGGCCGTCGTGGCCATCAGCTTTCATGAGCCTGGAAAAGGGTTGGTGGTCGACACCGTCGACCTGGACAGGTTGGAAGAAGATGGGCATGTGGTGCCCGCAACCGAAAGTACAGCCCGCGTGCGTTCTTTTGTCCGCTGCGGCAAGGTGCTGCCGGGACACGAATTGCAAGTCCGCGACGGCGACGGCAATGTTCTGCCAGATATGCGCGTGGGCTGTTTTTTCCTGCGCGGCCCCAGCATGATGCAAGGCTATGATGGCCTGCCCGAAGAAACCGCCGCTGTGCTTGCCGAAGATGGCTGGTTGAATACGGGCGATCTTGGCTATCTGTCTGACGGTGAGATTGCGATTACAGGCCGGGCCAAGGATCTGATCATCATCAACGGTCGCAATATCTGGCCTCAGGATCTGGAATGGTCCGTGGAACGTGAAGTCAGCGCGTGTCGCACCGGTGACGTGGCTGCCTTCTCGCTTCAGAAGGATAATGAAGAAGTAATTGTCCTTCTGGTCCAATGCCGCGCCACGGATACTGCGGCTCGAGAAGCCCTGCGTGCTGAAGTCGAGAATGTCGTGAGCGGCTCACATGGTGTACATTCCAAGGTCGTTCTCGTACCGCATAACAGTTTGCCACACACTTCATCTGGCAAGCTGAGCCGCACCAAATCCCGCCAGCAATACCTTGATGGTATTATTGCAGAACTGCCTGCACCACAGACACCGTGACGCCCCGGGATCAGTGTCTTGACCTCGCCGCATAAGCCACTGGCCGTCGTGACAGGCGGAACCGGCTTTGTCGGTCGTTACATTCTGGCAGATCTGATCCGGGCGGGCTGGAATATCCGGATGCTGGTGCGCAGCGAACCCCTGCACCCGCTTGTGCCCAACCTGAACGCCGAGATTGTTCTGGGCGACCTGTCGGATCAATCCGCGTTGGAACGGCTCTGTGCGGGCGCTGATGTGGTTATCCATGGCGCTGGTCTGATCAAGGCAAGGTCTCGCGACCATTTCTTTTCCGTGAACGAAAACGGCAGTGCGAACCTCGCGCGGGCCGCTGCCCAAGTCGCCCCCAAAGCTCCTGTTCTAGTGGTTTCATCGATGGCTGCGCGAGCGCCAGAGCTATCAGATTACGCTGCCAGCAAGCGCGCGGGCGAGGATGCGGTGACCAAAAATGCGACCGGATCGGTCATAGTTTTACGCCCATCGGCAGTTTATGGCCGATGGGATCGGGAAACATTTCCATTGTTTCAGATGGCGTCCAAGGGACGGGTTTTCGCCCCTAAAGCGCCTTCGTCCCGCATATGCCTGATTAATGCAACCGATGTTTCAAGCGCCGTTGTTGCAATGGCCAAAGCTGGCGATCACGACGCGATTTACGAACTGACCGACGACGTGCGGGACGGTTACACATGGGGTGAAATCGCTCGGGCTGCAGGTCAATCTGTCGGAACATCGCCAAGCGTTATACGCATTCCACCTTTTATTTTAAGGGCGGGCGGCCATATTTCCGGGATCAGCGCCCGCCTGATCGGAAAAACTCCGATCCTGACGGCAGGCAAAGTGCGTGAAATGCTGCATGGCGACTGGAGTTCCTCGGCCAGCGCCCAACCCCCGCCCGAAATCTGGCGTCCTCAGGTCACGCTGAAAGACGGATTTTCAGACACCGCAAAATGGTACAAGTCACGGCATTGGCTCTGAAATACTTAGTAGGAAAACGTGACGCCCATTTGCGCCACCAGACCTTTTCAAAAGGCCCATTAACACTTGATAAGGAGGGCACATAAAAAAACTGCGACGATAACGCTGCAGGCACATTGGACAGAAACGATATGGACAACGCAGAGATCGAGACGGTGATCGTCACCGAACTTACGACGATTACCAACGGCGCGGCCGGTATCACAGCCGAAACAAACATTGTTCGGGACCTGAGCCTGGACTCATTGGCTGTGATGGACCTGGTGATGGCGCTCGAAGATCACTTCGACATTTCGATCCCGCTGGATCGTATTGCCGAAACTGAGACCGTCACACAATTGGCGGGTGTCGTTCAGTCCTTGCAAACAGAGGTAGAAGCATAATGGGTATTCTGGACAAATTCAAAGATCTGCGCAGCGCCTATGACGATGTTAAGTCAGCGGGCAGCGATCCATTCTCCGTTCGCTTTGACAAAATCCTGTCGCCGACCGAGGGGATCGTCGCTGGCAAGAAGACCATATTGCTGGGCACCAACAACTACCTCGGGCTGACCTTTGACAAGCAAAGCGTCGAGACCGCCGTGACGGCGTTGCGTGAAAACGGCACTGGCACAACAGGCTCGCGGATCGCCAATGGCTCTTACGGCTGGCATGCCCGCCTTGAGCGTGATCTGGCGGCATTCTTTGGCCGCAAGCATGCAATGATGTTCACCACTGGCTATCAGGCCAACCTGGGGATCATCGCAACATTGGCAGGTCGGGACGACCACCTTGTAATCGACGCGGACTCCCACGCCTGTATCTATGACGCGTGCAAGCTGACACCGGCCCCTGTGACGCGGTTCAAGCACAACGATCCCGACGACCTGCGCACACGTCTGCGCCGCCTCAAGAACAAGGGCGGCAACGTGATCGTGGTGACCGAAGGCATCTTCAGCATGCTGGGCGACAAGGCCCCGCTGAAAGAGATCGTCGAAGTGACCAAGGAATTCGGTGCGTATCTGATCGTGGACGAAGCCCACTCGATGGGCGTTCTGGGCAAGCACGGTCGCGGATTGGCCGAGGAGTGTGGCGTTGAGGACGATGTCGACTTTATCGTCGGCACGTTCAGCAAAAGCCTCGGTGCCATCGGCGGGTTCTGTGTTTCGAACATCGACGACTTTGATCTGCTGAAAGTGGCGTGCCGCCCCTATATGTTCACGGCGTCGCTGCCCTCGTCGGTCGTGGCGTCGGTCGTAACCTCGCTGGAAAAAGTCAAGAACGGCGAACTTCTGCGCGAAAAGCTGATGGGCAATGCGCGTCGTCTTTACGACGGCATGGCGGCAGCTGGTTTTTCGGTTGGTCCGGATGCGAGCCCTGTCGTCGCGGTTCAATTGCCATCGCCCGAAATGGCGATCGCCTTCTGGAACGCGCTGCTGAATGAAGGTCTCTATGTCAACCTTGCGTTGCCACCGGCCACGCCGGCAAACATGTGCCTGTTGCGCAGCAGTGTGAGTGCCGCGCATTCGCATGAGCAAATCGATCAGGCCATTGCCCTCTTTACCAAGATCGGTCTTGCGTTCGGCGTGATCGAACCCGAGCGTATTGCAAGCTTTGGCTAACGCCTGAAAATATCACCTGAAACAACAAAATCCTCCGCGGCTTTGGATAATCAATCCAAACGCGGAGGATTTTTTTTGATGGCTATGCGATGCGTTTGCGCCCCGATTTGGGCAAACGCTAACGCACGGCACCCTGCCGCCACAGCCGCCACAAAACACCGGGTGCAGCAATCAGCGGGTGTCGCTTCTGGAAATCCGTCAGGTGCAGTGGTTTGCCGGTATGGCGCTCGACCTTCCACTGGATATACTCGACCTTCTGATCGAAGGTGAACGCTGCTTTGACCAACCGCGAGATGTTCAGCACTTTTCCATAAATGCTTTTGCGTCGCCACATACACATGTACTGCCGCGCCGTTTTGCCCTGCGCGTCTGGCCACCCGCTGCTGCCTTGCCTGGCCGTCGCATGTGCAAGGGCGGGCGCCAGCATCGCGTCAAAATAGTGTTCGGCCTGATGATAGATCGTCTGGCCTCGATCCCCGCCATCTTCGACACGCAACTCGGCCCCGTATGTGTTTTGAAACAATGCCGTCCACAGATCGGCGGACGTCCCGCCCGATGGCCCGAGGCGTTGCGCCCACACCGCTCCGGTCGCCACGGCATCTGCAACGGCCTCAACCGTTGTAGCGGCGGCCTGCCCGTCGCGCGCATAGAGCAGCGCGGCGGGTTGGCAGAACCGCGCCCACATTGTCGTGTCATTGCTGTCCGGGAGCATCTTGCGCGCGAAGGCAGTGGCCGAGATCACGGCGATCTTGGCGCGGGCTTCTTCTCCGTGTCGGTAACGCACGGTGGGCGGCAAAATCGCGTTGGCAGCGGCACCGATCCAGCTTGCGTGGTAGTTGCTGTATGTGTCCACAAGAATATAGAAATCCAGCACCCCTTCGACCGTCTGATTGCGCAGGCATGAGCCATAAAACAGCACGGCCACCACCGCCGTCCCACTCTCCGAAGCAAGTTCATTTGCCAAGGCGCGCGCTTCATCCGGTACAGGGCGCTCAAGGCCCGCACGCACAAGATCCGGCAGCGCGGCACTCATTCGCCGACAAATCCGATAGGTTGCGTTGCGGCGACCCGGATATGGCCATGGGGCTCATAAAGCTCACCGTCCAGAACGAAGGGTTGGTCAAATTTGACCTCCATCGTTTCAGCGCGGCCGCTGGCATAACCGTTGTCTTCCATCCACGCTTTGCGCTTGCCCAGGGCCATCGACACGATGCCAACAACGGCGCGCTTGGGTGGCGCCGAGATATCGAGCCAGTTGATCGCTCCCCTGCCCTGATCCCAGAACGGTTGCAGACCCAGCGTCAGACGGTCCAGCGTGCTGGCCAGAACAAGGAAGTGGCGCGTGCCGTTCACCTGCGCGCCATCGACAAGAACCGTACCTGCTTCGCCCGACGCTTCGCGGTTTTTCGAACCGCTCAGCAAGCTGCGGCGCAAGACACCGCCGATGGCCATGGCAACGGCAAGCCCCTTGTTGATGCCCATCGGATGGATCGATTGATTGGCCATCCGCACACCATCCGCAAAAGCCGCAAAGCCCAGCAGGAAGCCGCGCTGGACCGGATCATCACGGCCCGGCCATGAGATTTCGATCGCGGCGCATTGGGTTTGCATGTCGGCCAGTTTGCCGGTTTTCCGAACGGCAAGCAAACGTTCCCATCCCTTCTGTCCGGTACCGAAGTGGCCCACCTGCCCCGCAATGACGTTGGTCTTGCCGGATGGCAGAAGAGCCATCAGGGGCCAGTGATCGCCATATGCCTGATCAATATTGCTGACGATATCGCGCACCGTTCCATCGCCCCCGTCGATGGCGATCACGTCCACACCGTCGCGGGCGAAGCGGATCAGATCTTCAACAAGCTGATCATGGCCACGCGGCTGGGCGACGCAAATATCATCGCTTGGGGCGACGCGTGCGGCAACCCCACCGCTCTTGCGGTTGGCACGGCTGAGCGGATTGCTGATCAGACCGATTTTCAATGATCGAGCCAGGATTGCAGCGGACGCGGGGCGCGCAGCGCTTGCGCGATCTGCAGGCTGTGTACGACAAGCGAAACCGCCGTCCAGACCGCAACCGCGATCAGACCCTCGGCGGGATAACCAAAGAGTGCAAAGACCGTCAGAAGCGCGAGGTTCGGATTGCGCCGGGCCACGACCAGGCGGTACAGGCTGTCGAACCGGCGCCAGATGTGCATCTCCATGTTGAAAGCCTTGATGAAGATCCCTTCCTGAAGTCGCTGCACCACATAGCCGACCACGGTAACCCAAAAGGCGGTGGTCAGATCCGGCGGGTTGTCCACCGTCGCGGCCACACCCACGACCCACGCCCAGTACCAGAACGGGGGGTGCACCAGATCGATCCCATGATCGAAGACATTTCCGAATTTTGTTGATGTCACGGTGACCCGCGCCAGCTTGCCATCGACCGTATCGAGGAAGGTCATCAACCATGCGGCGATTATCCCCGTGATGAAAAACCCGTTCCAGAACAGCCACATCGCCGCCAGCACCAGCACCAGACTGAGTGTCGTGACCATGTTGGGCGTGATCCGCGCAGTCGCACACCACCGCACGACCGCGATGGCGGGTTTGGGCCAGCAATAAAGCGTGACAAAATCCGTCACACCTTTGTACGACCCATCGAACGTGCGCTGTTCAACCGCGCGCACGGTCTCGGGGGTCAGCGCCATGACATAAGGCACTTCGCGCTTGCGCAGGGTTTCGTCATAAGCAGAGCTGAGCTGGTCCGGTTCGCACGATGTCAGATCGGCGGCGCGCGACAGCTGTCCGTCGGCAATATCCTGCGCGATGTTAGCGGCCCTGTCCTCCGATACATATGCGGCGACGGGGCGGCCATTGGAAGTCAGCACCGTGCCCACCGTTCTGGACAAATCCGCCAACAGCACTTGGGCATAGGCGTGATCGGCGCTGACCACATAACAGGCTTCGGCGGCGGGTGTGGCCCCGTCCCACGCGGAGACATCCGTCACCTTCAGACGGGCAAACATCCGGCGCAGCCGCTCTGCGGACGTCATGCCCCAGACCGAAACACCCTCGCCCACCAGCTTGACCGGAGCGATGGCGGTTTCCTGTTTGTGCGCAGATGTCGCCATAGGGGATTTTGCTTTCCTTAAAACCAGCGTAGCGATTATGCGGATATATGACCCGAAACAATCCGAAAACGCGAGTGCCATGCATCTTTCCTTCGCCCATCTGTCAGATCCGCACAATCCCCTGACGCCGAATGTGAAGGCCACGCAGGTGCTGAACAAACGGCTGCTTGGATATTTGTCATGGCATCGCAAACGGCATCTGCGCCACCGACCTGAAGTATTGACGGCGATGCTGGAAGATATCGCGGCGGCGGACTTGGACCATACAATCGTGGCGGGCGATCTGACCAACATCGCCTTGCCCGATGAGTTTGCGGCCGCGCGTGACTGGTTGAAAACGGTTGGTCCGCCTCAAGACGTAACCGTTATTCCGGGCAATCACGATGCCTATGTTCGCGTGCCCTTCGCCGAAGGGATCGGCCTGTGGAGCCCGTGGATGCTGGGCGATGATGCGACCGATGTGACCTTCCCCTTTGTGCGCAAGCGCGGACCGGTCGCATTTGTCATGTTGTCCACGTCAAATCCGACACCGCCCCTGTTCGCT
This sequence comes from Tateyamaria pelophila, assembly GCF_019966495.1. Classification (GTDB taxonomy): domain Bacteria; phylum Pseudomonadota; class Alphaproteobacteria; order Rhodobacterales; family Rhodobacteraceae; genus Tateyamaria; species Tateyamaria pelophila. The sequence goes on along the minus strand of NZ_JAIMIA010000004.1, from coordinate 57,064 downwards.
TCGGGCACGCTGGGCAAGGCGCAGCTGGACCGGCTTGAGGCCGTGCTGGACGATCTGCGCGGACAGGATGTGTTTCGTGTCGTCGTTCTGCACCATCCGCCGGAGGATTACCCGACCAAGCGCCGCAAAGCCTTGCGCGACCGGGCCGCGTTTCGGGCGGTCTTGGCGCGCACGGGTGCGGAACTGGTGTTACATGGCCACCAGCATCACAGTCACTTTGGCCTGATTAGCGGACCGCAGGGCAAAATCCCGGTGCTTGGCGTGCCCTCCGCATCCATGGCGCTCAATTCCGAAAAGGATGACGAAGCACGCTGGAACCTCATCAATGTACGCCGAGAAGACGCTGGCTGGCGTCTGTCAACGCATGGCCGTGGTCTGACGCCGCGTGGGTTCGAGACCCTTGGCCGCTGGACCTTGCAGGTTCCACTGTCTTGACCCAACTGGAAATAGTGGACGCATCTGTGGCTTCGGTCGCACAGTCCTGCTTCTTGAGTAAACGGCAATTGTCAGTTAACCGTGACATGGAAAAGCCAAGGATGGCAGCAGTGCTCCTTTCCGATGGCAGCGGAGATCAATTATGCATGACAATCCCCCAAACAGCACAATGACGAAGTTTGGCCATCCCGCCACTGTGATCGGCGAAACGGAGCATTGGACTGTGCTGTTGCGCCCCGAGCAGGTCACCCTGGGGTCGCTTGTTCTGATCAGCCGTGAACCGGTCAGTGCGTTTGGCGATGTGAGCGCCGAAGGGTTTGCAGGCCTCAAGCCGGTCATCGACAAGATCGAGCATATGCTGCGCGACATGGTGCACTATGAAAAGATCAACTACCTGATGTTGATGATGGTCGACAATGATGTGCATTTTCACGTGATCCCCCGCTATGACGGTAGCCGAACCTTTGAGGAGATGACCGTCAATGATGCCGGATGGCCGGGTCCCCCACAGCTGGCGCAGGCGGTTTCAATGGATGACGCAACGACGAAACGCCTCGTCGATGCGCTGCGACACCACTGGTCAGACCTCTGATCCGGGGCGCAACAGGTTCATATGACCATCCTAGACAAATACGTGCTTTCGCAGACGATGCGCCGCCTGATGATCGCGCTCAGCATCGTGCTGCTGACGCTGATCCTGGAGCGGGTCCTGCGGTTGTTCGAATTTGCCGCGGCCAATAACGCGGCCTTCGGGCTGGTTCTGCAAATGGCCGCCAACCTGCTGCCACATTACCTGGGCCTAGCCCTTCCGGCCGCGTTTTTCATCAGCATTCTGCTGCTCATGGCGCAACTGGGCGACAATAACGAACTGGACGTCATTCTGGGATCAGGCGCATCCGTGCGGCGGATGGCGCGCACCGTGATCGTGGCGGGCGTAATCCTGTCGATCCTGAGCGTGTTGCTTCTGGGTTATCTGCAACCCTATAGCCGCTACGGATACCGCGCCATTCGGCATGCCGCGACCCACGCTGTCTGGACCGAGGCTATTTCGGCGCAAACCTTCTTCGCCCCCGCCAAGGGTCTGACGATCCTTGCGAACGAGATCGATCTGGATGACCGCGGCCTGAGCGGCGTCTTTGTGCACCAAATTTCCGATGACGGTCAGGAAATGACGATAACGGCGGCGAATGGTCAGGTGACCACGAGCCCAGACACCGGCGAGACGAAGATCGTTCTGGAAAACGTCGTTCAGATCATTGAGCAACCCGGACAAGCGCCGTATACCCTGTACCTGGGCAAGCTCACTTTTACGCCTGACTTTCCATTTGAACCAACGCCGTTTCGGGAGCGCGGAAACGATCAGCGTGAATTGACGCTGGGCGAGCTTTGGAAACGCAACACCCAACCGCAACCCGGCGCAGACCCCAAAGACGCGATTGAACAGACAAAGCTGAATGCCGAAGTCAACGGTCGCCTTGTCAGATCGATTTCCGTGGCCACCATGCCCTTCCTCGCGGTGCCCATGGGGATCGCCGCCAAACGGCGCAGGCGCGGCCCGGCGGTGGCCACGGCTGCCATTCTGCTGCTTCTCTATCACTATTCACTGGAAGTGGGCGAAGGGCTTGTGGGGCTTGGCGTTGTCTCTCCGCTGGTCGGGCTCTGGGTTCCCTTTGGCCTGTTTTCACTGTTTTGTATCAATATGTTCTGGCAAATCGACCAACGTTTGCGCCCCAACAAGTTCGAACAGTTCTTTGACCGCGTCGACAGTGTGTTCCAGGCGATGAAAAAGCGGATCTGGCCAAAAAGGCAGCCCTCGGAGTGAGAGTTCTCATTGGCTATTTCGGTTGGGTCCTCGGAGTCCGTATCCTGTCGGTCTTGCTGGCCTTCGCGGCGCTCTTGGTGCTGATGGATCTGATCGACAACATCGAGGATATCCTCGAGCGGCGCGGCAGCGTCGCCGACGTGGTCCTGTTTGCCGGATACAGGGTGCCCACGATTGTCGAGCGATTGATCCCGCTGTCTGTCCTGATCGGCAGCACCATGGGCATTCTCGCACTGGCCAATCACAGCGAATTGATCGTACTGCGCGCCACCGGCATGTCGCCACTTCGGATTGCAGCCTTGGGTATTCCCGCCTGTCTGATGGTCGTGCTGGGGCATTTCATTCTGGCCGACAGGGTGGCCCCTGCGTCGCAACAGGCCTTTATCGAGTGGTGGGAACCGCTTCTGAACCGGGGCGGGACGCAATGGCTGCGCGGCGAGGATAACCTTGTGCGGATCAGTGAAGTTTCGCGCGACGGCCAGACGCTGATGGGTCTGAGCTTTTTCGAGCGGGATGAAGCAGGTCGTCTGATCGCGCGCGTCACGGCGACGACGGCGAAATTCGAAGGGTCGGAATGGCAGCTTTATGATGCCGCCGAAACCATACTCTCCCAGACGTCGTCCGAAACCATCAAAACGGCGGTAAAGCCTTGGCCCGGCGGACCCGATCCACAGGTTATTCTGGACCTGATCGCGCGTCCCGAACAACTGTCAAAAGGCACGCTTGGCCAAGTTCTGTCTGTCGACTGGAGTTCAAGCGCCGATCCGTCGGTTTACAGTACCGAATTGGCGCGCCGGTCCGTCGGGCCGCTGACATCGCTTGTGATGATGCTCATTGCCGCCTCAACCATTCGGGGCATGAGCCGGTCCGGCGGGCCGCAACTGGGCGCGGCACTGGCTCTCGTGCTCGGCTTGACGTTTCTGGTCGTCGACGGCATGTTCGCGTCTCTCGGGAAGGCCGGCGTGCTTGGCCCGACCTTTGCCGCCTGGACGCCGCTCTTCATCTTTACCGGCATATCGGCATTTTTTCTGTTCCGTTTCGAAAGGTAGTGGGCCCCTCATATGCATATCTGGATTGATGCAGAGCCGGTGGCCGGCGCCCCGCGCCTTTTCGGCTTCACAACGCTGGAGCGCATTTTGCGCTCCATTGCAAAGGCGGGCGATCCATCGGTCAAGGTGGTGATTTCGGGCGTTGCAGACACTAAAGCGGACGCGAGATACACGGTTCTCGACGATACAGGCACGGTTGGTGAACGTCTCTCGGCCTATCTGGATAAGGTGGACGGCCCGGTATTGGCGCTGGATGGTGGCGCGGTCATCGATGCGCGCCTGTTGCCACTGCTGATGCAGGAGACCGATCCCGCCTGTTTCCTGGGCCATCCGGCCAGCAAGGATACCGCCGTTCTTCGGCTTACCAAGGGCACACCGCCGCCCACAAACACGACATCATTGCACGCGGCAGCAGAGCATTTGCGCGCGGCGGGCACCATTCGCGAAATCACGCCAGATGAGTTGCCTGATTTTGTTGGCAATCTGCGCCGCAACGTGCCGTTCCTGCTGGAGCGCGTGGCCGACGATCAGCACCGTGCCGAACTGGAGAAACGCCTCTTCCATCTGAACTACAAGGGCTCGACCGACTTCATGACGAAGTGGGTGTATCCGCCGATCGTGTGGCAATTGACCCGATTGTGCATCCGCTGGCGCATCACACCGAACATGGTGACGGTGTTCAGCATTTTCCTGACCATTCTGGCCGTTCCCTTGTTTGCCTACGGTTATTGGTTTGCAGGCTTTGTCGCCGCCTACAGCATGACCATTCTGGACAGCGTTGACGGCAAATTGGCGCGTCTGACGCTGACGGATTCACCCATCGGGAATATACTGGATCACGGGCTCGATATCGTGCATCCGCCGTTCTGGTATTGGGCATGGGCGGCGGGCCTCGTTGCCGCCGGGTCCGAGGCCCCGCTTTATGCGGCCACCCTCTGGTTGACCCTGTTTTATATCGCGGACCGTCTGGCATTGATGGTCGCCAAGGCCCGGTTCAAACGGGGCCTGCACGCGGTGACGCCATTGGACGGCACGGTGCGCACCTGGATCGCGCGACGCAACGTCAATCTGGTCGTGTTCACCCTCGGGGTCGCCCTCGGGTTTGGATCCGCCGCATTCCTGTTCATTACGGCTTGGCAGGGGCTGACCTTTGTGTGGCATGCCGCGCGCACTGCTTGGCTTTACCCCAGGGCTCGGCACGAACCCTTCCTCACCTGATCCGCGCAAAACCTGCCGGTAACAATTGGTGAAACATATTGAAACACCCTTATTTTGTTGCGTAATCTGCGACAATCCGTGAACTGGACATGCAGGGACCGGAGGACTATCTACCCAGTCCAAACGCTCCAAGTGAAAGGGATGCGACAATGTTTGTTGCCACATGGAAAGGCCGCAGTTTCGATCTGGGCAAAATGACCCTGCCTGATCTCGTGAAGGCCTATTGCACCTTCTACGCCATTCAGGCGTATTTCGGGCTCGCGATCATCTCGATCATCGCTGCCTTCTATTTTGGCTCTGGCTGGGTTGGGCCGCTCGTGGCGGCGGCTGCCGTTGTGGCGCTCTACCCGGTGGTCTGGTACCTTTTGCACCGCTTCGTCTTGCACAGCACATACCTTTATCGCTGGAAGTCGACCGCCGCGATCTGGAAGCGTATTCATTTCGATCACCACCAGGACCCCCATCGCCTCGACGTTCTGTTCGGCGCGCTTTACACGACCTTGCCGACCATCGTCGTTGTGACCATTCCTGTCGGTTGGGCGATCGCAGGCCCTGCCGGGGCGGCGTCGGGTCTGGCTGCGGGCCTTCTGACAACATGCGTCTATGAATTTGTGCACTGCATCCAGCACCTGAACTTCAAACCCAGGAACAAATACCTGAAATACATGAAAGAGCACCACCTGTTGCACCACTTCCACCACGAAGATGGCAATTACGGGATCACCAGCTTTGCCGTGGATAAGGCGCTGGGGACGTATTATGACAAGGCCAAGGACCGTCCGCGCAGCCCTACTGTCTACAACCTTGGCTACGACGTCGAAAAGGCCAAGAAATACCCTTGGGTGGCAGAAGAAAGCGGGCATATGCCACGGGATCGTCCCCCATCGGCGCGACAACAGGCGTAACGCGCCCCAACAATTGGAATACCGCCCGTGAGTGAAGCCCCGCTCGTTATTGTTCCGGTCGACACAGCGGCGGAAATGGATGCCTTTATCAAGCTGCCATACCGGCTGCATCAGGACGATCCGACATGGATCCCCCCGCTTTTTCTGGAGCGGCGGGAGGTTCTGGACCCCAAGAAGAACCCCTACCTCAAGCGTGCCACGGTCAAGCTGTGGCTCGCCAAACGCGGCGATGCGGTCGTGGGCCGCATCAGTGCGCAAATGGACCCTTTGGTTGCAAAACAGCGTAGCGCCGAAGAGGGGCATTTCGGTATGATCGCCGCCGAAGATGACCCTGCCATTTTCAAGGCCCTGACGGAAACAGCTGAAGCTTGGTTGCGCGATCACGGCGCGACTGTGGTTTTTGGCCCGTTCAACCTGAATATCAACGAAGAGACCGGCCTGCTGATCAACGGGCGCGACACTGTTCCGATGATGATGATGGGCCATGACTACGGGTATGTGGCCCGGCATCTGGAGGCCTTGGGCTATCACAAGGGTCGCGATCTGAATGCCTATGTGTGGAATGTCGGCGGTGAACTGCCTGCAACGCTGAAGGCCTTTGAAAAACGCGCGCCGACCAAGGGCATGGTGGTGCGCCCGATCAATATGAAGGATTACCGCGCTGAAGTGGGCCGGCTCGTCCAGATATTTAACGATGCATGGTCCGAAAACTGGGGCTTTGTTCCCATGGCCGATGACGAAGTCGCGCATATGGCCAATCAGCTCAAACCGCTGATCGTCCCGGACCTCGTTTGGTTTGTCGAGATGGATGGCGATCCGGCCGCCTTTCTGGTCTGCCTGCCCAACATCAACGAAGCCATCGCCGACCTGAACGGCAAGCTTTTGCCGTTTGGCTGGGCCAGGCTCTTGTGGCGCCTCAAGGTAAAAGGCCTGAAATCCGCCCGCGTTCCCCTGCTGGGTGTGCGCAAGAAATACCTCAACAGCATGCTGGGCCCGTTCATGACCGGCAGCATCATGGCCAAAATGTACCGCGAAGTCGAAAAACGCGGCATCGAAACGCTTGAGATGTCATGGGTCCTGGAAGACAATACCGCGATGAACCGACTGGCCGAACAGATGGGCGGTCGCCACTACAAGACCTACCGAATTTTTCAAAAATCGCTGACGTGACCTATTCTGCGCTTGTTCTGGCCGGCAGCCGTGGCCCTGACTGCACGGTGGCAGCCCTTGGCGGCGTGTCGCACAAGGCGCTCTTGCCGATAGCCGGTAAACCGATGATCGAACGGGTAATCGCAACGCTTTCAGCGGTCAAATCCATCGATAAAGTCGTGGTGGTCATCGAGACGCCCGAAGTTCTAAGCGATCTGCACAGCCTCAACGTCCTGATGGATAGCGGATACTTGCAAACGCTGACGGCCAAACCTTCGCCTGCGCAAAGCGCGCTGCATGGCTTTGAAGCGCTTGGGGGCGGTCAATCGGGGCCTGTCGTGATCACGACGGCGGACAATTGCCTGCTGACGCCGGAGATACTGGAGTATTTTCTCAGTTCGCTCCCGGTCGGCTCTGATGTTACCGCTGCCATGGCCAAAACCGACATGGTCCTGCAGGCCTACCCAGAGGCCCGCCGCACCCGCATGCGTTTTCGGGACGGTGGTCAAGGCGGGTGCAACTTGTTTGCCTTTCAGTCCCCACAGGCAGGCAAAATCATCCGCTTCTGGCGTCAGGTCGAGGAAAACCGCAAAAGCCCGCTCACCATGCTGCGCCAGTTGGGCGTCATGACGGCGCTGCGCTATCTCACGAACACCCTGACGCTGGCGCAGGCAGTGGAAAAACTGGGCAAGCGAACAGACACCAAACTGGCCGTGACGCATATGCCCTTTGCCGAAGCGGCGATTGATGTCGACAGCCCGGAAGACTTCTATCTCGCGGAAAAGATATTGATCGCACGTGACAGCAGGTAAGGCGGGTTATCCCGCCGAACGACCGGCCCATTTGTCACCCAGCGCTTCAGCGCGGCTCAGGTCTTCCATGAAATCGACCTCCTGCCATGTGTAGCCTTCGATGGACGCGGTGCCGACGACCTTTCTCACAGCCAGCGCATCGATGGCGCGCAGATACCAGCTTTTGAGGCCGTTTTCGCCGCGCAGCAGGTTGACGATGGCATCCTTGAAGTGCTGGCCACCCTCTTCGTTGAACATCAACAGGCCGATGGACTCGGCGTCCACCACATCCAGCGGCAGGGCTTTGCCGATACGGATCAGACGATCGCCTTCAAGGCAGACCTTCATGTCATCCGCGTCATAAGAGTCTTTGCGGTCGATGGTCACGGTGATGGGCATCTTGCGCTGTGCAAGCGCCCTGCCCGCCAGTTCGGGTTCGAACAATGTGTCACCGTTGATCACCATAAATTCGCCCGTCATCGCCTCGCGGGCAACATAGCAGCTGCCGGCATTGTCGGCGACGGCGTAAAACGGATTATAAACGGTGCGCACCTTCTGGTCGCCAAAATCCTGGGATGCGATCAGGTTGTCGACCTCTTCGGCATAAAACCCGGTGACGACCGTCACGTCGTTCACGCCATTTGCGGCCAACGCGCTCAGCTGCCATTCAAGGATCGACCGCCCGTTTATGGGCAGCAAGCATTTGGGTTGGTTCTGGGTCAAAGGAAGCAATCTGCTTCCCTGACCGGCGCTCAAAATGACTGCTTTCAACGTTTTATTCCAGTGTTTTAAGGTTTCTCGCGTTCTGCCCCTGTTCAGTCGAAACATCAAGTCCCCTGCAGCCGTGAGGTTTCAAAGTGTTACAGCTTCGAGTGGCCTTGGGGAAAGCCCAACACTCCGACGCGCCCGCACGCGAGCGATTGGCCGCGATCCCCCCCCGCGCGCCGGCGCGGTGCCTCTCTTTCGCGCAAAAGATTGACGCGCTTATCTATCAGGTGGGGTGGCAACCGCTCAACGGGTGCGATAAAACTTTACTCGACCTGGTGTCTTCGATGCGGCACGCTCCGTTCAGGCCAAAGCGATGCGGAGCAACACGCAAATGACACAATTTCTGCTTTGCGCATCGTGGAGCCAGAACCTTTGAGTGAGTACGTCATGAGCCGTAACCTTGGGGCATTTTTTATCGTCGGCGCTCCGCGTTGCGGAACCACTGCGATGGCACGCTATCTCGGAAAACATCCCAAGATCTGCTTTTCGAAACCCAAGGAAACGCACTATTTCTCATTCACGCGCAAGTCGGCCGATCCCGTGGCCATGCGGAAGGAATTTCTGACGGCGTATTTTCCGACCCTGAAAGACGACACCATGATGATCGGTGAAGGTGCTGTTTCGACACTGTATTCGCCAGACGCCGTCGAACGGATATTGCGAAGTTTCGAGGCACCCAAATTCATTGTCATGCTGCGTGATCCAGTCGAATTGATCCGATCCTATCATGCGCGTCTTCTGCACTTGCGGCAGGAAGACGAAGCGGATCTGGCCAAAGCCTGGGCGCTTCAGGAGGCGCGCGCGCAGGGAAAGCACATTCCGCGCAACTGTCAGGATCCACGGGTTTTGAAATACAGCGAAATCGCCCGCATCGGGGAGTATTCCGCTCAGTTGATCGCGTTGGTCGGCCGCGAGAACTGCATGCCTATCTTTTTTGAGGATTTCCTGACCGACACGCTTTCGACGTACAAGAGCACGCTTGAGTTTTTGGATGTCCCCTATGATGGGCGCGTTGAATTCAAGCGGACCAACCCGGCCAGCAGTTATAAAATAGGTCTGCTTCAAAGTCTATATACGGGCCGCCTGATGCGACCGGTAGCCGGGCAGTTGCTCAACAACCCTGTGCGGGCGGCACAGTTTCAACGAGCGTTCCGAAAGCTGCGCAAAAAGGTCAAACGTTTCAACGCTGTCGAGGCCAGTTCACCTCCATTGGATCCAGGCTTTGCGGATGAACTGCGCCTTGGCTTCGGGAAAGATATCGCGATCCTGGGCAAGACCTTTGGCAGAGATCTGTCCCACTGGATGCACTCTCCACTCGGCGTGTCCTGAACTGGTCTCAAATTATTCATCAACTTGCATGATTATTTGCCAGTCGAATTGATGTCCCCGACATGAGCGCGCACGGTTTTGAAACGGACCGCTTTGCTGACGTGGTCGACATCGTTGTCTTATACGGGTTGACCAGAGCAGAGCCGAAACCACCTGACCAAGACCGCGACCAAACCCGCTCTTGATCTGGCGCGAACATCAAATTAAGACCTAACGACGATGCAAAAAACGCGCTTGCGGCGTATTGAAACGGCAACAACTTCGGGTCAGTATTTAACAAAAACAAGCGAGGGAGGGGGCAATGCCAAAGAAAATATCAAAGCGTTTCAACCCTTTGATTTCGGCCCTCCACTTCGCGATCCGTCGCCTTCCGGCAAAACAGGCCACCGCGCTGATGGCCTTTGTACTGTCCAAGGCAGGAAGTTCCTTTGTAAAATCGACGAATATGCGCCGGAATATCCAGGAAGCCTTTCCGGAACTGGAAGAGGGTAAAGCCGATGCCCTTGCCAATGAGATGCTTGCCAATTTCGGAAGACACATCGCAGAGGTCGCCCATATTCCGGATTTCAGAGACGGTAAGAACGGGACACGAATCGATTGGATCACCTCCGATGGTTCCACCTTCGACGGTAAAGGGCCGGTGATTTATGTCGGCGCGCATGTGGGGAGTTGGGAACTGAGCCCGTTGCTTTTCCATCAGCTGAAACAACCATTGACGGTAATCTATTCGCAAAACAAAAACCCGATTATCGAGAACTTGCTGGCGGCGCATCGCGCTGAAACCGGTGCAATCTACGTGGAGAAATTCAAAGCCCTGCGCCCCTGTTTTCAGGCGCTTGACCGCTCGGAGTGTATCGCCTTGCTGGTGGATCAACGGGTCAATGCAGGCATTGAAGTTGATTTCTTTGGGCGTACCACGGCGATCACGCGACTGCCGGCCCGATTGGCGACAGGTTTCAATTGCCCCATTGTCCCCTTCGAGATCATACGGGTCGCACCCGGACACCTGCGCGTGACTTTTCAAGAGCCGATTTTGCCGGAAGGCAGAAAAGGCAAGGAAGCCGAGTTTGACCTGACACAGAAAATTGCCAACGCGATCGAAGGCTCCATCACGCGAAACGCCAGCCATTGGTTCTGTAGTAAACTCAGATGGAAGCGGGCCGACCGTGAAAGGATGAAGCTTCAGGCGCTGGAAAACGCGACAGTCAAGCCGACACTGAAGCCTTTGTCACAAGACGAATTGTAGTCGCGATCCGCGTGTCACCGGTCTTGCGACCGGCAAGCAGGCTCCTTTGGTCCACAGGCACGCGGCCAGCTTCGGTCATGGCACGAGACTTCACTCGTCGGCTTTTTCAAATTTCCGGAATGTGTCTTCCCAATCGCCCAACTGACGCCGCGCATTCCCAACAAAGGACGTGCGTCGGATGGCCTGGAAAAACAACGATGCCACGACGTTGCCGGGAAACCGTAGAGGCCTGTCAAACTGAACCAACAGGATGACCCGCTCATCGTCTGTCCGGTTCCAGGTCTCGTGTTGCTTGGTGTCATCAAACACAAAGCCTTCACCATCTTGCCAATGTACGATCTCGTTTTCGACGCGGATGGCGCAATTTGCGGTATCCTTCGGTACTTTCAAGCCGAGGTGAAACACGCACATGCCCGCGGTCACGCCCTTGTGCGGAGGAATGGCCATGCCCGGTGCATGAATGGAAAACATCGCGGTGCGCAGTCCGGGCACATTTTTCAGGGCCGCTGTCGTCTGCGGGCAGCGCGCGCAGTTCTGATCAACGCGAAATCCGTAACCCCACAGAAAGAAAGACCGCCATTTATTCTGATCATCCAAGCCTTTGTGATCCGGAGATATCTGCGCCAGTGGCGGGATCCCTTCGCGGTTTTTCAACACCGCCAGTGCCTCGTCCCGAATGGCTTCCCAATTGGCCTCCAGAGCATCGATCCATTCAAAGTTTGACCGGTCGAACACTGCGGCGTCACCAACCTTGGAGTGGCGTTTGATATACGGATTGATCCATTTGCGTTGGCGTTTGCCAAAACGCACAAACCATGAATTTACTGGCTTTTTACGCGGCGCGGCGGTTGTTGTCTGGCTCATACAAACAATGCTCTGAAAAAGGAATTGGGGCGCGATCAACGAAACATCGCACAGTCAGAAAAAATTGTAAACGCCACACACAGCGCGTGAACTGCCACCTCTGATTGCAGAGCAGGATTGGCATCTGCGCGCGCCGTTCCCTTTGAAACGGTTGCACTCTGCAATACGGAAAATCGGTCATTCATGGGCACACGGTCAGTGAACTCTGGAAGTCATTCATGGAACTTACCTGTTGCATCCTTCCATGGGCATAATACACTTTGCGTACAAAGCAGGGAGCTGACAATTGAACAATCCATGGACATCCGCTGCATTGATGCTTGCCATTGCAACCTTTCCGCTGACCCCGGCGATTGCACAGCAGGCCGACAGTGCAAGTGCCGAGACCACAGCGGACGCTGAAACGGAAACGGCCGAAGACACCCTTCTGACAAACGACGAACTGGACGAGCTGGTCGCTCCGGTTGCGCTGTTTCCGGACACTCTTTTGATCCAGGTATTGGTTGCAGCGACCTATCCTCTCGACGTCGTCAAGGCCCAGCAGTGGCTCGAAGACAACGAAGGGTTGAGCCAGGACGAGATTTCCGCAGCCGTCGCCGCCGAAGACTGGGACCCCAGTGTTCAGATCCTGACGGAAGCGTTTCCGGACGTTCTGACCCGCATGGCGGACAACCTCGACTGGACCGAGCTTGCAGGCTCGGCCATGTTGGTGCAATCCGAAGACGTGATGGCCTCTGTCCAGCGCATGCGCGAAACCGCGATCGAAGTCGGTAGCCTTCAGGACACCCCCGAACAGGTCGTCGCGCGCGATGAAACCGAAGCTGTGACGATCCTGCCCGCGGACCCGGAAGTCATCTATGTTCCGCAATACAACACCGAAACCGTCTATGTCAGCAATCCCGACACCAACAACAACAACGATGCATTGCTGTTCTTCGGCTCGGCGATCCTGATCGCGGCCATCGTCGACAACAACAACAACGATTATTGGGGCGGCTACTGGGGATGCAGAAACTGCGGCGGCTGGAATGGTCGTCCGGTCCACTACCGGGGCGGCGACATCGACATCAATGGCAACGTTAACATCGGCAATAGCGTAAATATCGGCAATCAATGGAAGCCGAACAATGTGCGCCGTGATCGGGGCAAGGATCAAATTCGTGATCATAAGGACCGCGGCGGCTTGAACAACCGTACAGGCAATCGGCCCAGTACAATGCCCGCTCTGACTGACAGAAATCCATCGCGCGGCGATCAGATGCGGCGTGATCTTGGCGCGCAAACAGGTGCCCGCGACATCAGCCGCCCCGAAAACCGGGCGGCAGCCCAGCAAATCTCGCGGGATCGCCCTCAAACCCGAGACATCGCCCGTGATCGCCCTCAAACGCGCGACGTTGCCCGCGATCGGCCCCAGAATGCGGGCGTCGCAAAACGCCCCGCAGCCACCAAAAAGAAAGCGATTGCACCCGCAAAAGCGAAACCGGCTGTAAAGCAGCGGGCGGCTGCACCAAAACAACGCAAGCAGGTTCAGCATTCTGCCGTGAAACGCAATCAAAGCGGCCATGGTGCCAGGAAATCAGCCTCCAGAGGGGGCAACCACAGAGCAAAAGGCGGCGGAAGAGGAAGCAGATGATGGTTGTTAAGAAAATGAAAGCGATCACACTCGCTGGTCTTCTCGTCGTCGGAAACGCGGCCTTTGCGAATGTCGATGGTCAACAGACCGGATATGCAACAACTGAAGCGCTGGCCAATGCGTTGGCCTCTGCGATCCGGACGCAATCCGCCGAACAGATGGAATCTCTGTTCGGGTCTGAGGCTGTTGAGATCATGCCATCAGGGGAGACCTTCGAAGAGCGCCTGATCCTGCAAAGCTTTATCGATGCCTTCGACCAAGAGCATTTCGTTCAGGAAATCTATGGTCAATACGGTGTTTTGCTGATCGGAGAGGACAATTGGGCCTTTCCGATGCCGATGATACGCGGCGAAGACGGGTTGTGGATCTTTGACGTCGAAGAAGGCCTGCAAGAGATGGTACATCGCGCAATCGGGCGCAATGAGCTTGAAACGGTCGAAGTTCTCAAAAGCTATGTCGCGGCTCAGGCGGAGTACAAGCGTACCGATTGGGACGGCGATGGCGTGCTTGAATTCGCCACCGCCGTGATCTCTGACGAGGGTCAAAAGAACGGGTTGTACTGGCCCGGAGACGACAGCCCCGCGGGAGAATTGTTCGCCCGTGCATCAGCCAATGGCTACGTGGCGGATGGCGAAGAGCAAGGTCCAGAACCCTACGAAGGCTATATCTATCGCATGTTTTCCAGCCAAACTGATGCAGCCCCCGGTGGCGCGATGGATTACTTCGTCAATGGCCATCAAATCGCCGGCCATGCCGCGCTTGCCGTTCCGGCGGAATATGGCGTAACCGGCATCATGAGCTTCATGGTCTCCGAAAACGGTATCATCCTCGAAAAGGATCTTGGCGAGGACGGTCTCGAACTCAGTTACGATATGGAAAGCTTCGATCCTGGCGAGGGCTGGGTTCCGTTTTAGACAACACCGATGTGGCCTTTATCCGCGTAAGGACAGCAAGGGCAAACCGGTTCGCTACGAAGAGTAAGAAAGAGCCTCTCATCTTGTTATGGGAGGCTTTTTTGCGCTGATCATCACGGCATTACGGATGTCAGCCCAGCACGCCACACAGATATCTTGTTATGGAAATTGCGCAGCGTTCCCCCAGAATATCGGCCTGGTGCGTGACCGCCTCACTGCGATGGGCGCTGCCTCACTCCGTCCAGCGCGGCGGGTCATTCCGTCTCAGCCGCTCGAAGGAAATGAACAAAGGGGTCAATCCAACAGGAAGGGTGTTTGGCAAAACGGTATCCGGAGCCATTGCCCCTGCCCCATCAATGCAAGACCTCGCCGAGACACGTGCCGAATGTGGCGCTCATAGTGTGGCGATGACGCGCCTGCGCAAGGGCGCTCGGGTTGTCGCCTTCTGCGACACCAGCGCGGTCACCGATCACCGGATCGGGGATTATGTTGCGACCCTATAAAGCCACCCGGAGATGACGGCGGCTTGATCTACGGCTGATGGGCCAAGCCGCACACGGGCATCGGGGCGCGGACCGGGCCGCGACAATTGCGCGGTTTTTGGAGATACGATCAGTCGGCTGACGCGATCAGATCCATCACGGTTTCACGGTCATAATTGAAGTGTTCCTGCATAGCCGCCGCCGCTGCTTCGGGCTTGGATCCGATGATGAGATCGGCAATTGCCACGTGATCCTTGGCGGATGATTGCGAGGCTCCGGGATGGCGGTAGCGCATGCGGTAATAGGCCGTCAGCTTGCGGGCATTGGTCTTGATCATCTGCATCAGCAGATCGTTGCGCGCGGCCTGTGCGATGGTTTCGTGAAACCGCGTGTTCAGCTGATAATACCCAGCCGGATCCGTGTTACCATACTCTGCCGCATGTGTGCCGCACGCACCAACCACGGACAGCAATTCGGCCTTTAACGTGTCCGTTATCCGTTGCGCTGCCAATCCGGCGGCAAAGCTTTCGAGATTGGCGTGCACCTCAAGGATCGTCAGAAACTCGGCGACGGTCGGCTGAAAAATGACAGCGCCTTTGCGCGGGTCTCGCTGCACGAGCCCGTCCGCTTCGAGGCGTATCAACGCGTCGTGCACCTGTGTCTGCGACACGCCGCACACCTGCATCATTTCCTTTTCGTCGATCGCGCGGCCGGGAAGTGCGTCTCCCGCATCAATTTGCGCGATGATATAATCGACAACTGCGTCTGGCTCTCCTGCCATATTGCTCCCCTGCATCGCTTCGATCAGTTCATATCCATTCGCATGGGAATGAGCCAGCCTGTAGCATTTCGTCGACAGGGCGCACAGCGGTGCCAACCTCGTCAGATCATCAGGCACTTGCCGATACTTCAACGTGCGGCACAGCAATCATACCCCATTCAGGACCGACCTCTCGGGTTCCTTGGCGTGTCTCTCGCACTATGAACCTGGCGTGAAACCTTTCGCGTAGAACCGGTGCCAGTTGTCGCCCATAATGCCCGCGACCTCCGCGTCGCTCAATCCCGTTGCGCGCAAGCCCGCCTCAATGGAGTCAAAGTCGCGATTGTCGTTGAACCAGGACGGCATCGGCGGAAAGCCCGGCGCAGAGGCCGACCCTTCACCATAATCAATCTCTTTGCTCCAACGTCCCACCCGCATCCATTCGACCACGCTGTCGGGCTGATCCTGGCACAGGTCCGTTCCGATCCCGAAATGGCGGGCACCGAATTTCTCGACCGTGCGAGCAATCATCTCGCAAAAGCTTTGCAGCGTGCAGTCGGATTTATCCCTGAGATGATGGGGATAGACAGAAAAACCCAGCATGCCACCGTTTTCCGTCACCGCGCGAATGACGTCGTCTTTCTTGTTGCGCAGCGCCGGTGACCATTCATAGGGGTTGGCATGGGTGATCGCGATGGGGCGTTCGGAAATGTCCGCCGCCTCGATCGTCGAACGATCCGCCGAATGGCTCATGTCGATCACCAATCCAACGCGGTTCATTTCCTTGATCACCTGACGCCCCATCCGGGTGATGCCGGTATCTTCGGCCTCGTAGCAGCCCGTCGCCAGCAATGACTGGTTGTTATAGGTCAGCTGCATGAACCGCGCGCCCAGCGTATGCACGATCTCCACCAGCCCGATGTCGTCTTCGATGGGGCTGGGGTTCTGAAACCCGAAGAAAATCGCCGTTCGGCCGGTTTCGCGCGCGATATTCACATCGTCGGCCCATTGGCCCTTCATGATCAAGTCTGGGTACTCCTCGAACCAACGGTTCCACCGCTCGAAATTCAGTACCGTTTCGCGGAAATTCTCATGATAGGCGATTGTCACATGCACCGCATCGACGCCACCCTCACGCATCTGGCGAAAGATCTTCTCAGACCAGTTTGCATATTGCAGATTGTCGATGCGCATCATGACGACGTGACCGTTGCGATATCGGCGGACCTTGGGATGGCCTCAAACTCCGCCACTATACGGCCTGCACGGCCGAAGATGCGCGGCATCCGTGCTTTGGCGGTATCTTTCGTTTCTCGCATGATCTCATCCTTCACCCACGCGGCACAAGCGCGCCAAAACAAGTTACCGTAATTCTCCCCGTAGGGCATGCGGAATGAACCATGTTTTCACAAAGCGCGTTTGAATTTTCGTCGCACCGACAGACCCCGTTTCGCGCGTCCTTCTGGCAACCAATGTCCCGAACTTCTATGGCCACGGCATCAAACCTGTCATGCCACCAGACATCAAGCGCAACGTTCCGTGTCCGTCGCAGCGCACAAATAGCATGGAATTGGACCCATCTGCCATTTTCGGCCTGGCGACAGACGATAAAGATTGCGCGATAATGTCGTGCGCGGATCGCATATCCGACCACATGGACGTCTCCATCATCGTTTTTCCATGGCCGACTATGGCAACTCCGACTGGTCGCGCTACCTCATTTAACAATTCAATGGGATGTGAAATGCTCTGCGGTAACCCCGTATCAATACTTAACACTTGATACCGTAATGCAAAATTGACATTCTGATACCAAGGTTGAGTCTGCAATGTGCGCGGATGTGGAGTCGCGGGATAATTACCCGCCTTGGCCATACAGGCTGCGGATTTCCGCGGTCAAAACGGCACGTCGCCTTTTACGGCGGTCCGGCAACTTAACTTCGGTGGAGGCACCATGACAAAGGTAATTACGCGGTATTTCGATAGCGCCAAACAAGCACGTATGGTCGTACAAGAGCTTGTGCGCCAAAGACGATTTTCCCGCAAAATCATAGACTTGTTTGAAACTGCGGACGGGCTGACAGAAACACTCACCGCCGCGCATGTCCATCCCGACACAGCGAAAGCCTATGAGAAACATATGGCGAGCGGCGGTGCCGTACTGCTGGTCAAGGCGGGGTACAAACCCTTGGGCGTCGCCGGGACAACCCGTGAAGTCACGGCTGACATGGGCGCAAAGGACCTTGGCGATCTCGTAGAAGAGGTCGAAGTGGCGGATCCCCCTGTCCCGTCCCGGTCGCTCAGTGTTCTGGAGGGAGCGCCGCTTATCCTGACACGGCAGCGTGACCCTCATTCTACGAACTACCACATGGCCGACTGGCCGATTCCACTGATCAGTCGCCGCAAGCCTTTCAACGAAATGCTGTTCGATCCGCATGCGCGCATGGCAGACATGATCCTTCCGCTGATCAGCCGTCGCAAGCCCAAGGATAATTTCGCCTTTCCGCGCCATGCCCGGATGGCAAATTTCCCGATCCCGCTGATCAGCCGTCGCAAGCCCAAGGACAAGTTTGCCTTCCCACGGCACGCACGAATGGCAAATTTCCCGATCCCGTTGCTCAGCAAGCGCAAGCCTTACACCAAGTCCATCATCCCGCGTCACGCGCGCATGGCAACCGTGCCTTTCCCCTTGTTGATCAACGGCAAAACAGACAATTCCCTGATCCCCGGCGGGCCACGCATGGCCAATTTTCCGATCCCCTTGATCAGCAAACGCGAGCCTGCGGACAAATTTGCCTTCCCGCGGCATGCCCGCATGGCCAATTCCCCAATTCCCTTGCTGAGCAGCCGCAAACCCTACACCAAGTCCATCGTGCCGAAGCACGGGCACATGGCAGATTTCGGATTGCCGCTGGTGATCAAGCACGGTCTCGATCCCAACACGGAGCCTTCGGAATTCTCGCTCTCCAAGGCGTTGGGAATAGCAAAATATAGCGAGGAAGGAAGCACCAGCACTTCAACGTTCTCGTTCTCGAAAATGATGGGATGGCCGACAACCATTCGGCGCTAATCATCCTCGGTACAGTTGCACGAATACCGACAAAGCCACCCGCGTCAAACCGGGTGGCTTTGTTTTTTGACCGGGCCACGATTCTCTGCGTTTCAAAACCCCCGCTTTTGTCTTGCCCGACACGTGACCACCCGCTAGAACAGACAAAGAACAAAAAACGCTGTAACAGGCCGGAGCCGGGTTGGCCGGTCCCAGAGGCGATACAGGGCACAAGGGCAGGCTGAATGCTGACATCCGTTGAACTTTGCGCCGGTGCCGGTGGTCAGGCGCTAGGGCTGGAGCATGCGGGCTTTGCCCATACGGCACTTGTCGAAATCGACAAGCATTGCTGCAATACGCTGCGCCACAACCGTCCGAACTGGAACGTGATTGAACAGGATCTGCGCCTGTTCAAGGACGATGCGGCGGCTTATCGCGGCATGGATCTGTTGGCCGGCGGACTCCCCTGCCCGCCCTTCTCGATTGCCGGAAAACAATTGGGCGAAAAGGACGAGCGCAACCTGTTTAACGACGCAATTGATATCATAGACGCTGCGCGCCCACGCGCGGTTATGATCGAAAATGTCCGTGGATTCTTGGGCGCTGTCTTTCACGATTATCGCGAGCGGCTGAAAACCCAACTGGACAAGCTCGGCTACAAAACGGATTGGCGTTTGCTGAACGCCTCTGATTTTGGCGTGCCACAGTTGCGCCCCCGCGTGGTCATCGTGGCGGTTGAGCATCGCCGTGCGGAGCATTTTGACTGGCCCGAACCAAATCCCCACAACCCGCCGACGGTTGGTGAAACACTGCATGATCTGATGGCCGCGGGCGGATGGCCCGGCGCGCGATCCTGGGCTGACAAGGCGGACGAGATTGCCCCGACCATCGTGGGCGGCTCCAAAAAGCATGGCGGCCCCGATCTGGGCCCCACCCGCGCCCGCGCGGCATGGGCCACGCTCGGCGTTGAGGGGCGCACCGTTGCGCCAGAACCACCGGATCCGTTCCACCAGGGCATGCCCCGACTGACCGTGCCGATGGTTGCACGCATTCAAGGCTTTCCCGATGACTGGCATTTTACCGGTGCCAAAACCAACGCCTATCGGCAGGTGGGCAACGCGTTTCCGCCACCTGTGGCACAGGCCGTTTCGACGCAGATCGCCAAGGTTTTGCGCAAACGGGTGCTGCGCGCCGTCAGTGGATGATGCAGGTCTGAGGCGCAGATGAAAGCCTCTGTTCCGGACAGCCGTGTCGGACCGGGTCACCCGGACCACACCCTGTTGAGCGAAATCGCATCTGACATCCACAAACGTGCAGGCGGTGCCGCGTCGCTTGCAATTGAATTTGCGCATATTCTGCGGCACTGCATCGATGATGTGATCATGACGCCCAAGACCGGGCGGCGATCTTATGATGAGCTGGAAAAGACGGAAAAGACCTATATCGGCACGCGCGTCGAGATTGAACTGCGGGCGCTGTTGAGTCTGCCCAAAGGCAAGCTGGACACCGTGATCAAGGGTCATGACGTCGATATCAAGAACACCATGGGCAGCAACTGGATGATCCCGACCGAAGCGGTCGACCAGCCTTGCATCCTGGTTGCGGCGGATGAAGTGCGGGCAAAATGCTATCTGGGCCTGATCGTCGCGCGGCCCGCCTACCTGACCCAAGGCCAGAACAAGGATGCGAAAAAAACCGTTTCAGCGCAGGGCTTTGAAAACATCCTCTGGCTGTTGCGGGACCATCCCTATCCGCCGAATTTCTGGCGCACCGTTCCCGCAGACGTGACCCAGCGCATTTTCGCGGGCAAGACGGGTAATGCGCGCATGGCCGCATTGTTTCGCGAAATACAAGGCGTCGCCATCACCCGCGACGTTGTCGAGGCTGTGGCCCAGCAACGTGACTTCATGCGGCGTATCCGGTCGGACAATGGGCGCGGCACCCGCGATCATCTGGCCCGCGAAGGCGTATTGCTGCTGTCTGGTCATTACGACGCGCCGTTGATTGCCGCACTCGGGCTGCCCGCCTGCGCCGCAAGTGAATTCGTGTCCTATCGCCCGTGCGATGCCACTGAGTGCGCTCTTGCCGCAGAGCACGGTCTGGCTGTGGTCGCGTCGAACAGATGAATATGCCTGCATGCCACGCTTTCCTGCACGGCCGAGAACCTGCTTGCAATCACACAGCCGACGCAGCACGGTCCTGGCAACAAGGACCATCTAATGCCCAATACATACTCATTCTGGCGTGTCGCCACAGAAGCAAGCGTCATAAAACGCGCGATCAGGATTGCGCTGATCGTCGGGACCGTCATTGCGATCATCAATCACGGCGACCGGATGGTGCAGGGCACGATGGATGCAGCAGCCTGGTTGAAGTGCCTCCTCACCTTTCTTGTGCCTTACGCGGTTTCTACCTATTCGTCGGTCATGGCCGTACGCGATCGGATGTAAACCCTCGAGGACGCCTGAACCGTTAAGATCCTCTTTGTGATGCATGATCAGTTCCCGTGTAATCACCTCAGCTGTGCGAGCCATTGGCATGTCCTGCCATCTGATCGGCAAAACGTCTTGAAGGCGGATGTAGAGTGCACTGCG
This sequence comes from Tateyamaria pelophila, assembly GCF_019966495.1. GTDB lineage: Bacteria > Pseudomonadota > Alphaproteobacteria > Rhodobacterales > Rhodobacteraceae > Tateyamaria > Tateyamaria pelophila. The sequence continues at coordinate 36,056 of NZ_JAIMIA010000004.1, read as the reverse complement.
CGCCTTGTGCTGCATCCCGCCAGAATCATCGGCGACCGACAGTCTGAATACGCCTTTGATCCCTGGATCCGCGATGACGGGTTGTGGGCCGAAGGGCCGGACGCCCCTAACGATGAGAGAAGAAGCTTTTAAAGCGAATATCTCACGTCCAAAGGCTATGACGAAGCGACCCCTTGGGCGGATGATGCCAATGCAGGCATGAGGGACAACCAAATCGCGTCGGGCTGGATATTCGACAATAGCAGCCTGCGCAAATATGCGTGAGGAAGACAACAAACGCCTTTGCTGACCACTGAGGCGATCGAGTTCACAAACAAGACGGCTGGCCCATGATGTGCACGTTCAAGTTGCATCAAACCGCACTGCCGTATATTGTGTCACGCCCTTACGCCTTCATGTTTGGCGGTCCGACCTCCCAACCGTTCGAGTGCAGAGCGTCAAGTCGCGCATCAGGTGTTTGATGCATTCAAGAATAGCCCGGTCGGTCGCGCATTTCAGAATCATGGGGTTTCTCTGGGCGACCACTGACCGAGCGAAAACACCTGTTCCATGACCCCCTCGCCAAAGTGTCGATGAACCTGTTTGATCACCATACGGATGCGGATAGCAACCGGGACACGGTTTGTAACGCACTGTTGGTCTCCATTGATCTCGCAGCAACATTCATCGAAGCCGCCAGTCGCTTTATGCCGGATCATATCGTCGAGAGATGCAGCCTCGTGCCGTGGCTAAACGAGGAAACGCCCGTTTGGCGCCACTATGTTATCTCCGAATTGATTTTTCAGTCCGATCTGTTGCAGTAAAGCTGATGCACTGGGATGCCCCTGGCCTGCGCGCGATGCTGTGCGATCTGCAAACCAATCCAGAAGAGCGGATTGATCCGCCCTGGGGGGCACTCATCAGGCAGATATTGACCCGGTTCACCAGGCATCTTAATCAGTGGCGTCTACGCATGTCGCAACGGGTCACCAAACCGACGAGGCCGGGCAGCCATGCGAAAGCGCGTCCATCCGAAAGGGCGCTTTGGCCTTCCTGAAAGGCGGCTCCAAAGTCAACGCGCAATCGACCCGCAAATATTGCGATGCGACATGGTAAAACTACCTGAAGCACAAAGACTGACCACATCTGCGCAAAGCCTTGATACAAGTCAAAGAAAGCAGTTCTCGATCGTGACACAATGTCTCAAGCAAATTGGAGGCACCATGCAAAGCACCGCCGAGACGAAAACACCCCCCGTCGCAGAAGAAACCACCTGCAATATTATGGCCTTTGAGCAAGGTCAGTATCCCTATGCAAACCGGTTGAGCCGGTCCGAATACGAAAAGGAAAAGGCGGCGCTGCAAGTTGAGCTTTTGAAGGTTCAGCAGTGGGCGAATGATACAGATCAGAAATTCGTCTTGCTATTTGAAGGCCGTGACGCGGCCGGCAAAGGTGGCACGATCAAGCGGTTTACAGAGCACCTGAACCCGCGCGAAGCGCGCGTCGTGGCCCTGAACAAACCCACAGACGAAGAACGCGGGCAGTGGTTTTTCCAACGCTACGTCAAACATTTGCCGACGGCAGGGGAGATCGTGCTTTATGACCGGTCATGGTATAACCGTGCCGGCGTTGAGCGGGTCATGGATTTTTGCGAGCCCGGTGAATATCTCGAATTCATGCGCCAGACCCCCGAGTTCGAACGGATGCTGGTGCGCAGTGGGATAAAACTCTTCAAGTACTGGTTTTCGGTCACCCGCGATGAACAGTCGCGCCGCTTTGAGGCCCGCAAGACCGACCCGCTGAAACAGTGGAAACTGTCGCCGATTGATCGCGCAAGCCTCGACAAATGGGACGATTACACCGAAGCCAAAGAGGCGATGTTCTTTTACACCAACACCGCCGACGCACCTTGGACGGTCATCCGGTCGGATGATAAAAAACGTGCCCGGCTCAATTGCATGCGACACTTTCTGTCCACTTTGGACTATCCGGATAAGGACTTGAGCGTCGCAACACCGGCTGACCCGAACATCGTGCATCAGGCCGATCACGTGGTTCACAGTGCGGACCACATTCTTGCGGCTTCGCTGCACCCAAAATCAAGACGCAGCTGAAAAAAGGACACCCAGCATGAGCCATACGCCACACGAACTCGCCAGCGATTTTCCCGAACATGCCGACGAGATCAGCAAACGCCGCCAAAGTGACGCACACTTTGCACGGCTTGTTGATGAGTATCACACGATCAACCGCGAGGTGCACCGCGCCGAAACGGACGTCGAGCCTACATCAGACGATCACCTCACCGAGATGCGGCGCAAGCGGATCGCCCTCAAGGATGAGATTTACGGTCTTTTGACCGCGTAACGCCAAACAGGCGCGCCAACCGGACATCTCCGGTTGGTGCTTCTTGGTTCAGGGGGCAGGCGTTCGCCCCGAACGACCGCCCTACCCGATCAGGACCTCGCCGAATTTTTCACGCAGATTGCGCTTCAGCACCTTGCCCGTCGCGTTTCGTGGCAGCACATCCATGAACACCACGCGATCCGGAATCTGCCATTTGGCGATTTTGCCCTCAAAGATCGACAAAACCTCTTGCTCGCTCGGCGACTGCCCCTCTGCGGCGACTGCCACCAACACGGGCCGTTCGTCCCATTTTTCGTGCCGCGCGCCAATCACGGCTGCATCGGCCAGGGCCGGGTGCGCAACGGCGATGTTTTCAAGATCCACTGACGAAATCCACTCACCGCCCGATTTGATAATATCCTTGGACCGGTCCTTGATCGACAGATACCCGTCAGCGTCCAGTGTCGCCACATCGCCCGTGTGAAACCACCCGTCGGTCAGGGTTTCTTCGCGGGTCTTGTGGAAGTAACTGTCGAGTATCCAATGCCCGCGCACCATCAGATCCCCTTGGGCAATCCCATCGCGCGGCAGTTCGGCACCGTCCGGATCTACAATCTTCAACTCGACACCCCATGGCGGGCGCCCCTGGTTTTCGCGCTTTGCGTGCTGTTCCTCGATCGGCAAGTCGAAATGTTTGGCCAGCGGCTGGTTGGACGATCCCAAGGGCGACATTTCCGTCATGCCCCAGGCATGGATCACTTCAACGCCGTATTGCTCGCGGAACGTGGTCATCATGGATGGCGGGCAAGCCGACCCGCCGACAACGGTGCGCTCAAGACTTTCCAGCATCGAGCTGGATTTAGCGGCCTCGCCCAACAACCCTTGCCAGATGGTCGGCACACCCAGCGCAATGTTGACGCGGTACGTATCGATCAACCCGACCAACGACGGTCCATCAAGGCCCGGGCCCGGCATTACCAGACGCGCGCCGACCATGGCGCAGGCATAGGGCGTGCCCCATGCGTTCACATGGAACATCGGCACCACGGGCAACACGATGTCGCGCGCCGAATAGCCGATACAGTCGCGGGTGTTGGACGCATAAGAGTGCAAAACGGTCGAACGATGCGAATACAGCACACCTTTGGGGTTGCCCGTCGTCCCGGACGTATAGCACAGCGACGAGGCCGTATTTTCGTCAAATTCGGGCCATGGCGCGTCCGGATCACCGGTCTCGATCAGTTCGTCATAGAATTCCAAACCCTCGATCTCGGCTGCGGCATCGGCATCCCGTGCGCCCATCAGAACAATGTGTTTCACACCCGGCAACTTGCTCCGAATCGCCTTCACCAGCGGGATGAATGTGTGATCGATGAACAACACCTCATCCTCGGCATGATTGATGATATAGACCAACTGTTCGGGAAAGAGGCGCGGGTTGATGGTGTGACAGACAAAACCAGCTCCCGGTGCCCCGAAATAGATCTCCAGATGGCGTCGATTGTTCCACGCAATGGTGGCACAACGCGCCTGTGGCCGCAGACCCAGCTTTTTCAAAGCGTCGCCCAGACGATGCGCATTCGCCGCAACCGAGCCCCAGGTCACGTTTTCAACGCCACCACCGGTATTGACCGATACGATCTCGGTCTCCCGGTGGAACCGGGCCGCGTGATCCACCAAAGATCCGATCGTCAGCGGGAAATTCATCATTTGGCCAAGCATCGGGTGCCTCCTAAAGTTATCTCGGAGGCACGGCTTGTCAGCGCACCCTCCCAGATGCATACGTCCTCCCTTGAATCAATCTGCCGATGCGGTCCGGTCCTTGCAAGCCTGCACAGAGCATCGTAGCCATCAAACATGCAATTACCGTTTCATTCTCCCCTCGGCCCGTCCGATCAACGCCGCGCCGGACTGCCTGCCCCTGTCGCTCTCGCGGTTGCCGACCGGGTACACCACGATGAACTGGATGCGCTGATGCACGTCAACAATGTGCGCTACATAGTGTGGTTCGAACGGCTCCGGATCGCCTTCATGGAGCACTACGGCATCGGCACCATCAACGACCCAAACGGTCCTCGGATCGTCATCAGGTCAGCCGAGATTCGCTATCACGCCGAAATGCTGCGCGGCGAGGTTTATGTGACGACCTGCCACTGCACCGCGTTCCGCAACACGTCCATGACTTTACAGCAGGACATCTGGTCAAACGGCACTCTGCGCGCCAGCCTTACCTGCGTCATGGTCCTGCTCAAGCAGGACGGATCAACGCGCAGCGCGATTCCCGCGCCCATCAAAACCGCGCTGATCAAAGATGGGGCGACCCCGCCGGAGTGATCCACCTTCATCTTGCCAAATAAACTCAATCCCCAAGGCCGGACGACCGGCGCAAACGTCTGTCTGGGGGTGAGACAAACGCATCCGCCGAGGGCGGATGCAATCTTCGTGTGCGCCGCAAGGCGCTCCGTTTCAAAGCCTTCTAGCCGCGATGATGATGCAGATAGGCGACAAGGCTTTGGGTGGACGCATCTTTGGATGTGGCTGGCTGCGTGCCTTCGATGATCGGCTGCAAGGCTGTTGCCAATTCCTTGCCCAATTCAACGCCCCACTGATCATAGGAATTGATGCCCAGAATCACGCCCTCCACAAAAACACGGTGTTCATAAAGCGCCACGATCTGGCCCAACGTGAACGGATCCAGCTTGGGATAGACCAAAGTGGTAGACGGGCGGTTCCCCGCAAACACCCGGTGGGCGGCCTGACGCTCCAGTTCCGCGCCACTGAATTTGTCCGCGACCTTTGCCCGGGCCTCATCCAGCGACCGGCCCCGCATCAAGGCTTCCGACTGCGCCAGACAATTGGCCATCAGCAGATCATGGTGATGGGCCAATTCCGGTTCGTGACCCGTCGCTGCGACCATGAACTCGCACGGGATCACCGACGTGCCCTGATGGATCAACTGGTAAAACGCGTGCTGCCCGTTGGTGCCGGGCGCGCCCCAGACCACCGGTCCGCTCTCGATCGTCAGTGCGCTGCCGTCCATGGCGACGGACTTGCCATTTGATTCCATCTCCAACTGCTGCAAATAGGCAGGCAATTGTCCCAAACGCTGGTCGTAGGGCAGCACCGCGCGGCTGGCATAGCCGCAGACCTGACGGTGCCACATGCCGACAAGCGCCAGCATCAGGGGCATGTTTTCTGTCCCCTCAGCAGCGCAGAAGTGGCGATCCATGTCCTGTCCGCCGCGCAGGAAAGCGCGAAAGCCCTCCGGCCCGATGGCAATCATCAGGCTCAGACCAATGGGCCCCCACATGGAGTATCGTCCGCCAACCCAGTCCTCGAAGCCAAAGACGCGCTCGGCCGGTATGCCGAAAGCGGCTGTCTTTTCGAGGCTCGTGGACAGGGCGGCAAACTGCGCCCCGGGATCACCGCCATGATCCGCCATCCACGCCCGCGCCGTGCGGGCATTGGTCATGGTCTCTATGGTGGTAAAGGTTTTCGAGGCCACGATGACAAGCGTGGTTTTCGCATCCAGCCCGCGCAGAACATCGGCAATATGCGCCCCGTCCACGTTCGACACGAAATGGCAGCGCGGACCATCCTGGTAGGCGCTCAGCGCCTGTACGGCCATCGCAGGCCCCAGGTCAGAGCCGCCAATGCCGATATTCACCACATCGGTGATGGCGCTGGCGCGCACATCATCCGCATACGCAGCCATCCGGTCGAGCGTGGAGAGGACCTCCGGCATGACATCGACACCATCTACTAGAACGGGACCGCCATCCAGATTACGCAAGGCGGTGTGCAGAACCGCGCGCCCTTCCGTCTCGTTGATCTCGGCGCCGGCAAACATCGCGTCACGGCGCGCTGCGACATCTGCATTGTCTGCCAGAGCAATCAGCATGTCGCGGGTCGCTGCATCGATATTGGTTTTGGAGTAGTCAAACCGCATGTGCTGCGTTTCAACGGAAAAATCAGCTGCCCGATCCGCATCGAACAAATCCAGAATCGCGCGGTTTTTTACGGCCGCATGCTGTGCCTTCAGGTCATTCCACATGGCTATCACTCCGCCCAATGTACCGTTAATCCGTCCAGCACCGCAGCGATCGGTGCCTCCTGTGGGTCAAGTCCCCGTGCACGCTCCAATGCGTCGCGCTTCTCGGGTCCAAAAATCACAAGATGTTTGGCCATCGCTCCGGCCAGTGCAGGCCCGCTGAAAGAAATCCGAGGCTCCTGCCCCGCCACTGATACAGGCACGACCAGGGGCGCATCATCTGCCAGCATGTCCGCCAGACCCTCGGCTCCGGGAAACAGGGATGCGGTGTGCATGTCTGCCCCCATGCCCAGCAACAACAACGAGATCGGCATCTCGTCCGCCAGTTTTTCAGACAATACCGGGGCGGCACTGTCGGGCGTTTCACCCGGCACATGAAAGGGCACGAACTGCGCCGCTGCGGCCCGGTCTACGAAAAGGCGTTCCTTGAGCAGACGCGCATTGGAGCGTTCGTGGTCCTCCGGCACCCAGCGTTCGTCGCTCAGCATCACATGTACCCGGTCCCATTCCACATCGGCCGCACACAGGACATCGAAAATCGGCCCGGGCGTGGTCCCCCCCGGCACGACAAAAGACGCATGCGAATGGACCAGCAGGCAGTTCTTCAAATCTCCGGCCAGCTCATTAGCCAGATCGATCGCGAGCATTTCGCGATCCGCATATTCGTTCAGTTTCATGGACTTACCTTTCGCCAGACGCGGGTGTCGCGGGCCAGCATCTGCACGGCATCTACCGGCCCGTCGCTGCCGCTTTCATAGAGCTTGGGCACATCGCCGCGCTCTTCCCACCCCTTGATGATCGGATCGGTCCAGGCCCAGGCGGCCTCGACCTCGTCGCCGCGCATGAACAGGGTCTGATTGCCACGGATCACGTCCATGATCAGACGCTCATAGGCATCCGGCGGCGCGTCCGCATCGTCGCCCAATGCCTGCGCAAACGACATATCCAGCGGCACATCGATCAGACGCATACCGCCCGGTCCGGGCTCTTTGATGGTCACACCGAGAGTGATGCCTTCGTTCGGCTGCAAGCGGATCGACAACACGTTGTGATGGTCTTCCTGCTCGCCAAAGATTGAGTGGTTAAGCTCTTTGAAAACAACGGTAATCTCGCTCGATCGCGCCTTGAGGCGCTTGCCTGTCCGCAAATAGAACGGCGTGCCGGCCCATCGCCAGTTCGAAACACCCACCTTCATCGCCACATAGCTTTCCGTGCGCGAACGCGGATCACCGACCGCCTCGCGGTAGCTTGGGCCATCGTCGCTCGCCTCATACTGGCCCCGCACAATATGATGCGGATCCATCTTGTCCAACGCGCGGATCACCTTCAGTTTTTCATCGCGAACCGCGTCAGGGTCGAATTTCGACGGCGGCTCCATCGCGATCAGGCACAGCAACTGCATCAGGTGGTTTTGCACCATGTCCCGCATCGCGCCCGATTTGTCATAATAGTCGCCACGTCCTCCGACACCGACCGTTTCCGCCACGGTGATCTGGATGTGATCCACGTATTGGCTGTTCCACAGCGGCTCGAACAGCATATTGCCAAAGCGGACGGCCATCAGGTTCTGCACCGTCTCCTTGCCCAGATAATGGTCGATCCGGTATATCTGGCTCTCGTCGAAATATGCAGCGAGGTCGCGGTTCAGAGCGCGTGCGCTCTCGAGGTCGCGACCAAAGGGTTTTTCGACGACGATCCGGCTGGCATCGTTGGTCAGCCCGTGGATGTTCAAACGTTCCGCGAGATCCCCGAAAAGGCTCGGTGCAACCGAGAAATAGAAGGCATGCACAACGCCGGGACGCATATGGCTGACCAGATCACTCCAGCCCGACTCGCCACGCGCGTCGATAGGAACATAGTGTAGCCGTTCGACAAATTGCGCGAGGTCTTCATCACCGACGGACCCTTCGGCGCTGAATTCCCGCACCGCGTCCGCCACCATCTCCCGGTATTCCGCACTGTCCATCTCGGCGCGCGCGGCACCGATAATCTGGGCCTCGGGCTGCATCTGACCTGCGCAGAAACGCCGGAACAGCCCCGGCAGGATCTTGCGGCGGGCCAAGTCACCCGTGCCGCCGAAAATGACCAGATCAAAAACGTCTACCGGTATGACACGCGACACCATATGTCTGCTCCTTGTCAAAAATGTTTGCGCAAACATTACCACAGGTACGCCCGGGTACAACAGCACAAACGAGCTTTGCCCGAGCGCGCCGTCAACGCGTTTCAGGCACGGCTCTATCACAAACACGTCAGCCCGTCATCGGCGGCTTTTCACTTGCGGAACTCCGGCTTAGACCTTGGCGTTGCATTCAAAGCCAATACGGATACCTGCATGAAAGATCTCGCCCTCGCCAATTCGGGAAAGTTTCAGGACGCGGAAAGGACCGCCAATGGCGAAGCGCGAGCCAAGGTTTCGCTGACCCGCCCAGAGACGCTTTGGTTCAATACCGGTACCCTGTGCAATATCGAATGCGCCAATTGTTATATTGAAAGCTCGCCCACAAATGATGCGCTGGTCTATCTGGATGCGGCTGACATCGTCCCCTATCTGGACCAACTCGAAGATCGCAATTGGGGCGTGCGCGAGATTGCCTTTACCGGCGGCGAACCCTTCATGAACCCGCAGATGCTCGACATGCTGCATCTGTCGCTGGCGCGCGGCTACGATGTGTTGGTCCTGACCAACGCCATGGCTCCGATGATGCGGCCGAAGGTCAAATCCGGGCTGAAGGATCTGGTGGCGCGGTATGGCGCCAAGCTCACGCTGCGGATCAGCGTCGATCACCACCGGGCCGACATTCACGATGCAGAACGTGGCAAGGGTGCATTTGATAAAACGCTGCGCGGGGTGAACTGGCTTTCATCCATAAATGCGCGACTGGCCGTGGCCGGGCGCGTTGAGATGGCCGAAAGCGAGGCAGAGGCGCGCGCGGGATATGCCGCCCTCTTTGCCGCGCATGGATGGGAGATCGATGCCTTCAATCCGGGCGTGACCGTCCTTTTTCCCGAGATGGATGAAAGCGCGGAGGTGCCGGAGATTACAACCGCCTGCTGGTCCATCCTCAACAAAAGCCCCGATGCCGTCATGTGCGCCACGTCACGGATGGTCGTCAAACGCAAAGGGGCGTCAAAACCGGCCGTTCTGGCCTGCACCCTGTTGCCTTATGACCCAGAGTTCGAATTGGGGACGACGCTGCAACAGGCAGAACGCGACGTCTCTCTCAACCATCCGCATTGCGCCAAGTTCTGTGTGCTGGGCGGCGCAAGCTGTTCCGCTTGATCCGCGACACCCGAAACACCGCCTGGTCACGCACGCCATCCACCGTCATGCATACCTTCGCGTGACTACAGGCACATGTTCTCCGTCGCCGCGGCGCAACCGTCAGTGCAGCGTGAATTCGCCCGTCACGTTGCGCCACTCACCGGCCCGGATCAACTTGCGATGGGTAAATCGGACGGAATGCAACGCGCCCTCGATCTCCGCCTTCCAGAAATCCACGAATTTCAAAAGCGCATCGTGGTCCGGCGCCAGATCGTATTCCTGCCAGATAAACGTGTTCAGAACGTTCGGATAATCCGGCATCCGGTAATAGAATTCCGCAGTGGTCAGCCCATATCCTCGGAGCATGAGTTCGGTCTCGCTTTGGGTCATTTTTGTCCTTCTCCTTCTCGACTCTGCTCTCATCATTCGCAGCAAATTGTAAAAATACAATAAAAACAGTTGATTGGCAGCCTATCGGACCTGCTGCCAACAAGCTCACTCTTCGAGCGCCCCATCAGGCATTGCACCTCATATGCCCTTTCTGATAGGGTCCATCGCAAGATATAGACCCAGGCAAAGAACGGGCAGTACAACGTGAACGACACGCCAGAAACCCCTGAAAACGATGACGAAATTCCACCGCAGAGACCTGCTTACGATGGTCCTACGGTCACGATCGAGCACGAAATGCGGACGTCCTATCTGGACTATGCCATGTCGGTCATCGTCAGCCGCGCCATTCCCGATCTGCGGGATGGTCTGAAACCGGTTCACCGCCGCATTCTCTATGCGATGTCGGAAACCGGGAACACGCATGACAAGTCCTATCGCAAATCTGCCCGGCCCGTGGGCGATGTCATGGGTAAATATCACCCGCATGGCGACTCTGCGATCTATGATGCACTTGTGCGGATGGCGCAGGATTTTTCGATGTCACTGCCGCTGCTTGACGGTCAGGGCAACTTTGGCTCCATGGACGGCGATAACGCGGCCGCCATGCGCTATACCGAAGTGCGCATGGACAAGCCTGCCAGTTACCTGCTGGCCGATATCGACAAGGAAACCGTCGATTTTCAGGACAACTATGACGGCAAGGACCGCGAGCCCACCGTCCTGCCCGCGCGTTTCCCGAACATGCTGGTCAATGGTGCCGGCGGTATCGCCGTCGGTATGGCCACCAACATCCCGCCTCACAATTTGGGCGAAGTGGTTGACGCCTGCCTCGCATTGATCGCCGAGCCAGACCTGTCCAGTGAACAGTTGATCGAATACGTACCCGGCCCAGATTTCCCAACCGGTGGCATAATGCTGGGCCGCAGCGGTGCGCGCAAAGCGTATCTGGAAGGCCGCGGCTCGGTCATCGTCCGTTCCAGGACCCGCGTCGAGGAGATCCGCAAAGACCGCTTTGCCATCATCATCGACGAAATCCCCTATCAGGTGAACAAGGCCACGATGATCGAGCGCATCGCCGAAGCAGCGCGCGACAAGAAGATCGAAGGCATCGCCCACGTTCAGGACGAATCCGACCGCAACGGTGTTCGCGTCGTGGTCGAACTGAAACGCGACGCAACGGCGGAAGTCGTGCTGAACCAGCTGTTCCGCTTTACCCCGATGCAGGTCTATTTCGGCTGCAATATGCTCGCCCTCAACGGCGGCCGCCCCGAACAACTGACCCTGCGCCGCTTTTTGACCTGCTTCATCGAGTTCCGCGAAGAAGTGGTGGCGCGCCGCACCGCATTCGAATTGCGCAAGGCACGCGAACGCAGCCACATCTTGTGCGGCCTTGCCGTCGCCGTCACAAATATCGACGAGATCGTCGCGACCATCCGCCAATCCGCAGATGCTGCAGAAGCGCGCGAAAAGCTGATGACACGCCGCTGGCCCGCCCGCGACATCCTGCCCTACATCGCGTTGATCGATGATCCGACCCACACGGCAAACGACGACGGCACCTATAACCTGTCCGAAGCGCAGGCGCGCGCGATCCTCGAATTGCGCCTTCAGCGTTTGACACAGATCGGCGTCAAGGAAGTCACGGACGAGCTTGAACTTCTGGCTGGTAAGATCAAGGAATACCTGGAAATTCTGGGCAGCCGCGAACGGATCATGGGCATCATCGCCGACGAGTTGCGCGAGACGAAAGAGCTGTTCGCCGTGCCACGCCGCACCGAGATTGTCGACTGGTCCGGCGACATGGAAGACGAAGACCTGATCGAGCGCGAAGACATGGTCGTCACCGTCACCTCGGGCGGCTATATAAAACGCACACCGCTCGCCGATTTCCGCAGCCAGCGGCGCGGCGGCAAAGGTGTTGCCGGCATGCAGACCAAGGAAGAGGACGTGATCACCACCCTCTTCGTGGCCAACACCCATACCCAATTGCTGTTCTTCACGACCGATGGCATGGTCTACAAGCTCAAGACCTGGCGCTTGCCGCAAGGGGGCCGCACGTCCAAGGGCAAGGCGATCGTCAATATCCTGCCCATCCCCGTGGGCGTCAGCATCGCCGCGATCATGCCCGTGGACAGAGACGAAAAGGACTGGGACGACCTCCAGGTTGTCTTTGCCACTTCCGCAGGGACTGTGCGCCGCAACAAGCTGTCGGATTTCACCAATGTCATGCGCAACGGTAAGATCGCGATGAAATTCGAGGACGAGCATGCCGAGACGACCTTGATCAACGCACGTATCGCTTCGAACGACGATGACGTGATGCTGGTGACGAATTCAGGCCGGGCCATCCGGTTCCCGGCGACGGATGTGCGGGTGTTCAACTCGCGGGCCTCCGTCGGTGTGCGTGGCATCAGGCTCAGCGGGTCCGACAAGGTGGTCTCGATGTCCATCATCCGCCATTTCGACGCAACCAGCGATGAACGCTCGGCCTACCTGAAAATGCGCAGGGCTGTCGCAGGCCTGGCCGACGATGTCGACGCGGTCGATGACGAAGAGGCCAACGCCAACGCCACAATCAGCCCTGACCGCTATGCAGAGATGTCCGCCTCGGAAAACCTGCTGTTGACGATCACCAGCAAGGGCTCGGGCAAACTTTCCAGCAGCCACGATTACCCCGTGCGCGGGCGTGGTGGTTTGGGTGTCACGGCCATGGACAAGGCGATGCGCGGTGGCGAGATCGTTGCGTCCTTCCCGGTGGAAATGGATGATCAGATCATGCTGGCCACATCCAAGGGCCAGTCGATCCGCGTACCGATCGAGGGCATCAGCTTCCGGTCGCGCAGTGCCGGTGGCGTCAAGGTGTTCGACACAGGCAAGGGCGAAGAAGTGGTGAGCGTCGCGTGGATCGCGGACCAGGGCGACGAAGACAAACCCGTCGAAGAGTAATGCCGCAGCCTTAAAAAGACTTCACTCTCGGCTCGCGCCAAATCAGAATGTGATATGGGCCGCCCCTCGGGGGCGGCCCATTCCGTTTGATCACAGCTTGTAGATATCGCTGAATTTGGCCTTGAGGTAGGCGATCAATGGTGCCTCCGACGGCTCCATTCCACTCGCCCGCGCAATCACATCGCGCGGTTCATACAGCCCACCATGCTGTTGCAGGTTCTCGCGCAGCCAGGTCGTCGCCGCACTGGTATCGCCCCGTGCCAGATCGGATTCCAGACCCGGCACAGCAACGCGCAACGCTTCATTCAGACAGCCGGCATAGACATTGCCCAGCGAATAGGTCGGGAAGTACCCAAACAGGCCCACCGACCAGTGCACATCCTGCAAAACCCCGTTTGACGCCTTGTCCACCGCATAGCCGAAATCTGCCGCGAACCGGTCATTCCACGCGGCTTCCAGATCACCCATCGCCAGATCTCCAGACATCAACGCGCGCTCCAGATCAAAGCGCAGCAGCACGTGCAGATTGTATTGCACCTCATCGGCTTCTGTCCGGATATAGCCATCGGAGACCCGGTTGACAGCGGCATAAAACGCGTCTTCGTCACCGACCCCGATATCCCCAAATGCATCGCGCATCTGACCATAAAGCCAGCCGGTGAAGGCACGGCTGCGCCCCAGCTGGTTCTCGTAAATCCGGCTTTGGCTTTCGTGAACCCCCATCGATACGCCGCGCCCCAACGCGGTCAGCAGATAGGCATCATCGATATTCTGCTCATAGGTGGCATGGCCAACCTCATGAATTGTCGAATAAAAGCAGTTGAAGGGATCGGTCGGGTTGGTCCGCGTGGTGATCCGCACATCATGCCCGGAACCGCTCGAAAACGGATGCACGGCCTTATCGATACGACCATGCGCGGTGTCATAGCCAAAGGCCAGCGCCAGTTTCTCGCTCACCCTCAGTTGCGCCGCCTCGGGAAACTCCCCACTCAAAGTCTTGGGCTTGGGCCGGTCGAGGATCGCGGCACGCAAGGCGACCAGTTCCGGGCGCATCGCGCTGAACATCGCCTCCAGATCGGCACCGGTCGTGCCCGGCTCGTAATCCGCCAACATCGCATCATAGACATCACCGGACCCGGCAAGCGCCGCGCCCTCCTCGCGCTTCAGCGCGATCACCTCGCCAAGAACCGGCGCAAAGCTCGCAAAATCATCCGCCGCGCGGGCGGCCGCCCATTTGCCCTGCGCGGTCGAGGTCAGGCGGGCAAGAGCCTTGGCCAGCGCTGCCGGGATCTTGGACGCACGCTCAAAACTGCGGGTGATTTCGCGCACCTGCGCCAACCCCACAGCATCCAACGACGACGCGTCAATCGCCGCCAACCAGTCGCCCACGCGCGGATCCGTGCGCCGCGCATGCAGAACCGCTTCGATGGCCGCCATCTCTTCGCCGCGTTGCGTTGCAGCACCGCGCGGCATCATCGTTTCCTGATCCCAGCCCAAACGCCCGGCGATCTGACCCAGGGCCTGCGTTTCATGCTCATAAGCCATTAACTCTTCATAGGCGTTCATCTGGTTTTTCCCCGGATCGATGTTGCAATGGGATACGCGGTCAGGAACCGGGCACGCAAGATCAGCGCCCAGAGAATGACAGCAAGGAATTGGTGCAAAATGGCAACCTGCCAAGGCGCTCCATAAAGCACGGTAACAATGCCCAGCACGATTTGCAGGCTCATGGCGGCCAACACGGCGTTGAAGGCAAAGCGGGTGTTGGCGTGCGACGATTTCCGCGCCCGCAACCATACCACCACAGCAAACGCCAGCAGCAGGTATCCCGTTACCCGGTGAATGAACTGCACCAGCCCCGGGCTTTCGAAGAAGTTCCGCCAAACAGGTTCAAGGATAAAGGCGGATGGAGGCAGCACCTGCCCCCCCATCAACGGCCAATCGGTATAGCTGCGGCCCGCATCAATGCCCGCGACCAGAGCGCCGATCAGAATTTGCAGGAAGGCAAAATGCATCAACCCGGTCGAGAGGCCAAAGAGCTTCGCCTCCTTGTCGCGCCGGGCCTGCATCAAGTCCCGCTCAGGCCGACCAAGATGTAAGATATACCACGCAATGAAGCCCAGAATGACAAAGGCCAGCCCCAGATGAGTGGCAAGACGGTAGCTCGCCACATCCACCATGCCTTCACCCGATGTCACGCCACTGGCCACCATCCACCAGCCAATGGCCCCTTGCAGACCGCCAAGCGCCCCAAGACCCAGCAACCTCGGTGTCCAACCTGTCGGGATCTGCCGACGCAGCAGGAACCAGAAAAACCCGATCGCCCAGACCACACCAATCACCCGGCCCAATTGCCGGTGACCCCATTCCCACCAATAAATGATCTTGAAATCAGACAGTTGCATCCACTGGTTCTGAATTTGAAACTCATCGATCGCCTGGTATTTGGCAAACTCGGCCTCCCAGTCGGCGGCGGTCATCGGTGGTATCGCACCGGTAAAGGGACGCCATTCCGTGATCGACAATCCGCTGTCGGTCAGGCGCGTCAGCCCGCCCACCGCGATCATCACAACGACCAACGCAAACAGCAGCATCAACCAGACCCGGATCGCACCGCGTGCGCCCCCGCGTCCCTTGTCAATGACCCCGGTTTGCACGGTTTGCTTTTCGGTGGTGCCCACCTCTTCGAATATGCTGCGGTTCTTTGCCATTCCAGCCTCTCGCCTTACGTGTCGGGCAACCTAGGTCCGTCTCTGTCCGAGGTCCAGCATCAGCGGTGCCCGGCCCAGCGGACCATCTGACGCAGCATCCCGTGCAGGGTCTGAACATCGGCGCGTGTCAGCGGCATCCGGCTCCACATGTTGCGCAGGTTCAGACGCATGCTGTCGGATTTGTGCTCGGGGAAAAAGAAACCAGCCGTGTCCAGACGCTCTTCGAAATGACGGGCCAGATGGTCGACCTCCTGACCTGTCGCCCATTCCGTGCCTGCCATCTCGGTATAGGCGTCGGTCACGTTACCTGCCGCGCGCATCCACTCATAGCCGATCAGCAAGACACATTGTGCAAGGTTCAGTGACGGGTATTCCGGGTTCACCGGGACAGAGATCAACGCATTGGCCTGCGCCAGATCCTCGTTCTCAAGTCCCGACCTCTCTGGGCCATACATGACGGCCACATGGCCCCCTGCCGCAATGCGGGTGGCGGCATCGCGCATCGCGGCTTCCGGGCTGAGCACAGGTTTGGTCAGATCGCGCTGGCGTGCCGTGGTTGCATAGACAAAGGTGCAATCGGCCAAGGCACCCGCGACATCGTCATAGATCCGCACGGCATCCAGAACGCGCCCGGCCCCACTGGCCAGAGCGGCTGCCGCAGGGTTCGGCCACCCATCACGCGGGTCCACAATCCGCATCCGATCCACGCCGAAATTCAGCATCGCCCGGGCCGCAGCCCCGATATTTTCGCCCATCTGGGGCCGCGTGAGTACAAAAGTCGGTGTCATGTCGGGGCTTTATCCCAGCGCAACGCGGCCCACAATGACTTGATTGTGCCTCAAACCCTCCCACTGGAAGCATAGAAGTTTTCTTTCCCTGTCACATCCGTTACGCCTGCGGTCGAAGCACAAGGACGATCCGAATGAGCACACCTGAGCAACCGCAGCTTTACCTTCTCACGCCGCCCGTGGTGGATATCGACGTGTTCCCTGATCAATTGGCGGCATTGCTCGACGCCCATGCCGTTGCCTGCATCAGGTTGGCGCTCGCGACCGGGGACGAAAGCACAATCGCGCGGGCCGCAGATGCCTGCCGCGAAGTGGCCCATGCCCGCGACGTGGCCATCGTGGTCAATGATCACACCAGCCTGGCGGAACGTCTGGGGCTTGACGGCGTGCACCTCAGCGATGCGTCCAAATCCGTGCGCGACGCGCGCAAGGCGCTTGGTCCTGACGCGATTGTCGGCAGTTTCTGCGACACCTTGCGTCATGACGGGTTAAGCGCGGGCGAAGCGGGCGCGGACTATGTCGCCTTCGGCCCGGTCCGCGCTGTCGGCGATGAAACCTCTGCACCGACGGACCTGTTTCAATGGTGGTCCGAAATGATCGAGGTTCCCGTCGTGGCCGAAGGTGGTCTCACATCCGATCTGGTAGCCCATCTTGCGCCCTACACCGATTTTTTCGGCATCGGCGAAGAGATCTGGGCCTCGGATGATCCAGTCGCGGCGCTCAAGACCCTGACCGCCGCGCTGCGCTGACACCCCGCGTTACAGCAGCGTGCGCTCGATCACCCAATAGGTGGCGATCCCGGCGATGATCAGCGATCCGGTCATAGACCACGCGCGAAACATCACCGGGTATTCCGAGACAAGCTCTTCGACCCCGTCAAGCCGAGCGACGGACGCTGCACGGCAGCCGAGCCACAACGCGATGGCCGCAAAGGCGATCACCGTCAACTGGCCAAACTCGACCCCCACGTTGAACCCGATCAGAGCAGGCACGAACTGCGCCTCCGGCAATCCGAACTCGCCCAGCACCGAGGCAAATCCAAGCCCGTGCAACAGGCCGAATCCAAACACCACGATCGGTCGCCATCGGGTCAACCCGCGCGAAAAGATGTTTTCCACGGCGACATAAACGATCGAGGCTGCAATCAGCGGCTCGACGATGCTGCCGGGCACCGACACGAGACCTAAGGCCCCCAGCGCCAGCGTCACGGTGTGGGCCAGCGTAAAGGCACTGATCTGCCACAACAGCGGAGCCAGTTTGGTCGACAGGAAAAACAGACCGAGCACAAAAAGAATGTGGTCAAGACCCTTTGGCAGGATGTGATCGAATCCGACAGGGATATAGGCCGTGAATGTCTGCCATCCGGTGGCGGCATCCCCGCCGATGATCGAGATCGGGCCGCTGTCCGATCCACCGCTGATCAATCCGGTAAAGGGTTCATCCACGCCTTGCTGGCGCAACACCAGATCGCCGGCACCGCGCGGCCAGGCCACTTGCAAGGTTTCTGCCCCGGCGTCCAAATCGCCTGACACGATCAGGTTGGAAATCCGCGGCAGCTCATCATCGAGAACCTCAGGTACGATCACACTGTCGAGCCTGAGTGCAACGGCTGCGCCGCCCGCCGTCACCAATTGGCTGTCATTCCAGGATGCAATCAACTCCTGCGCCCGCGTGGCGATTTCGTTTGCGGACTGGGCGCGCAACGCATCGTAGTCTGCAACGTTTTCCGCCGCGTCCGTGTCCTCGACCGC
The DNA here is from genome assembly GCF_019966495.1 of Tateyamaria pelophila. Lineage (GTDB taxonomy): Bacteria > Pseudomonadota > Alphaproteobacteria > Rhodobacterales > Rhodobacteraceae > Tateyamaria > Tateyamaria pelophila. The sequence goes on along the minus strand of NZ_JAIMIA010000004.1, from coordinate 17,826 downwards.
GTCAAGATCAATGCCGGACAGTTGCGCCTCAAGGTTGATGCGCATCTCCAGGATCACACGGCCCTCAGGCGTGGTCAGGTCTGCAATTGTCGGAACAACTTCGTGAGCCGAAGCCAAACCAGCCCAAAAGACCAGCCAAACGCTTGACAACACCGCCCAAAGCCTCAGCTTTGAATTGAACCCGTAGAAAGTACCCATCATGATCCCCGTCCGCATTTTTCTTGCCTTTTGGTGCGCGATTTGCGCCAGCGTTGCAACCGCTCATGAATTCTGGCTCGAACCGGGGGCATTTCAAGTCGCACCTGGGGATCAAATCACCGCGCAGTTGAAAAACGGCCAGAAATTCGAAGGCATGTCCCTGTCATACTTCGACCGAAACATCGCCCGTTTTGACGTGGTGATGGGAGACGTGGTGACGTCGGTTGACGGACGGATGGGCGACAGCCCGGCCCTCGATATTCCGGCCTCTGAGACCGGGCTGGTGGTTGTCGTGCACGAAACCACGCCGTCCTTTGTGACATACAAGGAGTGGGAGAAATTCGCGGCCTTTGCCGGGCACAAGGATTTTGCCGATATCTATGCGCGCCATGAGGCCAACGGTTTTGGTCCCGTGCCGTTCAAGGAACGTTACACGCGGCATGCCAAGGCGCTCGTCGCGGTAGGCGATGGCGCGGGCGCGGACCGGGCAATGGGTTTGAAAACCGAGTTCGTGGCGCTCACCAACCCTTACGCGCCTGGGTTTGACGGCACGATGCGCGTTCAACTGCTGTATCAGGGTGCGCCGCGCGTCGATGCCCAGGTCGAAGTCTTCGATCGTGCGCCGGATGGGGCCGTGACGATTACCTTGCACCGGACGGATGCCGACGGGATTGCCGCCATCCAAGTCACGCCGGGTCATGATTATCTGTTCGATGGCGTGGTACTGGCGACGGCGGATGACAGCGAGGAGGCCGTCTGGGATACGTTTTGGGCCGCCCTCACCTTTGGTGTGCCATCACGCTGACCCCGGGTTGCCGGTCTTGCCTTGTTCCGCGCGGCGCGGCACAAGACGCCTATGACATCAAAGCCTGATATCCTGTGCATCGGTTCCGTCCTTTGGGACGTGATCGGGCGTGCCCCCCTCGCAATGCGTCAGGGGTCCGACGTGCCCGGGCGCATCACCCGCCTGCCCGGCGGCGTTGCGATGAACATTGCAATGACGCTGGCCCGCTTTGGGCTGACACCCGCTTTGTTGACCGCCATTGGTCGGGACGCGGAGGGCGACGAGTTGATCGCCGCCTGTGCCGCGCGCGGAATGATCACCGATACGGTTTATCGCTCCGACGATTTGCCAACGGATCGCTATATGGCTGTCGAAGGCGCGAATGGGCTGATCGCCGCCATCGCGGACGCACATTCGCTGGAGGCCGCCGGGGCCAAGATCCTGCGCCCTCTGACCGACGGCACGCTGGCGACGGGAAATGCGCCGTTTGACGGGCTTGTGGCGCTTGACGGCAACCTCACCATCGACCTGCTCAGTGAAATCACCACAAGCCCGCTTTTGGCGCAGGCCGATTTGCGGGTCGCCCCCGCCTCGCCGGGCAAGGCCGAGCGCCTTGGTCCGTTTCTGACGCACAGCCGTGGGACGTTATACGTGAACCTCGAAGAGGCCGGATTGCTGTGCCAGTGCAATTTTGACACCACCTCCGACGCGGCGCTCGGTCTGATCGATCGCGGCGCGGCGCGCGTGCTTGTGACCAATGGCGGGGAGACCGCCACCGAAGGATCAGAGGCTGGGCTGATCAGTCAAACCCCGCCGCAGGTTCTGGTCACACGCGTCACGGGTGCAGGTGACACATTCATGGCCGCCCATATCGCCGCAGAAGCGCGCGGTGCGGACCGGACCGATGCTCTGTCGCGCGCGTTGGAAGCCGCCGCCACCTATGTTTCAGGAAAGACCCCACAATGACCATTTTCAAACCCTCCCCGGAAGTGGCCGATGCGCTGGCCACCGGCAAACCCGTTGTCGCGCTCGAAAGCACGATCATCACGCACGGCATGCCTTATCCGCAAAACCTTGAGGTCGCGCGCGCCGTTGAAAGCGACATTCGGGGATATGGCGCCGTTCCAGCGACGATGGTTGTCATCGAGGGCACGCTCCATGTGGGTCTGACCGACGCACAGCTTGAAACGCTTGCCCAGTCCAAGGGCGTCGCCAAGCTGAGCCGGGCCGACATGGCGGCCTGCATGGCCTCTGGCGGTACGGGGGCCACGACGGTGGCGGCCACGATGATTGCCGCGCGGCTGGCCGGAATCGATGTCTTTGCCACTGGTGGCATTGGCGGCGTGCACAAGGGGGCCGAACATAGTTTTGACGTGTCTGCGGATCTGCTGGAACTGGCGCAGACACCTGTGACCGTGGTTGCGGCAGGAGCCAAGGCCATCCTCGATATCCCCAAGACGCTGGAAGTGCTGGAAACCCAGGGGGTGCCAGTCATCGCGTTTGGCCAACGGGACATGCCTGCATTCTGGTCGCGCAGCTCCGGCCTGCCCGCCCCCTTGCGTATGGACAGTGCAGCACAGATTGCAGCCGCTCACCGGATGCGCGCAGCCCTTGGCCTGCCCGGTGGGCAACTGGTGGCCAATCCGATTCCGCAAGCACACGAAATCGACCGCGCCACCATGGGTCCGATCATCGCCCGCGCGCAGCAAGATGCCGGCGATCACAATATTACGGGCAAGGACGTCACACCGTACCTGTTGCAGCGAATCTATGAGTTGACCGAAGGCCGGTCCCTGACGGCGAATATCGGACTGGTGCAAAACAATGCTCGGCTTGCCGCCGAAATTGCCACTGCCTTGAGCAAAGCAGCCGTTGGAGCATAACTCCCGAGCGCAAACCATTGTACTGAGCCGCGCCATCCCCTAACTACAGCAGAACTCCTCCTTTCGGACAGTACATGAATACGCCTTTCGACCCAGAAAAGCCACGTGGCCCCGGGCTGTTTGCCCGGCTTCGTGCGTCATTCCTGACAGGCCTGGTGGTGATAGCACCCGTTGGACTTACGATCTGGTTGATCTGGTCCGTGGTCGGCTGGATCGATGGGTTCGTCCTGCCATTCGTTCCCTGGCAATACCAACCCGACAAACTGATCCAGACCTATCTGGGACTCGATCCATCGGTTCAGATCAATGTGCGCGGCATTGGTGTGGTCATATTCCTCGTGTTCACGACCGTCATCGGATGGTTGGCCAAAGGGCTGATCGGACGTTCGATGATCCGCTATGCCGAAACGCTGGTCGAACGGACACCGGTGGTGCGCTCGATCTATTCCGGCATCAAACAGATTTCAGAGACAGTCTTTGCCCAGAGCGAACGGTCTTTCGAGAAGGCGTGTTTGATCGAGTACCCCCGCAAGGGCATCTGGGCCATCGGGTTCATTTCGACCACTGCCAAAGGCGAAATCAGTGACCGCGCAGGCAATACGGGCACATTGTTGAGTATTTTTGTGCCCACAACGCCAAACCCCACGTCGGGGTTCTTGCTGTTCCTGCCCGCCGAAGATGTCATTGAACTGGATATGACCGTCGAGGACTCCGCGAAACTGGTGATCTCGGCCGGTCTCGTTTACCCAAACGGCAAGAATCCGACACGCCCCACGCAGTGACCTGACGAAGCGACCACCCGTTTTGGGTGGTCAATAGCGCTTTTGAGATCGTGCGCTGGTGTCTGTGGCTGGCGCAGGGAGCCTCCGGCGGGAGTTTATCTTGCAAGATGAAGCCGGGATCAGAGAGCCGTCCAACCACCATCCACACTGATCGTGGTGCCGGTAATCTGGTCCGCCGCAGGGGAACACAGGAAGACGGCAGTTCCGCCAAGCTGCTCAGTGGTCGCAAATTCCTTGGACGGCTGGCGTGTGAGCATGACATTCTGGATCACCTCTTCGCGGCTCATGTCATATTCCTTCATCGTGTCGGGAATTTGTTTTTCCACGATAGGCGTCAGCACATAGCCCGGACAGATGGCGTTGGCGGTGATGGGCTCCTGCGCGGTTTCAAGCGCGGTTGTCTTGGTCAGGCCGACGATCCCGTGTTTTGCTGCGACATAGGCCGCCTTGTAGGGGGACGCTGTCAGTCCGTGCGCCGAAGAAATGTTAATGACGCGACCCCAGCCCGCATCCCGCATCATCGGCAGGGCCATGGCCGTGGTGTGAAAGGCCGAACTGAGGTTGATCGCGATGATCGCATCCCACTTCTCAATTGGGAATTCGGGAAGCGCAGCCACGTGCTGAATGCCCGCGTTGTTGATCAGGATATCGCAGCTGCCCGCCTTTTCGATCAGGGCACGACACTGGTCGCCCTTGCTCATATCCGCCTGGATGTATCGGGCGTTGGTGCCGGTGTCGTCCGCAATCTGTTTGGCAAGGGCATGATCGTCCTCGTTGTCCGAAAACGAATTGAGAACAACATCAGCGCCGGCGCGTGCCAGCTCCCAGGCCATGCCCAGACCGATGCCCGAATTCGAGCCGGTGATCACGGCTGTCTTGCCGGAAAGAGAGATTTCAAACGTCATTGCTATGCTCCTGTCGCGATGTCATGAAATTTTGGACACCTTGTCATGCTGCACGTGCAAAAGAAATGGCCCAAGATGGTTGCCATTCCGGGATGAGGCCAAAAAAAACGCCAGCACGAAGCTGGCGTTAAGTTATTGAGGCAGGTTTCATACAGGCAAGAAACCTATCGAGCAGTGAGATCTTTATACGCAATTCCGCGCGAAGAGTCCAAGCTAAAAGTTTGATAATGCGTAAATGTCCCAAGGCGGCTATGCTTAAGAAAATAAGGGTTAACGAGGATTGTTGCCAATATGGAGCGGGATTATTTCCAAAAAGTGAGGGGCAAAACCATCACCCTCGTCGCGATTCTATGCGGGTCTGTGTTTGCTGCCGGAGCACCACTAGCAGAGCCAACCCATGGCATAGCTATGTATGGCGCACCCCAGTTGCCACTGGATTTTGTGTCTCTTCCTTATGCGAATCCGGCGGCGCCCAAGGGCGGCGCCATCACTTTGGCCAATACGGGCAGCTTTGATTCGCTCAACCCCTATATCCAGAGAGGCAACGTGCCCTGGCAGCTACGCTTTCTGACCCATGAAAGCCTGATGGGGCGCAATCATGACGAACCGTTTGCGCTTTATGGTCTGCTGGCCGAATCAATCGAGGTTCCGGAGGACCGCTCCTGGGTCGCTTTCACCTTGCGACCAGAGGCCCGGTTCTCCGATGGCAGCCCGGTGACGGTCGAAGATGTGATTTGGTCCTACGAGACATTGGGCACCCAAGGTCATGGCCGTTATGCCAGCCTTTGGGGGCAGATCGACAATATTGAACAGACCGGCCCGCGCAGTCTCAGGATCAGCTTCAACGCCGAGAACCGCGAACTGGCCCTGTTGGCCGGTATGCGCCCGATCTTGCAAAAGGCACAATGGCAGGATGTCGATTTTGACAATGCAAGGCTGGCCGATGTGCCCATTGGAACCGGCCCTTATGTCGTGACCGACTATGAGGCTGCGCGCCATGTCGTTCTGACCCGCAACCCCGACTATTGGGGCAATGATCTGAATTTTCGCCAAGGCACCTTCAATTTCGACGAAATAACCATCGATTTCTACGGTGATGGTGACGTCGTGCTTGAGGCGTTCAAAGCCGGTGAAGTGTCTGCGGTGCGCGAATTCAACGCCGAAACCTGGGCCAGCAGATACGACTTTCCGGGCACGCAAAGCGGTGCGGTCGTCAAAACGGAGATCAAGCATCAGAAGCCATCCGGCATCACCGGGTTCGTGATGAACACCCGCCGCGCCCCCTTTGACGATTGGCGCGTGCGCGAGGCTCTGATCACGGCCTTCAATTTCGAATATATCAACGACACGCTGACCGGCGGTGCGCAACCGCGTATCACGTCCTATTTCTCCAACTCCCCGCTGGCAATGGAACATGGACCCGCCAAGGGCCGGGTTGCCGAATTATTGGCCCCCTTCAATGGCAAGATGCTGCCCGGTGTCATGGACGGGTATGACTTGCCAACCTCGGACGGCACTTTGCGCAACCGGCGTGGCTTGCGCCGCGCCTTGAAGCTGTTGGAAGAGGCCGGGTGGACGCCGCAAGACGGTCAGTTGCGCAATGCGAATGGCGATGCGATGGCCTTCACGATCCTGCTGGACCAGAGCAGCACGCAAAATCGCGCGATTGCGGACCTTTATATCCAGTCGCTCACCCAGTTGGGGATCGACGTGAAGGTTGATCTGGTCGATGGGGCACAGTTCACCGCACGCACGGCCAGCTATGATTTTGATATGACCTACCATCGGCGCGCCCTGTCGCTGAGCCCCGGCAATGAGCAGAAGTTCTATTGGGGGTCTGAGGCGGCTGATCTGCAAGGAACGCCGAACCTGATGGGCGCCAAGGACCCGGCCATCGACGCAATGGTGACCGCGATGCTGACGGCGACAACGCAAGAGGAATCGATTGCGGCAACCCGCGCTTTGGATCGCTTGCTGACGGCAGGTCGCTATGTGGTGCCGTTCTGGCAATTCACCGCAGGGCGGATCGCGCACGTGGCGCAGATGAAGCATCCGGAGATGATTCCAATCTATGGGGATGGCCCGGAATACATGCCGCAGTTCTGGTGGTGGGAAGAATAGACCGCTTCAAGACCGAACTGACCCACGTTTCAGCCACGTGAAATCGCGGGATAAACCATGGAGTCGGTTCGTCCCGCGGGCGGTTCCCGCAACCAACACACTCATTAAGGGCAAAGAAATCCAAGTTGTCACCCGCCCAACGGGCATTCGACCACAATCGGACGTTGAAATGTCGAATCAAAGCGAAACTTCTCCAACACCGGGCGCTCTGTAAGCGCTGACAATTTTATGAAACCTTTACGTACGCTTAGTTCGGATTGGGCATCAGAAAATCATCGTCGGAAGGCGCATATGCCTGTTTTGAAGACGAAATGTGAAATGCTGCATCGCAGAAAAACCCTTGATTTGCTACGGAACTCGCTTAAACTCTTAACGGAAGTTAACTTCCTCCATGCGCATTTGGCAGCAAAACGCTGGACGGGTTGTAAACAGATCAAACCGACGAGGAATGATATGAACTGGACAGACCTGAATCAAAACTGGCTTGAAGGGTACACCGCGTTGTGCTGCGCTTTTCCAAATCTTGAGCAAAGCGCAATGCCGTTTCTGAAGGGCGATCAGGAGCGTTTCGAAGGCTACCTGGCCGCAACGCATGACATGACGTTGCAAGAAGCCCGAGAAGCCCTTGAGGCGTTTCTACAAGACAGTCCGCTGATCCTTCAATCGGCCTGATGGCTTTCATCTCAGATGAGGGATGTGACCCATAAAATCAGCGCATCCTCGCTGCTGACCGACACAACATTATGGCCCATGGTCGCGTCGTAATAGGCACTGTCGCCGCGGCGCATTTCGATCGGTTCGTAAAACTCCGTGTAGAGACAGACGACCCCGGTCAGCACATACAAGAATTCTTCGCCATCGTGGCGCACCCACCCGTCAAACTCGTCCATTGATCTGGCCCGGATACGCGCACGATAGGGCAACATGTTCTTCTTCGTCAGCGTTTCAGCCAGCAATTCGTGCTCGTAGGTGACCGTTGCCTGCGCGTTGCCCTCGCCGGATTTCGTGACCGCGATCCGCCCGTTCACCTGCCCTTTTTCCGGCGGCGTGAACAATTGCGGCACAGAGATTTCCAGCCCGGTCGCCAGCTTTTTCAGCGCTTCATAGGTTGGCGACATCTGACCGTTTTCGATCTTGGACAAGGTCGAGCGCGCCAGACCGGCCTGTCCCGCCGCCTGCTCCAATGTCCAGTCGCGCGCCTTGCGCAATTGACGCACCCGTGCGCCCAGATCCAGCGGTTCGCCGACATCCTGGTGTCCACCCGAACGGGCGATCTGGATCAGGGATTTGGGGTCTTTTCCTTGCATGAGGGCGTGTATAGGCCGCCTCTGCGAGGCTTGCAACGCTGCGCGCAGAAGGTTAGCGACAAACTATGCTTAGCCTTTCAGATAGCGCGCCATGGCCGCCCTGCCCCGCACCGTTCAACATGGCGGCGCATGTCTTGCAGCATAGCGATACCCTGGCCGGGAAACCGGCCTTGCGTCTGGTCACGGACAGCGCAGAGGACATCTTGCCCACCCTGTCCTATGCGGATCTGAAGGCTGCTGTGCTGGGGACGGGAACAGGCCTCTTGCAGGCCGGGTTGCAACCCGGCGACATCGTTTTGATGCGCCTCGGAAACACGCCGGATTTTCCGATCGCTTATTTGGCAGCTTTGGCTGTCGGGCTTGTGCCGGTGCCAACCTCGGCGGCTTTGACGGAACCGGAAGTGGCGCGCATCGTTGCCGACCTTTCGCCGCGCCTGATCCTGCGCGATCCGGAGGTCGCCTCGGCCCCCGGTGCGCCCGAGATGCTTCTCGCCGCATTGCGTCGCTTGCGCACATGTCCACCGGCCGAGTGGCATATGGGCGATCCGGACCGGCTTGGCTACATCATTTACACCTCCGGCACATCCGGCAGCCCGCGCGGCGTGGCCCACGCCCATCGCGCCATCTGGGCGCGCGGGATGATGCATCAGGGCTGGTACGGTCTGCATCAGGATGACGTGATGATGCATGCCGGGGCGTTCAACTGGACCTATACGCTCGGCACTGGCCTGATGGACCCATGGACCATCGGGGCAACCGCCCTGATCCCCGCCCCCGGAACAGCGGCGCAGGCGCTGGGTGGACTGATCGCGCGGGAAAAGGCCACAATTTTCGCGGCGGCCCCCGGCGTCTATCGCCAGATGCTCGCGCAGGGCGAAATGCCGACGGCACCGGCCCTCAGGCACGGGCTGAGCGCGGGAGAAAAGCTGCCCCCGCCCACGCACGCTGCGTGGTCCGCCGCCACGGGCACGCCCTTGTTCGAGGCTTACGGCATGTCCGAGTGCTCGACTTTCATTTCGGCCTGTCCCGACATGCCCGGCGATCCCGGCACGCTGGGCCGCCCGCAACCGGGTCGCCGCGTTGCGATCATCGGGCCCGACGGGCCCGTCGAACGGGGCAGCCCCGGCGTGATTGCCGTGCACCGCGACGATCCGGGCCTGATGCGCGGATATGTCGGCCACCCCGAGGAGACGGAAGCCAAGTTTCAGGACGCGTGGTTCATGACGGGCGATATCGGTGAAATGGGTGTGGACGGCCAGATCACATATCTTGGCCGCAATGACGATATGATGAATGCCGGAGGCTACCGTGTTTCCCCGGTCGAGGTAGAAGCCGCCCTTGCCCACGCCCCCGGCATGACCGGTATCGGGGCGGCACAGGTCGAGGTCAAACCCGGAACGTTTATCATCGTCGCCTTTTACACCGCCGCCGACCCACTGGACGAAGCCGCCTTGCGCGCGTATGCCGAACCAAAGTTGGCACAGTACAAACGTCCTCGCGCCTATCTTCATATCCCGTCACTGCCAACCGGCGCGAACGGAAAACTCCTGCGCCGACGCTTGCCTGCGTTCTGGCCTGCCGCATAAAGGGTGTTCTCATGCCAAACCCAATCAAGCTCGACATCATGTCTGACCCGATCTGTCCGTGGTGCTATATCGGCAAGGCTCATCTGGATCGCGCGCTCGGCGCGCACCCCGATCACCCATTTGTGATCGAGTGGCATCCCTTCCAGTTGAACCCCGACATGCCACGCGAAGGCATGGGGCGCCGCGCCTATCTCGAGGCCAAATTCGGTGGCAAGGAAGGTGCTGTACGGGCCTACGCCCCTGTCGTCGAACAGGCCGAACAGGCCGGGCTCAAGATCGATTTCGAGGGGATGCAGCGCACGCCAAACACAATGGATGCGCACCGCCTGATCCACTGGGCCGGGATCGAGGGCAGGCAGACCGCAGCCGTCTCTTCCCTCTTTCGCGCTTATTTTGTTGAGGCGCGCGACATTGGTGATCATGACGTACTGGCCGATATCGCGGATGGGATCGGCATGGATGCGGCGGTTGTCCGGCGGTTGCTGGCATCTGACGCCGATCGCGATGACATCGCCGCCCGCGACGCCCATTCGCGCAAAATGGGGATCAATTCTGTCCCGACATTTATCGTCGACGGAAAACACGCGGTTCCCGGTGCACAACCTCCTGAATTATGGACAAAGGTCATAGAAGACCTGACCACCCAGGCCAATTAATTTCACTCGGTGAAAAAAAGGGTTGCAGACGGTAGATTTGCAACCAAAGGTCGTTGCCAATCCTCAAATTTCCCGCCAGTATTAGGCGAATGGGCCGCAACCCAAGGTTTAGCCATACATTGTCCAAGAACGTTAAATCAGTGCAAAGCCTTGGAAAGGTAGAATTTATCGCTCTGATGGCGATGATGTTTGCGACCATAGCATTTTCGATTGATGCCATGTTGCCGGCCTTGCCCGCCATCGCTGCTGATATCTCACCAGACGTGCCGTCGCAGGTTGCATTGATCCTGACTTTCTTCGTCATCGGCATGGGTGTCGGCACGTTTTTTATGGGCCCTTTGTCAGACGCATACGGACGCAAGCCCGTATTATATCTGGGCCTTGCGATCTATGCGCTTGGGGCCGTGCTCAGCTGGATCGCCCCGACATTGGAGTTGATGTTGGCGGCTCGGGTCCTGCAAGGGCTGGGCGCCGCAGGTCCGCGTGTCGTCTCTGCGGCGATCATCCGGGATCTGTATTCGGGACGTGCGATGGCCAGCATTCTGTCGCTGACCATGATGGTGTTCCTGCTGGTGCCGGGGGTGGCCCCGTTGATCGGCATGATGATCACGAAGGCCTTTGGCTGGCGGATGATTTTCGGCGCGTTCTTGCTGTTCGGTGTGATCCTGTTGATCTGGTTTGGCACGCGGATGCGTGAATCCCTGCCCGTCGAAGATCGACGCCCGATGAAATGGGCGCTTATGGTCGATGCGATTCGGCAAATGCTGGTACACCCAACCGTGCGTCTGTCGATCCTTGTGCAGACGATCACGATGATGATCCTTTTCACGATCCTGACCATGGTGCAGCCGATCTTTGAACTGGCGTTTGATCGCGCCGAGAGCTTCCCCTACTGGTTTGGTGCCATCGCGGCCATATCAGGTGTGGCCAGCCTGCTGAACGCCAAGATCGTCGGACGGTACGGGATGCGCAAGCTGATCACCTGGGCGTTGAGTGTGCAGGTGCTGATTTCTTTAACATTTGTGCTGTTCTTGTTTACCGACATGCACGGCGTCTTTGCCTTCTACATCCTCTGGCAATTCGGCGTCATGTTTCAAAGCGGGCTGACCATCGCCAACCTCAATGCCATCGCGATGGAGCCGATGGGCCATATCGCGGGGATGGCGGCATCGGTGATCGGCTCGGTTTCTACTGTGATGGGCGCTTGCATTGCATCGTTGGTCAGCATGATTTTCGACCCGACGCCCTTGGCCCTGGCCGGAACCGTACTTGTCGGCTGCATGGTGGGCGGTGGTTTGATGCAATTGATGCGGCTCGAAGAGCAACGCGAAGTCGCCTGAGCCTTGTGGGCGTCGCGCGCTTTCTGCCGCACGCCTCAGGCTTTGGTTTTGCGCTTTTTCTCCGCAATGACCTTTTCCGCCAGATCGCGGGCAATCGCAAACGCGCCTTTGATCTTGTCGGCTTCCTTGGTCCAGTCGCGCCGCACCACGATCTTGTTGTCCTTGACCTTGGCAAGCCCGCGCTGATCCTGAATGAACTCGACCAAACCCTGCGGTGAGGCGAACTTGTCATTGTGAAACTGGATGACACCGCCCTTTGGTCCACCATCCAGTTTGGCGATGCCTGCGCGTTTGCACATGGCCTTGATCCGCACCACCAGCATCAGCGTGTTGACCTCCCGCGGCAGCGGGCCAAACCGATCGATCAATTCGGCGGCGAACCCTTCCAATTCGACCTTGGTCGACAGGCCAGACAGTCGGCGATAGAGGCCCAGCCGCACATCCAGATCCGGCACATAGGCCTCGGGGATCAGAACCGGCACACCCAGATTGATCTGCGGTGCCCATTGCTCGTCCGCCTCGGACAGGCCTTCCATTTCGCCCGCCTTGATCTTGGCTATCGCATCTTCCAGCATGGATTGATAAAGCTCGAAACCCACATCGCGCATCTGGCCCGATTGCTCTTCGCCCAGCAGGTTACCCGCCCCGCGAATGTCCAGATCCTGCGAGGCCAGCGTAAACCCGGCCCCCAACGTATCGAGCGAGCCCAGAACGCGCAGGCGCTTTTCGGCAGTGGCGGTCAGCTTCGCCCGCGGTTTGGTCGTGAGGTACGCGTAAGCGCGGGTCTTAGAGCGCCCGACCCTGCCCCGGATCTGATACAGCTGGGCCAATCCGAACATGTCGGCACGATGGATCACCATCGTGTTGGCGGTCGGGATATCAAGACCCGACTCGACGATCGTCGTCGCCAACAGCACATCGTATTTGCCGTCATAAAACGCGTTCATGCGGTCGTCCAATTCTCCCGCCGCCATCTGACCGTGAGCCACAACGTAAGTCAGTTCAGGCAGTTGCGCCTTCAGGAATTCCTCGATCTCGGGCAGATCGCTGATGCGCGGTACCACATAAAATGATTGTCCCCCGCGATAATGCTCGCGCAGCAACGCCTCGCGGATGGTCACCGCATCAAACTCGCTCACATAGGTGCGGATCGCGAGGCGGTCGACAGGCGGCGTGCCGATGATCGACAGGTCTCGCACGCCGGTCAGGCTCAGTTGCAGTGTGCGCGGGATCGGTGTTGCCGTCAGGGTCAAAACGTGGACATCACTGCGCAGTTGCTTGAGGCGTTCCTTGTGGGTCACGCCGAATTTCTGTTCTTCGTCAATGATGAGCAGGCCAAGGTTCTGGAACCGCACGCCTTTGGCCAACAGCGCATGGGTGCCGATCACGATATCCGCCGTGCCGCGTGACATCCCGTCACGGGTGGCGCTGGCATCCTTGGCACTTACAAACCGGCTGAGTTGACGAACCTGGACAGGCAGCCCTCGGAACCGTTCGGCAAAGCTTTTGTAGTGTTGCCGTGCGAGCAGTGTCGTGGGCGCGATCACGGCCACCTGGACACCGGACATCGCCGCCACGAAGGCCGCGCGCATCGCCACCTCGGTCTTGCCAAAACCGACGTCGCCACAAATCAGCCGATCCATCGGCGCGCCACTGGTCAGATCGTCGATGACATTGCCGATGGCGGCCAGTTGATCATCTGTCTCCTGATAGGGGAAACGCGCGCTGAACGCATCCCACAGGCCCGCAGGCGGCTCGAGCACCGGGGCCTTGCGCAAGGCCCGCTCGGCCGCAATCCGGATCAGCTTGTCGGCCATCTCACGGATGCGTTCCTTGAGCTTGGCCTTTTTGGACTGCCACGCGCCGCCGCCCAGACGATCCAGCAAACCTTCTTCATGGCCATATCTGGACAGCAGTTCGATGTTCTCGACCGGCAGATACAGCTTGGAGTTTTCGGCATATTCCAGCAGCAGACACTCATGCGCCGCCCCTGCCGCCGTCACGACCTCCATCCCCTGATAACGGCCAATGCCGTGGTCTACATGCACGACCAGATCACCGGGGGACAAGGATTGCGTTTCGGTCAGAAAGTTTTCGGCCCGCCGCTTGCGTTTGGGTTGACGGATCAGACGATCACCCAAGACATCCTGCTCGGAAATCACGGTCAGACCCGGCGCTTCAAACCCGTGCTCCAAAGCCCAGACGGTCAGGTGCAAGCCGCGTTTCCCAACGCGCGTTCCGTCGGTGATCGGAATGACTTCGGCCAGTCCTTCGTCTTCGATCAATCCTGTCAGACGTTCGCGCGCGCCATCGGAATAGCTGGCGACAACCACAGGAGCATCTTGCAGTTTTGCTTTAATATGCACTGCCAAAGCCCCGAAAAGGCTGATGGTTTCCTGTTGGCGCTCAGGTGCGAAATTGCGCCCGATGCGCCCGCCCGCATCCGTCACGCCAAGGCCGGTCGCTTGTGGCAGCGCGGCCAGCTGCAACACACGGTGGCCTGCCACCGCAGCCTCCCACGCCGCATCGTCCATATAAAGACCGGCGGGCGGCGCAGGCTTGTAAACGCTGTCCATCTTGGAGCGGTTGGCCATCGCCAGACGGCGCGTTTCGTATTGATCCGCAATCGTATCCCAGCGGGCCAGCCGCGTCGGGGTGACTTGCTCGTCCAGCGTGATTGCCGCCTTGGGTACGTAGTCGAAAAGTGTCTCGAGATGGTCGTGAAAAAACGCCATCCAGTGTTCCGCACCCTGATGCTTGCGCCCCGCACTGATCGCCTCATAGAGCGGATCATCTGTGCCCGCCGCACCAAATTCCAGACGATAGCTTTGGCGAAAGCGCGTGACGGCCGCGTCATCGAGGATCACCTCGGACACAGGCGCCAGTTCGATCACATCCAGCTTTTCGGTGGTCCGTTGCGTCGCCGGATCAAAGCGGCGCGCGCCGTCCAGCACATCCCCAAACAGGTCCAGCCGCACAGGACCCAGATCGCCCGGCGGGTATATGTCGATGATGCCGCCCCGGATCGCGTAATCGCCCGGCTCCATCACGGTCGGGCTTTGAACGAAGCCCATGCGCACAAGGAAGTTGCGCAGACTGGCCTCGTCCACGCGACTGCCGACGGAGGCAGAAAACGCGGCCTCTTGTAACAGCGCGCGCGCAGGCACACGTTGCGTCGCCGCATTCAACGTGGTCAGCACCACATATTGGCTGGGCATCTTGTGCACCAAGGCCGCCAGTGTCGCCATGCGCTGCGCGGAGATGTCGGCGTTGGGCGACACCCGGTCATAGGGCAGACAATCCCAACCCGGAAATACCAATACCGGCATATCGGGTGCAAAAAACCGCAGCGCAGCCTGCATCGCGGCCAGCCGCTTGTCATCACGCGCGACATGCAAGACGGCACCCTGTTTGGCCACCTCTTCCAGGATCAGGCGGGCGTCAAAGCCTTCGGGCGCGCCAGAGACGGTGATATGAGTGGGTGCGGGCATCGGGCCATGACTTGTTTTGGACAGGACGCTTCAATTGGGGCTTTGACAGCGCGAGTCAACCGCAGATCAGGACCCAAACGGCCCGACTGCCAAGTTTTGGTACATCCCCCACAAGGCAGTCACGAAAATCGACACCATCCCGATGGCCTGTACAAAGGTGCGATGGCGCGACAGACGGCGCCAGAGCGCCGGGCCTGTCGACTGCTCATCATGGATCAGACGCGCGGTCGACAGGTTCAGTGCTCCCACGAAGGACATCGGCAAGCCCAGCAAGAAAAGCGCCTGCGCAAACTCGACCCGGTAGACAAACCCGAGCAGGCCGAGCCCGGTCAAAACAAAACAGGTCAGCCCCAGCACCCACAAGCCCGACACATTGCCGATAAACAGGATCCGGTTGGTGTTGATCCGGACCATATCCTCAAGGTCGGCGGCCGATTGTCCGCCATTGCGCCGGGCGCGCGCGACCATATCGAATGGAACGCCCAGAACCCAGTGGCTGGCCGTCGACCACACAACCGCCAACGCGATCCAGAACCACAGGTTCGAGAACGAGCGCATGTCGATCAGCTCAAAGATTGTTTCGTACCAGTCCAAGGAGGGAATTCTTGCTTTGCGGAATGTCCTGACTCTCTTAACCGCGCTTTTGAAGGATGCCTACCCTTGGCAAGCGCAAAAATCCGTGGCACCCCTGAGCTGTCAATCAAAGTGGACAGACCCATGCGCCCTACCCAAGCTTCCTACCCCGCCACCCGCCTGCGCCGCGTACGCCAATCGCCAGCCGTGCGCGGAATGGTCCGCCAGAACACGCTGACCGTCGATGATTTCATATGGCCGGTCTTCGTGCGCAGTGGCGAAGGGATCGAAGAGCCGATCCCCTCCATGCCCGGCGTCCTGCGTAGGTCCGTCGACAAGGTGGTCGAGGCCGCGCGCGAGGCCGCCGATCTGGGCATCCCGGCGATCTGCATTTTCCCCTATACCGGACTGGAAGAGCGGACCGAGGATTGCGCAGGCGCGTGGGACCCGGACAACCACGCCAACCGCGCGATCCGCGCGATCAAGGCCGCCGTGCCCGAGATTGCGATCATGACGGATGTGGCGCTGGATACCTATAATATCAACGGCCACGACGGATTTGTCGAAGACGGCGAGATCGTGAACGACCGCACCGTCGAGGCACTCGTCAAGATGGCGCTTGCCCAGGCAGAGGCCGGGGCCGATATCATCGGACCCTCAGACATGATGGACGGACGTATCGGCGCGATCCGGACAGCGCTGGAGGCCGCAGGCCACCAGAATGTGATGATCCTGAGCTATGCCGCGAAATATGCGTCGGCCTTCTATGGCCCTTTCCGCGATGCGGTGGGCGCATCCGGCGCGCTCACGGGCGACAAGAAAACCTATCAGATGGACCCCGCCAATTCCGACGAAGCATTGCGCCTGATCGAGCGCGATCTGTCCGATGGTGCGGATATGGTGATGGTCAAACCCGGAATGCCCTATCTCGATATCTGTCGGCGGGTCAAAGACAGCTTTGGCGCACCGACGTTCGCCTATCAGGTGTCGGGGGAATACGCGATGATCATGGCCGCCGCTCAAAATGGCTGGATCGACCATGACCGGGTGATGTTGGAAAGCCTGATGGCCTTCAAGCGCGCTGGTTGCGACGGCATCCTGACCTACTTTGCCCCCGCAGCCGCGAGACTTCTGGCCAAACGGTGATCTGCACGGGGCGGAGGATGTGCCTCCGCCTTACGGGCAATGGGCACGTGTCGTGCGCAACAGTATGAGCGAGCGTTGCATTTGCGAATGCTTTTGTCGGGTGCCAGACGCCTACCCCAAGCGCAATGGCCGAGCCATTGGCCCGTAAGGCGCACCCTTGGTGCGCCATCCGCACTCCGGCATAAATTCGCCATTCCGGCTCAAATGGGTGACAACTTGTATTGTTAGGCGTATAATTGCGCGTAAGCGTGGGTAAACCGCGCATTTAAATGAACTATACAGGCGGTTCACAATGACAGATTTCAGGATTTCGCGGCGCGTGTTCGCTGCGGGCGCATTGGCCAGCACCGGTGTGGTCGCGGCATGTGGCAACGGTGTCGGCAGCTCGGGTGCCGCAACGATAGACGCGCGGGTCAGTGCCACTCTGGCCGAGATGTATCGCAGCTATCCCAATACGGCGGACCTCGCTCAAAAGGCCAATGGCATGCTGGTCATGCCTCTGGTCACGGAAGCAGGCTTTGGTTTTGGTGCCGGATATGGACGTGGCGCCCTCATCATCGACAATGTGACCGTTGATTATTACTCGATGGTCAAGGGTTCCGGTGGCCTGCAAATCGGTGCGCAGCAATCTGCGCATGTGCTGTTCTTCATGACCGAAGATGCGCTTGCTGATTTCCGCCGGTCGCCCGGTTGGGCGGCGGGCGGTGACGTCGAATACGTCATCTCAAATCAGGGTGATGGCCTCGCCGCTGAAACCACAACGGCGCTTGCTCCAATTATCGCCGTCATCTTTGCCCGCGCGGGACTGCGGGTCGGCGCGACGCTGGAAGGCACGAAGTATACGCGGATCATTCCCTGATCACAGGCATACCCCGTTGAAAACGACAAAACGCGCCCAGTGACAGGGCGCGTTTTTTTGTGCATCGTGCAAGACAGGTACTGCGATGGAACGACCTGTTCGGGTTTCAGCCCCTGCAAGTGAAGGACCACCGGCTGACGCCGGAGGCATCATTTGTCGGAATGTAATTCCAGGTACTGCTTGATGACATCGTCT